>JBHPDM010000001.1:0-86752 GCA_042577285.1 Candidatus Omnitrophota bacterium
AGTTGATCAAGCAGGCAGGGAAAGATGTACTGGTAATGCACTGCCTGCCTGCGCATAGAGGCGATGAGATAACTGACGAGGTCATCGACAGTAAGAACTCGGTAGTATTCGATCAGGCCGAGAACAGGATGCACGTGCAGAAAGCCATTCTGATCAAGTTACTAAGATAAAGCACTGCGGCCGGGGATTGTCTAAGCATTAATTGGAGAGCAAAATATGAAGAAGGTAGTACTGGCATATTCCGGGGGACTGGATACATCCTGCGCGATCAAATGGCTGCAGGAGCAGGGGTGGGATGTGATTTGTTTTGCCGCTGATGTCGGCCAGAATGATGATTTTGGCCCGGTACAGGAGCGGGGTTATGCTGCCGGAGCATCCAAGGTCTACATTAAGGATCTCAAGGATGAGTTCGTCACGGATTTTATCCTGCCTACGTTAAAGGCGAATGCTGTCTATGAAGGGAAGTATCTTCTGGGTACGGCCTTAAGCAGGCCCTTGATCGCCAAGCACCTTGTCGCGATCGCGCACAAGGAGAAAGCGAATGCCGTGGCTCACGGGTGTACCGGCAAGGGGAACGATCAGGTAAGGCTTGAAGTCACTATAGGCGTCCTGGATCCGGATCTGGAGATCATCGCGCCGCTTCGGGAGTGGGAGTTCAGTTCGCGGGAGGAGGAGATCGAGTACGCAAAGACTTATGATATACCTATAGATGTTACAAAGAAGAAGCCCTACAGCATTGACAGGAATATCTGGGGAGTGAGTATTGAGGCCGGAGTATTGGAGGATCTGCAGCAGGAGCCTCCGGAGAGCGCGTATCTTGTCACCAAGGGGCCGACCGGGACATCGACGTACCCCAGGTATGTCGAGATCTACTTTGAGAAGGGGGTGCCGAAGAAATTAGACGGCAAGGCTTATAAGTTGACGAATCTGATCGCGCACCTGAATCAGGTCGGCGGCCTGCACGGAGTAGGCAGGAGCGATCTGGTGGAGAACAGGCTGGTCGGGATAAAGTCAAGGGAGATCTACGAGGCGCCGGCAGCGACCATCCTTTATGCTGCACATAAGGAGTTGGAGAGCCTGGTCCTGGACAGAGAGCTGTCGCATTTTAAGGAAGGCATAGCATTGAAATACGCAGAATTAGTCTATTACGGGCTATGGTACTGCGGATTAAAGGATGCGCTTGATCATTTCGTCGCCTCTACCCAGAAAAATGTCACAGGATCAGTTAAACTGAAATTATTCAAGGGCAGCTGTACGCCGGTAGCAAGAAAATCAATGAAATCACTCTATAAAAAGGAATTAAGCACTTACGGTAAGGGTGACAAGTTCGACCAGAATCTGGCCAAAGGATTTATTAAGATCTGGGGAATGCCCTATAAAAAATAGAGGGCTCACGTGCGAAGGGGACTGACCCACGACAAAATAAGCTATGTTGGGGAGATAAGCAAGGAGACTTGAATGTCAAAGAAAATGTGGGGAACGAGATTCGCAAGGGGGAGCAGCGCGCTGACGGATAAGTTTACTTCCAGCATATCCTTTGATAAGCGGCTGGCAAAGTTTGATTGTATCGGCAGTATCGCGCATGCGAATATGCTGGGCAGGAAGAGACTCATACCGCCAAAAGAGGCTGCCCGGATCGTAAAGGGCCTTAAGGGGATCTTAATGGATCTGAAGGCCAATAGATTTAAATTCGATCCTAATGCAGAGGATATACATTCAAATATCCAGACAGCGCTGAAGAAGAAGATCGGTAAGGTCGCGGACAAACTACACACCGCGCGCTCCAGAAATGACCAGGTCGCCCTTGATGTGCGGATGTACTTGAAGGATGAGGTAGATCAACTGTTAGAGATGCTCGTTCTTCTCCAGAGGGCAATAGTGAAATTTGCTCAGAGCAATAAAAAGGTGATCATCCCCGGCCATACCCATCTGCAGGTAGCGCAGTGTATATTGTTTGCGCATCACCTTTTAGCTTACGTTGAAAATCTAGAGAGGGATAAAGAGAGGTTGAAGGATTCAAAGATAAGGCTGGATGTCATGCCGCTTGGCTCTTGCGCCTTTTCGGGCACGAGCCTTTCGATCGACAGGGAGCAGGTGAGGCGTGAGTTAAAATTCAAATCACTGACAAGGAACAGCCTTGACAGCGTCAGCGACAGAGACTTTATTATCGAGACGATCTCAGATCTGGCGATACTCTCGATCCATCTTTCAAGGATCGCGGAGGACCTGATCCTTTGGTCGACAAAAGAGTTTAATTTTATCGATATAGATTTTTCCTTTTGCACCGGATCGAGCATTATGCCGCACAAAAAGAATCCGGACGTGCTTGAGTTGATCAGAGGTTCGGTCGGCAAGATCCACGGCGACCTATCAAGCGTTTTGATGCTGATGAAGGGGCTCCCCTTGTCTTATAACCGGGATATGCAGCTTGATAAGCCGCCTCTCTTTGATTCGATCGATACGCTTAAAGGCATGCTCGAGATCTTCATCGCGCTCTTCGGCAATATCATCATCGAAAAGGAGTCGGTGGCTGCGAAACTTTCCGATGAGTCACTCTTTTCGGTTGATATCGTTGAGTACCTGATCAGGAAGGGCGAGTCTTATAGGGCGGCGCATGATATCGTGGGCAGGATGGTCAAAGAGTGCCTGGATAGGGATAAGAAGATATCGTCGCTCTCTGTTGCGAAGCTCAAAAGATATTGCGGAAAGATTTCGCCAGACCTAAAAAAGATCTTGAATGCTCAGGCATCGGTGAATTCGAAGAATTCATACGGAGGAACAAGCCCGGGGCAGGTAAATAGGCAGCTTAAGTTCTGGAGCAAGATCTTAAGAAAGGGATAAAATGCACGAATTTAAGTATATAAGCAACCGTCTGAGTTGTGAAAGGGTGAGGCTTGAGGGCTTAGCCGAGCGTTTTGGCACGCCGCTTTACGTCTATAGCTACCATACCCTGATCAGCCACTTCATGAAACTAAAACAGGCCTTCAGGCAGGTCAAGCCGCTGATCTGTTACTCAGTAAAAGCTAATTCAAACCTGGCGATCCTAAAGGCCCTGGTGGATAAAGGCGCGGGCCTGGATATAGTTTCAGGCGGAGAGCTTCACCGTGCCGTGGCAGCCGGGTGCGACCCTAGAAAAATCGTCTATGCCTCTGTCGGCAAGACCGCTAAAGAGATCACCGAGGCCTTAAGACGGGGGATTTTATTCTTTAACGTCGAGTCGCTTGCAGAGCTTAAGAATATAGACCGAATAGCAGAGCGCCTGAACAAGAGGGCAAACGTGGCGATACGCATCAATCCGAGCGTGGAGCCAAAGACGCATAAGTATATTACTACCGGCAAGCTCACGAATAAGTTCGGGATAGATCTTGCGGCAGCGCGCAGGATCATGATCATCGCGGGGAACCTGCCTAATGTAAGGATCTGCGGCCTGCACATACATATCGGTTCCCAGATAACCGAAAGCCGGCCATTTGTCGCCGCAATAACCAAAGTGGCGAAGTTAGCTTCGGAGCTCCGGGAGACCGGTATTGAGATTGAGTATCTGAATGTCGGGGGCGGCTTAGGAATCGTTTATGGCCGCGAGACTCCACAGACTGCGGCAAAGTTTGCCTCAAGGGTATTGCCGATCCTAAAAAAAACCGGATTGAAGATCATCATGGAGCCGGGAAGGTTCATCGTAGGAAATGCCGGCGTCCTCTTGACCAGGGTTTTATATAATAAGACCGGCCCGAAAAAGACCTTTGTGATCGTAGACGCAGGGATGAATGACCTGATGCGGCCGGCCCTGTATGAGGCGTATCATAATATCCTGCCTTTAAGGATGCAGGGCAGGCGGGCGCCAGGTCAGAAGGTCGATGTTGTCGGGCCGATCTGCGAAAGCGCGGATTTTCTTGCCAAGGCAAGGAAACTGCCTCTTCTATCAGAGGGGGATCTTCTTGCGGTGATGGGGGCGGGGGCATATGGTTTCAGCATGTCCAGTAATTACAACTCCCGGCCGCGTGCACAGGAGGTGATGGTGGTAAGGGACAAGGTCTTTGTGATCAGAAAGAGAGAGACCAGGGATGACCTTATCCGTAACGAGTCAATACCAGCTTTTCTTTTAGGTATTTAATATGCGAAAATTAAACTTTACTAAGATGGTCGCCTCAGGTAATGATTTTGTCGTCGCTGGCCTTAGCGGTCCGCAGGCAAAGCTGAAGCGGCTTGCCAGAGGGCTATGTGATAGAAAATACGGTATCGGCGCAGATGGTTTACTGGCGATAAGCGACTCCAGGAGGGCAGATCTTAGGATGCGCGTTTTTAATGCCGATGGATCAGAGGCCCAGATGTGCGGTAACGGAGCGCGCTGCGTGGCTGTTTTTTACGGGAAAGGCAGATCAAGGATCGAGACAAAGGCGGGGATTATCAATGCAGAGGTAGCCGGTGATCTGGCGCGGGTACGATTGACTGATCCTAAGGGGCTTAGGCTTGACTTGCCGGTAAGGCTTGCGCGCAGTATAAGAGTGAATTTCCTGAACACAGGCGTACCGCATGCGGTAGTCTTTTCCGGAATGCTGGATAAGATCGATGTCGTACCGATCGGCAGAGCGATCCGGAATCACAAGAAGTTTGCTCCCGCAGGGACTAATGCAGATTTCGTTGAAATCGTCAATAACGACCTGATAAAAATAAGGACTTATGAGAGAGGCGTTGAGGATGAGACGCTCGCCTGCGGGACCGGAGCGGTGGCTGCAGCGGTAGTCTCCTGCCTGAAGCACGGGATCCCGAAGTCTAAAGGTTCCTGCAGGGTAAGTGTAGCGACGAAGAGCGGCGAGAGATTAAAGGTGTATTTTAATAGATCAGGAATGAGGATTACGGACGTTTGGCTTGAGGGAAGAGTAAGAACCATCTCTAAGGGGGTTTATTATGTTTAAGGGATCGATGGTAGCGATTATTACGCCTTTCACGAGTAAGGGCGTGGATGAAAAGAAATTAAAGGAATTGATCGACTTTCAGATCAAGAACGGAACATCGGCGATCGTTCCCTGCGGAACTACGGGTGAGTCTGCGACTCTCTCTTTCCAGGAGCATGACCGGGTGATCGAGATAGCGATAGAGCAGTCTAAAAAGAGAGTACCGGTGATCGCCGGCACCGGCTCCAACTCCACCTCCGAGGCGATCATGCTTACAAAACATGCGGCAAAAGCAGGGGCTGATGCCTCTTTACAGATATGCCCCTATTATAATAAACCTACGCAGAAGGGGGTCTTTGAGCATTTTAAGGCAATAGCCGAGTCGGTGGATATTCCGCTGATCCTTTATAATATCGCCTCACGTACAGGCATCAATATGCTCCCTGAGACGATCGGGAAGCTTGCGCATGAATGTAAGAATATCGTCGGCGTAAAGGAAGCCTCCGGTAACCTTGACCAGATGTCTATGATCAGGGCGATCTGCGGAAAGAGCTTTAACCTGATTTCCGGAGACGATAGCCTGACTCTGCCCGTATTAGCCATAGGCGGTACCGGAGTGATCTCGGTAGTAGCGAATATCGCTCCGCGCGATGTGGCGGATATGGTGGCTGCCTACGAACAGGGAGATCTTGCCCGGGCGCAGGAGCTGCATTATAAGCTCTTGCCGCTTGTAAAGGCGATGTTTATCGAGACAAATCCCGGGCCGGTGAAGACGGCAATGGGGCTAATGGGCTTATGTGAGGGGAGCCTTCGGCTGCCGATGAGCTCGATGCTGCCGGAGAATAAGGAGAAGTTGAAGGCAGCTTTAAGGGATTACGGTCTTTTGAAATAAGCGGGCAATGACTATTATCTCGGACATTGTCTCGCAGCACTGAAAATTTTTGCCGTACGCTACGGTTTACGCCTCTCTCCCGCAGAGACTTACGTAAATCCTGAGTGCTCCATTCGGCGTAAGCCCTCGCGTACATTTGCCAAAAATTTTCTAATGTGCTGCTCGACAAGCCCTCGTAATAGTCAATAACAGTTTAGGAGACGGTAATGATTAAATTGGGGATCGCGGGTGTGTGTGGGAGGATGGGGAGGCGGATCTATGAGCTGGCCCGCAGGGATAATGATTTTGAGGTGAACTTTGCTCTTGAGAAGAAGGGGACGCCTGAGATCGGAAAACAGCTTGGTAAATTGAAGATTTCATCCGGGCCGGACGGATTGTTTCTGGTGGACGTTTTCGTGGATTTTACGATCCCTGAGGCGACTGCCACAAACTTGGATTACGCCATGAAGTACAAGAAACCGATAGTAATCGGCACTACCGGACTAAGGGAGGCCGAGACAAAAAAGCTCGAGGAAGCCTCAAAAGTGATCCCGGTAGTCTTTTCGCCGAACATGTCGATCGGGGTAAATGTGCTTTTTTCGATGGTACCGGAGTTGGCAAAGAGATTGGGCCCGGATTACGGGATCGAGATCATGGAGGCGCACCATAAAGGGAAGAAGGATGCGCCTTCAGGAACGGCAAAGAAATTTGCTCAGCTCTTGACTGATACCACCAAGAACAAGATACCGGTGCATGCTGAGAGGTTGGGGGATATCGTCGGCGACCACACGATCGTCTTCTGCGGTAATTCCGAGCGCATCGAGGTAAAGCATCAGGCGCACTCCAGAGACCTTTTCGCAGTAGGAGCTTTGAGAGCAGCTAAATGGGTTGTGGGTAAGCCGGCGGGATTGTATTCGATGCAAGACGTATTAAAATAGAGCTCTTTGATAACATAATGTCCCTGGCATTTTCTTCGCTCAGGGTCGATTTTGCCCTTTGGGCCGCCAAAGGTCTTTCGCAATCTCGGCTCCTGCGCAACTCGCCCGTCGGGCTTCGCCCAGGACGGGCTCAGACATGCTCGTCGTCCGAATGCTTCCGCGTTCGGATGCCCTCGATTGCTCAAGCATGCTTTGGCTAAAATCGACATTCGCTCAGAAAACGCCATGGCCATTATGTTTTGCGAAAGGAAACCAATGTTCAAGCTTTCAAAAAAATTACAATCACTCCCGCCGTATTTATTTTTAGAGATAGACAAGGCGAAGAGGAAGGCGCGCTCCGAGGGGCGCGATATTATAGACTTAGGGATCGGGGATCCTGATCAGGCGACGCCCAGTCACATCATCGAGCGGCTCCATCAGACGGCGCAGGACCCTGCTAACCACCGTTATGCCCTGGATCAGGGAATGTCTGCCTTACGTCAGGCGATCGCTGCCTGGTACCGCAAGCGTTTTAGCGTAGAACTTGACCCCGAGCGGGAGATTCTGCCTTTGATCGGCTCGAAGGAGGGGATCGCACACTTTCCTTTGGCATTTTTAAACCCCGGAGATTATTCCCTGGTACCGGATCCATGCTATCCTCCTTATAAGGGCGGCACAATATTAGCCGGTGGAAAGCCATATCTTCTGCCGCTGCGTGAGTCTAATGGCTTCCTGCCGGATTTAAAGAAGATACCCCCTGTTGTCCTTAAGAAAGCGAAGATACTCTTTCTTAATTATCCTAACAATCCTACGGCGGCGATCGCTGATTTTGATTTTTACCGGGAGGTAGCGGAGTTTGCGCGCAGGGAGAAGATCATTGTGATCTCTGACCTGGCCTATTCTGAGCTTTGCTATGACGGATACCGGCCCTTAAGTTTCTTAGAGGTGGAGGGGGGCAAGGTCGCGGGAATAGAATTTCATTCCTTGTCAAAGACATTCAATATGACCGGCTGGCGTATCGGCTGGGCCTGCGGTAATGCCGATCTGATTGCGGCTCTTGCAAAGGTGAAGTCCAATATTGATTCAGGGATATTCTCTGCGATCCAGCTGGCCGGAGTCGATGCCTTAGAGGGGCCGCAGGAGCATATCGGGAATATGTGTAATCTCTATCAGCGCAGGCGCGATTGTCTGGTCGAGGGCCTCAATTCTTTAGGCTGGAAGGCCAAGCCCCCAAAGGCGACATTTTACATGTGGTTAAGAGTCCCTAAGAAGACTACTTCGATCAGTTTTTCAAAGATGCTCTTAGGGAAAGCAGATATTGTGGCTACTCCCGGCGTAGGTTTTGGCAAATACGGCGAAGGCTATATCCGTATGGCCCTGACTGTTTCTGAAGAGAGGATCAGGGAGGCGATCCTGCGCCTTAAAAAAGTATTGTAATGGCAGTTTGTTATCTGGGGGCCGGATCAAACCTGGGGGACAGGCGTAAGCATATTAAGCGCGCGCTGCAAATGATCGCTTCGCTTAAGGGAACGAGAGTGGTCAAGTCTTCGAGGATAATTGAATCTGATGCCGTAGGCGGGCCGAAAGACAATCCCAAGTTCTTGAATGCTGCCATAAAGGTCGAAACCAAGTTAGCGCCGGTCAAACTGCTCTCGGCATTAAAAAGGATCGAAAGAGATCTGGGCCGTAAGAAGAGCAGGGCGCGCTGGGGCCCCAGGGTAATAGACCTGGATATACTTTTTTATTCAGGAAAGATCGTTAAGCGTAGGGACCTAAAGATCCCGCACCGAAGAGTCTTCGAGCGTGAATTTGTAATAAAGCCGTTACTGGAGGTAATTTGAGATTAGTCCGCAAGGCAGCGATGGTTTCAGGGATTAGCGTGCGAGCAAAAAAGCGCGGCCGATCGGTTGGTTTTGTGCCGACCATGGGCGCGCTGCACGAGGGGCACCTGAGCCTGATCCGCCGTGCGCGAAAAGAAAATGACCTGGTCATCGTAAGTATTTTTGTCAACCCCACCCAATTCTCTCCCCCTGAAGACCTAAAAAACTATCCCCGCAACATGAAGAAAGACCTAAGGCTTTGCCGTAAGGAGAGGGTTGACGTTATCTTTTATCCTGCTGTAAATGAAATGTACCCTGCAGGCTACAAGACATATTTAACTGTTCGGGGACTGGGTGACCGTATGTGCGGAAGGTTCCGCCCCGGGCACTTTAACGGCGTAGCAACAGTAGTGGCAAAGCTCTTCAATATAGCGCAGCCTGACCGGGCTTACTTCGGGCAGAAGGACGCCCAGCAGGCGGCAATCATAAAGAGGATAGCGCAGGACCTGAATATCCCGGTTAAGATAAAGGTATTACCGATCGTCCGGGATTCGCAAGGACTGGCGCTGAGTTCCCGCAACGCCTATTTGAGCAAAAAGGAGAGTTCCGAGGCGCTGGTTTTATATCACGCCATAGGTCTTGCCCGCTCGCTGATCAAAAGCGGCAGGCGCGACGCCAGGATCATTGTTGCAAAGATGCGCAGCGAGATCAAGAAAAGTAGAAGCGCCAAGGTCCAGTATATATCGATCGTTGATCCGGAATCACTGAAGCCGCTTAAGCGTTTAAAGGGCAGGGTGTTGATCGCGCTTGCAGTGTGGGTAGGCAGGAAGAGATTGATAGACAATATTACCGTTAATTGCTGATGAAGAAAAGTGCCTTTTTAAAGATCGGGATAGCAGGGTGCGGAGCGATCGGATCATCCCTTGCAAAGACCATTGCTAAGGATTTTTCTAAAGAGGCGCGTCTGTGCGGCTTTTATGATACCTTGACAAAGAAGGCCTATCAGCTGGCGGCTCTGCATAAGAATAAAAAGTTAGCGCTTTTGAGCCTTGAGGAGCTGATCAGCAAGTCGCAGTTGATCATC
This sequence comes from Candidatus Omnitrophota bacterium, assembly GCA_042577285.1. GTDB lineage: Bacteria > Omnitrophota > Gorgyraeia > Gygaellales > Profunditerraquicolaceae > JBHPDM01. Next base: position 9,585 of record JBHPDM010000001.1, read on the forward strand.
GAGGCGACAGCTGCCGCCTCATCCTATGAGATCGCCAAAAAGAGCCTTTCTGCGCGCAGGGATGTCATGGTGATGAGCGTGGGGGGGATCCTTGATCATTACCGGGAGCTGGAGGCATTAGCCAAAGAGAAGGGGGCGAAATTATATATCCCCTCGGGCGCAATCTGCGGCATTGACGGGTTAAAGGCGGCCAGCTGCAGCAAGATCAAGTCGGTTGTCCTGACGACCCGCAAGCCTCCTAAGGGCTTCCTGGGCCTTGCCTATCTATTAAAGAAGAAGATAAACCTCGAAAAGATCAAGGAGGATACGGTGATCTTTGAGGGCCCTGCTTTTCTGGCGGTGAAGAAGCTCCCCAAAAATATCAACGTCGCAGCAACCCTAAGTATCGCCGGTATCGGGGCAGAAAAGACTTTGGTGCGCATAATAGCCTGCCCCGGCATTAAGCGGAATATCCATGAGATCGAGATAGATTCCGAGGCGGGCAGGATAACCGCCCGCACGGAGAACGTGATCCACCCGGATAACCCCAAGACAAGTTATCTTGCGGTGCTCTCTGCGGTGGCGACATTAAAACAGGCATTACAACCGATGAAGGTAGGAAATTAGTAAATCTATAATAGGGAGAGGGGGTGAATATAGACATGGCACAGAAGCTGATGAAAGTAGGTATAAAGAGGAAGAAAGGCTTCCTCTATTATATCGACAAGAAAGGCGATATCTCCTGCGCAAAAATGGCAAGAGGTAAGAAGAAAGGCGGCAGTCCGAAGAAGGTCGCAAAGTGCGGCGTCAAGAGGAAGAAGGGCTACCTTTACTTCATTGACAAGAAGGGGGATGTCTGCTGCGCAAAGATGAAGAGAGGCGGCAGAAAGAAAAAAAAGAGAAGATAACGCTAACGAAGAATAGCGTAAAGTAAGCCCCTGTAAACGGATTTATCTTGGATTTACAGGGGCTTACTTTTTTGGTATAATCTTGCCAGCTATGAATGAGATCGTCATACGAGGCGCAAAAGAGCACAACCTCAAAAACATATCCCTGAAGCTTCCCCGCGATAAACTGATCGTGATCACCGGACTCTCCGGTTCCGGCAAATCAAGCCTTGCATTTGATACGATCTATGCCGAAGGGCAGCGCAGATATGTCGAGAGCCTTTCCAGTTACGCCCGCCAATTCTTAGATCAATTACAGAAGCCGGATGTCGAGGCAATCGATGGGTTGTCTCCTGCGATCGCTATTGAGCAGAGAAGGGCTGGGTCAAGCCCCCGCTCTACGGTCGCAACACAAACCGAGATCTACGATTATCTGCGCCTCTTATTTGCCCGGGCAGGTAAAATCAACTGCTACAAGTGCAAACGTCAGATCGAGAGGCAGAGCGCGCAGGAGATCGTACAAAGGATCTTAAAAGGCCCGCCGGGAGCACAGATTCAGATATTAGCCCCCCTGGTCAGGGGGAGGAAGGGCGAATATAAGGAGATATTTAAACAGGTCCAGAAAGCCGGCTTTGTCCGCTGCCGGGTCGACGGCGAGATTCATGAGCTGCCGCAGAAGCTCAAACTTGCCAAATACAAGATCCATAATATCGAAGTCGTAGTGGACAGGATCAGCATAGAAGAGAAGAATAAGACCAGGATCACTGATTCCATTGAAACCGCGCTTGAGGTGGGCAAGGGGATCGTGATCGTTACGGTCAGCGCTGCGGAAAAAAAAGAAGAACTTACATTCAGCGAGAAGTATGCCTGCATGGAGTGCGGGATCAGCCTGGCAGAAGTCGAGCCGCGCACCTTCTCTTTTAATTCTCCATATGGTGCCTGCCCCGAGTGCAATGGCTTAGGCACCAAGTTTGAGTTTGACCGGGATCTAGTCATACCCGATAGGAGTAAATCGATAAACGACGGAGCTATTGAGGCATGGAAGCGCGGCGGCAGGGGGTATATCCTTTACTACCGTTGGCTGATCCGCGAGCTGGCGCATGAGATGGGCTTTGGCCTGGATACTCCGTTTAATAAATTAAGTAAACCCGTGCAAAGGGCGGTTCTATACGGCGCGGATATTTATGTAAATGATAAACCCTTTGAGGGAGTGATCCCGCATCTTGAGCGGATATTCCGCGATTCCGACAGTGATTACCTGAAGCATGAGATCTCCAGGTTCATGTCGACTCTTGCCTGTCCCGGATGCAACGGGGCAAGGCTAAGAAAAGAGAGTCTTGCGGTTACGATCGGGGGCAAAAACATCCGTGAGATAACCTGCATGTCAATTAAGGAAGCGTATACTTTTTTTGTGGGCCTGAAGTTAGATCCAAGGCAGGCCTTGATCGCGCGACAGGTCTTAAAGGAGGTCATTCAGAAGCTTTCATTCTGTAAAGATGTCGGGCTTGAGTATCTTACGCTGGACAGGAAGAGTTCCACGCTCTCCGGAGGAGAAGCACAGAGGATCCGTTTAGCCACTCAGGTGGGGTCAGGATTAGTCGGGGTCTTGTATATACTGGATGAGCCAAGTATCGGCCTGCACCAGAGGGATAATGCGAAGCTGATCGCAACGCTTAAGACGCTCAGGGATCTAGGTAATACCCTGATCGTCGTTGAGCATGACGAATCTACGATCATGTCTTGCGATTACATAGTGGATCTTGGCCCGGGAGCCGGCAGGCACGGCGGAAGGATAGTATTTTGCGGCCAAAGACAAGAACTTTTAAAATCACGGCATTCGCTTACAGCAAAATTCCTGCGCAGGGAGCTATCGATTAAGGCACCGGTAGAGCGTCGGCCTTGGCGCAAGAGGAAGAGTCTGACGATCCACAAGGCAAGTGAGCACAACTTGAAAAATATCGATGTGAAGTTTCCCCTGGGCACTTTTATCTGCGTCACCGGGGTATCCGGATCAGGAAAGTCCACGCTGATAGACGAGACGCTCTACCGCGGGATAGCCGCGCGGTTGTACAGTCATAAGGAGAAGCCGGGTGCGCACCGTAAGATTAGCGGGATCGAAAACATCGATAAGGTGATCGTCGTCGATCAATCCCCGATCGGCAGGACTCCGCGCTCAAACCCCGCAACCTATACCGGGGTCTTCAGCTACATCAGAGATATATTCAGCAGGCTTTCCGAGGCAAAAGTAAAGGGCTATAAACCGGGAAGGTTCTCTTTTAACGTCAAGGGCGGGCGCTGCGAGGCCTGCTCAGGCGACGGGATCAAGAAGATCGAGATGCATTTTCTGCCTGATGTCTACGTAAAGTGCGACGTCTGCGGCGGCAGGCGCTTTAATCAGGCGACGCTGGAAGTAAAATATAAGGGTTCCTCGATCGCCGATTGCCTTGAGATGACCGTAGAGGAGGCGCTGGAGCTTTTCGGAAGCATACCAAGGATCAAGAACATACTTCTTACTCTTTCCGACGTTGGCCTGGGTTACATCGCGCTCGGCCAGTCAGCGACCACGCTTTCTGGAGGCGAAGCGCAGCGGGTAAAGCTATCATCGGAGTTGAGTAAGCGTTCGACCGGGAGGACACTCTATATCCTTGATGAGCCGACTACAGGCCTGCACTTTGCTGACGTAGAAAAGTTGCTCTCTGTCTTACAGAGGCTGGTGGATAAGGGCAATACCGTGTTGGTGGTCGAGCATAACCCCGAGGTGATAAAGTGCGCAGATTACATAATCGATCTGGGGCCTGAGGGGGGAGACAAGGGGGGAGAGTTAGTCGGCGCCTGCAGTCCGGAGGAGTTAGCGAAGATCAAGAGGTCTTATACAGGCGAGGTTTTGAGAAAAGTATTGTCTAAAAAGTGAAGTGGTGGTATAGTTTTTTCTATGCATAAACGCAAACTGATTTTAATAGTGATTTTGCTTTTTCTGTTTCCTTTAAGCATCCGGACTTCAGCGACAGAATTATTGGCGCAGGATGAGGCTAAAGAGGAAGAGGCGCTTTTCGTCGCTAAGAAGGCCTATGAAGACGGATTCTATGAGGTGAGCCTGAGCCTTCTTGAGCGGTTTTTAAAGAATTACCCTGCTTCGGTTAAGTCGGCTGAGGCGCATCTTTTAATCGGCCAGTGTTATTTTCATCAGAACAGGTCTCAGGAGGCGCTGCAAAAGTTCCAGGAGCTCTTAAGGAGGAAGAGCGCTAAGGAGTATGAGGATGCGCTGACCTACTGGAGCGCGGAGGTATATTTCAAGAACAATGATTTCAGTACAGCGCAAGAGTATTACCGCAGGATCATCACTGAATTTAGCGATTCAAAGTATTCGGCGGCCGCGTATTATTCATTGGGCTGGTGCCTCTTTCAGGGGCAGGATTATGCAGAGGCGCTTAAGAATTTTAAAGTGGTCGAGGAGGATTTTCCCGGCGCGCAGCAGGCAGAGGATGCCTCCTTTAAAATATTAGAGTGTCTCTACAACATCAAGGATTACGAGGCGCTTAAACAGAGATTGAGCAGTTCGCTTAAGGCCTATTCCGGTGATATCCAGCGGCAGGCCTACCTGTATTTTTATCTGGCAGAAGCAGAGTACTACCTGAATGATTTTGAACAGGCGATCAAAGGGTATTCCAAAGTGATCTCTACTGTAACAGACTCTAATATTAAAGGTTTGTCCCAGCTTGGGGTGGGCTGGTGTCATCTGAAGTTGAACAGATTTGATCGAGCCGAAGAAGCGTTTGCCGAAATCGATCAGGCGAAACTCGAGAGGGTAAGCCTGGATGCGTTGCTTCTGGGCCAGGCGGTATTGATGTTTGAAACCCAGAGGTTTGAAGAGTCTGCCGGCATTTATGAACGACTACTGGATTTAACGCAGGATCCTGACGTAGCGATTCAGGCATATCTTGGTAAAGCCGACTCATATTATAATCTGGCGAAATTCTCTCTGGCGAAGGAGACCTACCGGGAGGCGCTGGAGCGTGGAAGAGATTCCGTTGCGCAGGAATCATTAGACAAATTACACTATGGCCTGGCATGGTCGCATCTGAAGGACGGGGAATTTAAGGAGGCGATCAGTGAATTTCAAAAGATCGTCAAGGAGACAGACGATAAGACGGTCAAGGTCTCCACCCTCTGTCACATCGGAGATACCTACCATGATCTGGGAGATTTTGATTCGGCCAGGGAGGCCTATGACCGGATATTAGAAGATTACCCGGACAGTCTTTACAGCGATTACGTTCAATACCAGATGGGCGTTACGCTGCTTAAGAGCGCAAATTATAGTGGTGCCGCAATCGCCTTTGCGACCTTAAAGAGCAATTTCCCAGATTCAAAGCTCCTCGATGATGCATCCTATGCGCAGGGACTCTCCTATTTTCAAAAAGAGGATTACGCATACGCAAGGGATATCCTGGAGAGGTTCCAGGTAGAGTTTACAGAGAGTAACCTCCGGCCGCAGGCGATGTATTTACTGGGAGCCAGTCTTTATAATGTAGGAAAATTCCCCGAAGCGGTAGAGGTCTTTAAGGATATCATCAGGTTGTACAGCCGTGATGCTGAGCTTGTGCAGAAGGCGGAGTTTGAGATCGCCGATTGCTTCTACCAGATGGGTAATGAGAAGGAGGCGATGAGTAAGTTCAAGGCCCTGCGCTCAAAGTACCCGGATTCGCGCCTGACCGCAGAGGTGATGTGGTGGCTTGGAGAGTATTATTACCGGCATGATCAGCCGGACTTGGCACGACGCTATTTCTCTTCGCTAATAGGGGATTTTCCTGACAGTAACCTGATCGCTTCCTGTTACTATGCTATCGGTTCCACCTATGAAGAAGAGCAACAGTATGAAGAAGCGGTTGGAAATTTCCGTAAGGTCCTTGAGTCCGGCAGGTCAGACCTGTCCGGGACATCTGCTGTTGCGATCGCAAACATCTACGTTAAGCAGGATCGGATCGACCTGGCATTGGAGATGTATAAGGAGGCGGTTGAGTACTTTCCGAACCTGAAACCTTTGATCTATCCTAAGATCGCCGGGGTCTACGCCAGGGAGAATGATTTTAAGGGCGCGCTTGATTATTATCAACAGAGCCTGGATCTGGTTCCGGTTAAGGATATGCCGGAGATCCAGTTTAAGATCGCAGAGACGCTGCAGGCGCAAGGCGCTCTGGAGGAGGCGATAGAGAATTATATGAAGGTGAGTTATCTTTACGCAGAAGATAGCGCCCTGACCGCAAAAGCTTTTTTACGCGTGGCAGTGATCTATGAAGATAATGAGGATTTCCGGGAGGCGCTGAAGATCTATGAGCGGGTGGCATCAATGGATATTGAGGAGGCAAGGTACGCCCGCGAGAGGATCGCGGTGCTAAAGAAGAGATGATATCCCTTGCCTAAACGCTTGAAAATTCCTTTGGAATTTTCTGCGCAGGCTTCGGGATAAATTCGCGCTTATAACTTACTCACACTATCGTGTTCGTAAGTTATGCGCTCATTTAGGAGGGTATATGGATCTATATCAGATGAGTTTCTGGCAGGTATTTTTAGCCGGCGGGCCGATCATGTGGCCGATACTGCTGTGTTCGATCTTCGCGCTGGCGATTATTCTGGAGAAGGTCTGGCACCTGCGTAAGATCAAACTTGACAACCGCAGGTTCCTGGGTGAGATCCTGGAGAAGATCAAGCGGCATGAGATTAAAGAGGCGCTTGAGCATTGCGATAATACGAATAACCCGATCTCGCACGTCCTTAAGGCGGGGATCTTAAAGTATGACCGTCCGCGCCCCCAGATAAAGGAATCCATAGAGGATGCATCATTATATGTGATCCCTAAGCTGGAGAGAAATTTAAATATCCTGGCAACGATCGCGCATATTTCACCGTTACTGGGGCTTCTGGGTACGGTTACGGGGATGGTGACAAGTTTTCAGATCATCCAGGCAAAAGCGACGAGCTTCCATCCGGTATCTCCGGGTGACTTAGCCGGAGGGATCTGGGAGGCGCTCTTGACGACAGTAGCGGGCCTGATCGTAGCGATACCGACATTCGTAGCCTACAACTACCTGGTGAGTAAGGTAAACAACTTTATCCTGGAGATGGAGAAGTCCTCGACAGAGCTAGTCAACTTTCTTACCGAGTAGGAGGCGATATGCGCTTTAAAAGACATATGGAGCTTGAACACGGCCTGCGTCAGATCGATATCGCGCCGCTGATAGATATAATCTTCCAGCTGCTGATATTCTTTATGCTTACTTCCAGTTTTATCATGCAGCCGGGGATAAAGGTGAGGCTCCCCAAGGCGGTGACCAGCGAGGTAGTAAGGTCCGAGAATATTGAGATCATCGTTTCGGGGGAGAATATCACCTATTTTAACGGCAAGGTAGTCACGATCGTGGAGCTGAAGAAACTCTTCAAACAGGCTTCAGGCAGGGATCAGCCCGTGCTGATAAAGGCGGATAAACGCGCCTCATTGGGAAGGGTGGTTGAGATCTGGGATATGGCTAGGGATCTGGGGATCTCCGGAGTGAATATCGCCACTAATCAGGAGTAAGATGGGGCCTGCCTATAAAAGGACGATACTTATTTCTTTAGCGGGCCACTTAGCGATGTTCGGCCTGCTGGGTTTTAGCTTTGGCGCGAAGGTCCCTTTTGCCGGAAATACTGATATGCGCTTTATCGGGCAGATCCTGACGAGCCAGGACCTTATCGCGCGCAAGAGCTTCTCCCCAAGCTATATCGGCGGGGATTACTTAAAAGGGAGGATCAGCCAGCAGATAGGCAGGATCAATAAGGAGAAGCATCCGGTTTCCGATAAGCGCCTTAAGCCCGCAGCAGGCTTTTCTTTAGTCAGCGAGAAGCAGGTTTTCATTCCTTGGTCTGAAGCCCTAAATATAAAGAGGACCCGTCAGGACTCCAGGGTGGTACTTCACCCGGAGCTTCCATATCACTTTCTGCTTTATTTCAGGGATAGGGAAAGCGTACACATCCAGCTTGAATTCAAGGCGATCTCACCTGAGCGGACCGATCATCCGGTGATCAGGAGGAAGATCTCATCAGGCAGCCTGGAGGCGGATCTTCTGGCGATGCGCTACATCGGCCACTATCTTTCTACGCAGGGCAGGAAGATCCCGGTGGATGAGTGGCAGGTGGTCAAGATCGACCTGTCGGCCAATAATGATTAAGCTGGACTTCGCGATCGCTATATCATTATTCTTTTTTCTATTTCTGGTGATCATACTTCTCGTCTGGCTGTTTGCCAAGAAGCAGAAATCAAAGGACCTCTCCCTGGATCCCCGCTTTATCTGGCATTGCGCAGTCTGCACCTATACCTATATTAATACTAAAGAAGAGAAGTTCTCTACCTGTCCAAGGTGCGCAAGTTATAATAAGAGGTCCCTCGCGGCCGACAAGTAACAGCGTGCTGCTCGGGATTATAGAATTAAGCATTGACCTTAAGTAGTTTTTGGATTAGAATTAAAGCAGGAGGTAGATATGATAACCGAAATCGGGATAGTCGCAGGCGATATCTGGCACTACCTGGATGAGCATGGAACCGTGCAGTTTTCCCAGCTCGTTAAAGGGATCAATAAGCCGCGCGATAATCTGCTGATGAGCCTGGGATGGCTGGCCCGCGAGGGCCACGTTTCAGTGGGTCAGGTAGGAGAGGACTATAAGGTCAGCTTGCGCAAGAATGCCTAAGAACCGCCTAGACAATAGGGGAGTAGTTCTTCTGATGGTTCTGGGAACGGTGCTGGTAGTGACGATACTGGCTAACGTGATCATGGGGATAATGTTGAGCCAATCCCGCTTTACACACCACAAAGTCAGCCGCATCCAGGCATATTATGCGGCTCTTGCCGGAGCGAACTTCGCGATTGAAAACCTGAGGACCGGCAATTGGAATCAGCCGGGGACCTTCCCCCTGAACGATCCCGATATCCCCTTCAGTAACACTACTACTATAGTGGTTACCCCCGCTCCTCCCGGAGTCAATGCAGATTACCAGATATCAGTCACTACAGATTATACCCTCCAGTAATTTCTACTTCATCTATATAATCAGATAAACTCAGGCCGCATTAGGCCTTTTCCTTAAGTAAGTATAAGTAAGCTTAGGTAAATATTTACTTGACAAAGTAAGAATTTTATGGTTTAATTTAAAAGGATATGAAATATGATAAAATTTAATAAAGACGGGATTTAATATGGTTAGATTGATGGATATCGATGAGCTTGCGGATTACCTGCGCCTGCAGAAGCAGACCCTTTATAACTGGCTGCACCAGGGTAAGATATCAGGGATCAAGTTGGGCGGGGTATGGAGATTTGACCGTAAGGACATCGATAGCTGGCTGAAGAGCAGAAGGCGTTTATCTAAGCGCGGAGATAGCTGATGAGTTCACTTGGCATATATTTCGGGCCGAAGGTGATCGGCATAACCGAGACTAAGGGCAAGAAGGTGGCGCAGAATGCCAAGATCCCGGTTTCTGTGCTTTCCCCTGGAGAATTAGAGGAGAAGGTCCCAGACGACGTAAAGATGGTCGCCTTGATCAAGGAGGAATTAAGGAAGCACGTAATCGAGGCAAAGGATGCTTCGATATCACTTTCCGGCAAGGATCTGGTGGTGAGGACATTTGAGATGCCGGCTTTACCTCCCAGCGAGCTGGCTAATGCGGTTAACTTCGAAGCCAGAAAGTATATCCCCTTTAAGACTGAGGACTTGATCACGGATTTCCACTTTAAGACTGACAAGAAGGCACGCAGGCATCTGGTTCTATTTGCCGGGATAAAGAGGGATGTGTTGCAGAAATATTCTTCGGTCATAAGTCAGCTGGGGATAAAAGTCAATAATCTGGAGTATTCGGGGTTTTCTTTATTGAGGTTTCTGAAATCCACAGGGCTCGGGCTTAAGGGGGTCAGCTGTCTGGTATGCATTGACGGCGAAGAGGAAGATGAGGGGATCGTTATGGTCTTGGAGGACGGCTTCCCGTTGTTTACCCGTGATATTTCCCTTTCCGGGGGAGGCGCTGCATACTCTGGGGCTCAGCCTGCCGCAGTAAAGGATGGAGCAGCGGACACTGAAAAGCTGAAATCTGAGATCAGGATTTCACTGGATTATTTTCACCGGAAATTTACGGCAAAGAAGATCGCTAAGGTCTATTTTGTCTCTCCCGGGGAGCGCAGAGCCGACCTGGAGAGTTTTGCCGCTGAGGCAGGATTAAGCGCGCAGTTTATAGATGTTGCTAAGTATACAGGTAAGGAAGCGCCCTTTTCTTTAAGTTTTGTCAAGAGCTACGGAGCGGCTGTGTTTAATAAGGTAAATACCGGCCTAAGGGTGAAATTTACAATCACCAGGATAAAAGAGAGGCCCCCTCAAAATAAGGGACTTAACCTTGAGCTTAAGGAAATAGCATCCTTGTTATCCGGTGTAAGGATCAATGTAAAGAGCGTGATCCTTGGGCTGTTGATCTGCCTGGCAGTTTTCGGGATCGGTATCTACAGGATGCTCCCGCTGCGTAAGGAATTAGAGGCGATCAAGGCGAGAGAGACGCAGGCTGCAGGAGTTAACGCACAAAGCAGCAACCAGGTGTTGACGGGTGTGGCTGATACCTATAGGAAGAAAGTAAGCACAATGGATAAGCTGGTCAAGGAGCAGCTTTATCTGACTGAGGTGCTTGATGCGATTCCCCGCCTTGTCCGGGAGGGGATGTGGCTGGTTGATTTCTCCTTCGAGAAGCAGGGTGAAGGCGCTGTGCTTATCTTGGGAGGAGTAGTTGACCTTAGCGACAGTAATCGGGAGTTTGATTCCGTGAATGAGTTCTTGTCTAAACTTAAGCAATCCCCTGTTTTTATAAAGTATTTTGCTGAGATCAAGATCATTTCTTCAGAGGTCAGTCAGATCGAGCAGGAGGCGATTACCCGCTTTGTGATCTCCTGCCGCAGCAAAAAAGGAAGCTAGGATGGATATAATAGGGTTGATAAATAATCATAAAAATAAACTCTTGAGCCTTACGGTAGTGGTAGTGGCGCTTGCGGCAGCAGCCTATATCTATAAATTTCAAGGGGGGAGCTTGGAATCCCTGCGCGCACAAAAGAATGCGCAGATCAGGAAGAATCAGATCCTCAGTGAAATCGAGAAGCTGCAAGCGTCATTGGCGGTGTATCAAGATGCGCTCAAAAAGAAGGATATCTCGGTATTCATGAATAACATTAATAATATCGTAAAGGAATCAAATGTTAGTATCGCCTCGATCAAACCGCTTAAGGAGAAGGACCGGGGGGTCTACGTGGAGTTTTTCTTTGCTCTTAGCGTGACGGCACGGGATTATCATCAGCTGGCGAAGTTTATCAGTGAGATCGAGAATTATTCGGATATTTTTATCGTTGACAGTATGAAGATAAGTCAGAAAGGAATAGTTCGCGGCGAAGGGACTAAGGCAGATTTAGTGATCAGTACGTTATTCTTTAAGGGGTAGGAAGAAATGATAAGGGCAAACTCAAAACGTTATAATTTAGTTAATCTAGCCGGCGCAGCAGTAATACTGTTTTTTTTCGCTGATCTCAGCGCCCAGGATGCGCCTGAGCCAGGTATTTCAAGGCCAAAGGTGCAATATGCCGCATCGGCTCTGCGTGATCCTTTTTCTGAGTATAAAAGTGAAGAGCCTGTTGCCCTGGAGGATAAGCAGAAGAAAGAAGCAGCCACCCCTCCGTCATTGACGGTCCAGGGGATAATCTGGGGCGGAAAATTTCCGCAGGCGATCATCAATGACAGGGCAGTGAAGGAGGGGGATTCTTTGGAGGGTGCGCGGATCGTGCGGATCGAGAAGCAAGGGGTCAACATCCTTTACTATGGTACGCTTTATACGCTATCTTCACCGGCAAAAATGACTCTTGATGAATTAGAGGGTAATGAGGAAGATTGCCCTGAATGCAAAAAACGGAGGCAAAGACGATGATTAGAAAATTCAGAATAACAGTATTGATCGCATTATTTTTGTTTTACCTTTTTGCTCCAAATCTCTCCGCGCAGCTGCCGTTCTTTGATCCCGGGGTTTTGATCTCGATGGATTTTAAGGACGCAAGCGTCAAGGATATCCTGAAGGTGATCTCTATGCAGTCGGGATTAAACTTTATCGCTTCCGAATCTGTCCAAGACAGGAAGATCTCCCTGTATCTGGATAAGGTAAGCATAAAAGAGGCGATGGGGAAGCTCTTTAAGGCGAATAACCTCACATATGAGCTGGATCAGGATTCTGGGATATTCCTGGTCACGGACTGGGGGACGATGGAGCTGCAGACAGTTACCAGGGTCTTTTACTTGAAGCACGCTTCGGTTGCCTCCTCTTCGTTAAAAGAGGAGATGGGGTATCAGATCAGGGGTGATCCCAGCTCGAGTTCAACCGGTTCTGAATTCGGGAAATGGTCTGCTGCGGTGGAGTCCGGGATCTCCAACGTCGTAGAGAAGTTGTTGTCCAGTCATGGCTCTTTGATCGAGGACTACAGGACTAACAGTCTGATCGTCACCGATCTTCCCAGCCGGATGCCGGTGATCGCCCAGACTATAGCATCGCTTGACATATCTATACCTCAGATCTTGCTTGAGGTAGAGATGCTTGATGTGAGCAAGAATGTCGTGGATCAGCTGGGAGTCGACTGGCCGTCGACCTTAGCAAACCTGACAATAAGCGGGACAAGAGAAACCAGGTTTCCTTTTGGTGGTGTTTCGGGTTCCGGAAGAACCATCGATCCAGAAGCGGGAGTATTTGGTACTACCAGTGGAGGAGCTGAATGGGATTTCGGAGCGTGGGATGCAACACGGTTCGGGCCATCAATATTAACGGTGATCGGCGCGACTTTGGCCTTTGATTTCCTGAGTACCCAGACTGACACCAAGTACCTTGCCCGGCCCAGGCTGATGACTTTAAATAATGAGACCGCAGAGATAAGGATCGTAACCCAGGAATCGGTTGGGGTGACAACGGTCAGCGATTCAAATGCGGGTACTACTTCAGCTGAACCGGAGAGGGTGGAGACAGGGGTTCTTCTGAGGGTGACTCCTCAGGTGAACATGGAAACACGCGAGATCACTATGTTTATCTATCCTCAGGTCAGCGAGGCGACTACAGGCAATATCATGACGGTTGGTGGAGCAAGCTATCAATACCGGGATCCTGAGGTACGTAGCACCAAAACTATGGTCAGGATCAAGGATGGTGAGACTGTAGTTATCGGCGGGTTGATACGTAACGAGGTTTCAGAGGTTGAAGAGAAGATCCCTATTTTGGGGGATCTTCCGATTATCGGCGCTTTATTCAGGCATAAAGGCAGCACCAGCGATAAGGATAAAGAGCGCGAATTAGTGGTATTTATTACTCCGCGGATCATTGATGACGGGAAGATGGAGCTGGCGCAGGCTGCGCCAGCCAGTCTGGCTGAGCGGGAGCAGGGCTCGTCATCAGGTGCAGGGCGGCAGGCAGCAATAGAGGGCGTGCTTAATAGATATGAAAAGAGAAAAAAATAATGCCAAAAGATAAATATTTAAGACTTGGGGAGCTTTTGATCAAGGAGGGGCTTTTGACCGAGGCCCAGCTGGAGGAAGCGATCGGCACCCAGAGGCGCGAGGGCGGACGCTTAGGGGGGGTCCTGGTCAAGTTGAAGATGGTCACTGAGGATCAGATGGTCAAGACGCTGGGGAAGCAGTTAGGAATTTCTTATTTTTCACTCGGCACCGGGATGCTCAAACCGGCTCAAGACCAGGAATTGGAGCAGTTGATCCCTAAGGACTTTGCGCTTAAGAATCTGGTGCTTCCTTTATCGCGCACCCTTAAGTCGCTTACCGTGGCTATGGCTGATCCACTTGACCTTATCCTGATAGATAACATGAAGAAGCTTACCGGATGCGCGATCAATCCGATCATCGCTACAAAGTCTGATATCACTAAGGCGATAGAGAGTTACTACGGCAAGGCAAAGATGTTTGAGGATGCGGTAGATGCTTCTTACGATACAACAGGTACTGCTTTGCCTAAAAGACCTATTGCCGAGGATGAATTAAGCCTTGATAACCTGATCGCCCGCGCAGAAGAGGCACCGGTGGTAAAACTCGTAGACCTTGTGATCAGGCAGGCCATAGATGAACGCGCTACTGATATACACATTGAGCCATTCAAAGATAAGATATCCTTAAGGTACCGTATTGACGGAAAACTCTACGAGATACCTCCGCCGGCAAGGCACCTGCATCTTCCGATAGTCTCACGCGTGAAGATCCTGAGTAAACTGGATATCGCAGAGAAGCGCCTTCCTCAGGATGGCGCTTTTGTCGTAAAGATAGAGGAGCGGCATATTGATATCCGCGTCTCTACGATCCCTACGATCTACGGAGAAAAAGCGGTAATGAGGATCCTCGACCGGAGCATGGTCCCCCTTGACCTGGCCCAACTCGGCTTTGGCCCGAGCCAGATGGAGCTATTGCGGAAAGAGATAAATTCTCCTTACGGCCTGGTCTTTCTTACCGGTCCGACAGGTTGCGGAAAAACAACTACGCTATACGCTATCCTGAGCGAGATAAAGAGCCCGACAAAAAATATAATCACGATCGAAGATCCGGTTGAATATAAGCTGGAGGATGTTAACCAGGTGCAGGCAAAGGCGGATATCGGGCTTAATTTTTCCACTGCATTGCGCAGTTTCTTAAGGCAGGACCCGGATGTTATCCTGGTCGGTGAGGTAAGAGACTTAGAGACAGCGGAGATCTGTGTACGCGCGGCATTAACCGGCCATTTGGTATTCAGCACCCTGCACACTAATGATGCTCCTTCGGCAGTGAGCCGTTTGATGGATATAGGGGTTGAGCCCTATCTGATCACCCCATCTTTAATGTGTGTAGTAGCGCAGAGGCTGGTGCGGAAGCTCTGCCCTGAATGTAAGGAAGCATACGAGCCTTCAGCCAATCAGTTAGGCGGGATAAAACTTAAGTCGGACCTGATCTATAAACCCAAGGGGTGCAATAAATGTGGTCAGATCGGTTACCGCGGCCGGGTGAGTATTGCAGAGATAATGGTGATCGATGATAAGTTACGCGATTTGATCGGTAGAAAGGCTACTTACCAGGAGATCGGGGAGTTGGCGCGCAAGGGTGGGATGCAGACCCTTTATGATGCGGGGATAAAGAAGGTCGAGGCAGGAATTACCAGCCTGGAAGAGATCCTTTCGGCTACTCTGGGGACGAGATAGTGCCAAAGTATTTTTATATTGCGCGTGATAATACGGGTAAGAAGGTCACCGCAGCGCAGGAGGCCTTAAGCGAAGAGGAGCTGGTCAACCGGCTGCAGGCAGATAACCTGATCGTAATAAACATTTTCCCTGAGATCAAGGGAGAAGCAAAGCCCCCCAAGCCGCAGATCTCTAAAACAATAGAACTTAAGATTCGGCATTACCACGTCTCAAGTAAGGATCTGGTGCTCTTCTGCAGGCAGTTAGCTACTCTGCTTGGCGCAGGTGTAACGATCCTTAAGGCGCTGAATGTGATATCGCGCCAGATATCCAGCCGCAGGCTATTCAATATTATTAAAAGGCTGCAAGCGGATATGGAGGCAGGTTTGAGTCTGCACGAGGCGATGGGAAAACATCCTAAAGTTTTCTCTGAACTCTGGGTGAATTTGATCGAAAGCGGTGAGGCGAGCGGAAACCTGGCAACGGTTTTGGCGCGCTTAGCTACCTATCTTGAGAAGAGCGCTTCCTTTAGGGGTAAGGTGATTTCAGCTTTGATCTATCCGGCGCTGCTTATGGTGGCAGGGTTGGGAGCGCTTTTGTTTCTGACGGTGAAAATCATCCCTACCTTCGCAGAATTATTTGAAAGCTTTAATGCTGAGTTGCCATTTTTAACGCGTGCTCTCATCGGAGCAAGTAATTTTATCAAGTCATACATACTTATTATTTTTTTAATATCAATAGGAAGTGTATTCTTGATCAAAAGATATATACGCACTAAGGCAGGCCGCCGTAAATTCGAAAGGTTTAAATTTAGATTACCTGTTTTTGGGGAGTTTTTCCGTAATTTAGTTACTGAAAGGTTCTCCTCTGAGATGTCCACCCTGGTAGAAAGCGGAGTCCCGCTTCTATATTCTCTGGAAATTGCAGAGCACAGCGTGGATAACCTGGTTATGGCGGATGCGATCAACCGGGTCAAGGATTCGGTCAGGGAGGGTAAGACCTTGGCCGGTCCGCTTGAAGAGAGCGGCCTCTTTGAGCCGATGGCTATTCAGATGATTACCATTGGGGAAGAAATCGGTGAGTTGGCTCAGATGTTTAAGCGGATAAGCGCTTTTTACGAGGAGTATGTCGAGACGTTTGTCACACGCTTTACTACGCTCTTTGAACCTTTTATATTGATATTTATGGGTATTCTTGTCGGGATTATGGTCATCGGCATGTTTATGCCGATATTCAGTATCGCACAGCTTCGGGGCATATAAGAGTATCTTATTGACAATTATTGTTTTTAAGGTTACAATTTAAAAAAGGAAAGGAGGGATGCTAATAGACATAAACATAGAAAAGAGCACCCTTTATCATAGAAAAAATATACAAAAGGAGGTAGAGATGAGAAGAGGTTTTACGTTGTTAGAGTTGATCATAGTGATTATTATAATCGGTGTATTGGCAATTTTAGGTATTACGCAGTATGGAACCCTGGTGGAGCGTGCACGTGGCGCTGAAGCAAGAGGAATCCTGGGTGACTTACGTAAGATGACAGCAGGCGTAGTATTAGAGCGAGGCGCTACAGTGGGTGTTGCAGCGATTATAGCAGATCCGACCTTAATCGGAATCGGGGGAGGTGTCGGAACAGGGGAAGTCCCTGCTGCATGTGCGTTGTCACATTACTTTAATTATGGTGTTGCAGCCGGGGCCGTTGCTACAGAGCTTACCGTACGGGCTACGAGGTGCGGTGCTGGAGGTAAGAATCCGGATGCTGGTCCTGCCCATGCTGGTACTACATTGGATCTTTCTACTGATTGGGCGACAGGCGTAGACGCTTGGGGAGGGACTGGTATTTACTAATTATAATCATTTATGCATAAAAGCTTTACACTTATAGAACTTGTGATAGTGGTTATAATTATTGGAGTATTGGCTACTCTCGGGCTTACGCAGTTCGGCGGGGCCCGGGAGAATGCCTTAGATAAGGAAGCAATTGCAACTCTGCGCCTATTGCAAGCAGCGCAAAGGGTCTTTGGTATGGAGAGCGGGGGACAGTATTATGATTCCGGTGGATATAATATACAAGCAATCAATCAAAACTTACGACTTTCTATACCTGCAGGAGTTAACCGAAGCTGGGATTACGCAGTACAAAGTGTCCCAGCCCCAGTTGCGGACGGTTGCGCTGAAGCAGTAAGGCTCCTTCCTCCTCCGAATAATAGAACATGGAGAATAAGGATAACTGAGGACGATCCTCAACCAGGTACCTGTTAATTTTTAGCTGAAGGAATTTGAGGCACTCTAGTATCGATGGCAGGGTGCCTCTTATTATAGCCAGATGAATAAGAGAGCGGTAACTCTACTTGAAATCATAATATCGATGCTGATCCTGGCTCTTCTTATGGCCGGCCTGGCTAATATATTCATTAGCGGAAAGAGATATTTGTTGCATACGCGCGCCAGGATGACGGGAGGGGAGCTTGGTAAATCTTTCCTTGACCCCCTGCAGATGGATGTGCGGGCCGATCTTTGGGATCAGACTTGTCTGGGCAGTAATGGAATGATCAATTGTCCCGACAACACCACGATAAACGGCATCGATTATACACGCGACTACAATATTACAGATGTCAATAACACTAATCCGGAGTTTTCCTTAAAAAAGGTCCTAGTGCGTATAAACTGGACTGAGGTCGGACCCGGACCATGAAGAAGCCTTCCAAAAAACGCGGAGTTACTCTCTTTGAGCTATTGGTCGCGATTACGTTGATTTCTTTGGTTATTTTGGCTTTTAGCAGTATCGATACCTTTAGCCGTTTTCACGTACTCACATCCGAGAGACGGGCAAAGGTGCAGAATGACGCATCTTATATTCTTGAGCATATGGCACAATCGATCGGTAGGGCGATCGGAAACGAAAGGATCAACGGAGCAGAATCCGTGGTGTTTATCAGGTTCGAATCAAATATAAATCAGGATAGGCTGACAGTTTTTTTAGATACTGATGGGGACGGCATTAGAGACGAAAATCTCGATTTTTGGACGGATTACCGGGTCAATTATAACCCTCCCAGTGAAAACGAGTTCAGACATTGTCCACAATGTAGCAGTCAAAATTGCAATTATCTTCTATGTACTCCCGGGGAAGGCGAGACACTCAGCAATAGAATTACCGGGTTTACCCCGTTTGTGAGACGCGACCTCAACGACAACACTTTGGTAGACAATTTCATCGATCTTAGTGTTACTGTCTGCTGGGATCCCTCCGAAGCCCAAGCTGCCTGCGGTACCCCTGATAACCCGAGCGTAAACATGAACGGCCGCGTCCAGATGCCCTCTGTTTCTACCAACTAATATGATGATAAAGAAGTACGCCGCGCCCCTGATTGCTTTAGCTCTGGTATTATCCCTGAATATATATTTTCGTGCCTTTCCAGTACATTTTCCCCAACTAAGAGTACAGGCCAGAGATAACGTAGAACGCGATATTCTGCGTAGCGCAGTTATCCAAGTAGAAAAGAACTTTCCTGATTATGATCAAAGGGCAAAGGAAAGGCTAATAGACGGCGCAATCAATGACTATAAAACCCGCAATAAAACTGCGGTAAAGAGGGAGATTGAGCGCGAACACAACCGGTTAAAGGATCGGTATCAGGATGCCGCAGGCCGGACCTATCTCATGGAGCTGGATTGCTGGAAGTGGGCCCGCTACGTAGATAATACAGTCAAGCTCGGGCATCCGGGAGATAAGGTGGTAAATGGAAGGCAATGGGATGCTTTAATGTTTGCTCCAAATGGAAGGTTCTTGGAGTGGAATCATTTTTTGTACTATTTGCCAGCATTTCTATACAAAGGCTTCAGTATTTTTTGGAAGCTTCCTCTTTTTAACTTTTTGTTTTACCTTCCAATAATATTCGCAGCGGTTTTCATCAGTCTTCTATTTTTATTTTGCTATAGAAATTGGGGCCAAATTACGGCAATCATTGCATGTTTATTTGTGGGACTCGCTCCGGTATTTTTAAATCGGAGTACAGCAGGCTGGTTTGACACCGATATCCCAAATCTACTTTTTCCGCTTCTGATTGTTTGGACGTATCTGGCGGCGGAAAGCAGATCCGGTTATCTGCGCAGGGGGCTCTGGTTCTGTTTCTCTGCTTTCTGGATGGGGATTTTTAGTTTTACCTGGATATACTGGTGGTTTATTTTTGCCATAATTATTATTTATGAGCTATTCTCTTTGGCTAATCAGGGATTACTTTATATTCAGAATAGAGAGAAGGAGCTTAGCTTTTTTAAGCAGCATCTTTTCAGCTTAAGCGTATTCATTGCTTTTACTGGTCTTTGGGTAATGCTCTTTTCCGGGAGAGAACCATTTCAGCACCTATTTTCGCAGTTTTTCGGTGCCCTGACGCTTAATAAGCCATTATTGTCCGGTATCTGGCCTAATGTCTTCTCTACCGTAGGAGAGCTCAAAAGGGCTGACAGTCTGCGCATTGCCAATGCCGTAGGCGGCGTATATCCATTTTCGCTGGCGCTTATCTGTTTTGCGCTTTGGTTTTACCGTATTGCGCGCAGCAAAGAGAACTCCGGGTTTAAACATGAAGCAACTTTACTCCTGACATTCTGGTTCCTGAGTATGTTCTTTGCCTGCCAGAAGGGTGTAAGATTTGCGGTATTTCTTCTGATTCCTTTAGGGGTTTTTCTTGGCTGGACTGCCGATGACCTGTACGTTCGGGTTAAGGCCGCGGGCAAAAAAGTACTCAGGTATTTAGTCATCGCAGTTATAGCGGCCCTTTGCGTGCTACTGGTAATTAATGGCTACGAGGCAGCACGTCAATCATTCCCGCTAATGGAGGATTCCTGGTATCGAGGTTTGACGGTAATTAAGAGAGATACGCCAAAGGATGCGGTGATCAATTCCTGGTGGGATTTCGGGGATTGGTTTAAGGTGGTAGCAGGCCGAAGGGTGATTTTTGATGGGCATCAACAGAATACTCCGCGCGCTTACTGGATGGCGAAGGTTTTGCTCAGCCGCAACGAAGAGGAAGCGATAGCGATTCTTAGGATGTTAAATAATGGCGGTAACCAGGCTTACGAGCTGTTGAATCGGCAGCTTGAGGACCCTTTTAAGGCAGTACTTTTACTGGAGGATCTGCTATTATCTAAGCCTGATTTTGCCAGAGAGAAATTGCTTAATCTCGTACCGGCTGAGGTTGCGCAGCAGGTTTTAAGTGTCCTCTTTGTCGAACCGGGCAATGCTTATTTTGTTGTGGATCCTACGATGCAAAGGAAGATACCGGCGATCTCCTATCTGGGGGAGTGGGATTTCCATAAGGTTTTTATCGCCCAGGGGCGTGATAGGCTAACAGAGAAGCAAATCGTCGATCGCCTGGCAGAGTTCGGTATGGATCAGCAGGAGAGTAGGAAGTTATACTCCGAGTCGTCATTGCTCTCCTCTGGGGCAAGGCTGGAAGATTGGGTTTCTAACAGGTTAAGATTTTATTCCAGGCTCACGCTCGGGGATGAACGCGGGGGCCTGGTATATTTTGATAATGGGCTAGTTTACAACTTGAAGGAGCAAACGGTTTATATTTATTCGGAGAGACAGCGCAGATACCTGTCGCCTAAGAGACTGTTTATTTTTGACGAAGGAATATTAAAGGAAAAAGCTTTTTCCGATGGCGAACTGGATTATTCAGTGATGGTGCTTAAGCGGCCAGCCGGGTATGCGGCGGTGCTACTTGATGAAGAACTAGCGAAGAGTCTTTATGTACGGCTATTTTTCTTTAACGGAGAAGGCCTGAAGCATTTTAAGCTCTTTACGCAGGAGCCCGGCGCTTTTAAGGTATTCAAGATAGATTGGAATTAAAGGATAGGGCTGTCCCTCGCGCCTGGAAGGGATAGGTTGGCGCTCGGGATGCGCCCCGGAGGAAAGTAATAGATACGGGACTTGAAGCAGTGGAGAGGGAGCTCAGTTCTTGAAATCGCCTTTTCCGCAAAAAGATTAAAAAGCAAAACTAAGGAGGCAGGTCTGATCAAAAGAATAAAGGCCTTACTTCTCCTCTTACTTATCTTTTTACTCTCTTTGAGCTCTTTATCTTTTGCCTCAGAGGAGACCCACCTGCCCTCTAAGGTCAGGCTCTTTGCCGGGGGAGGGAGCAGCTCAAGGGGCATCTTCTACCTTGACTATCTCCTGCCCTTATACTACTCAGAGGACCAGACTACCCTATTATTCTTTAACCCTAAAGTGAATATCTTCTACCCTTCCTCAGATGAGCAGAACTTAGGAGTTGGCTTTAGAAAAAGCTTCTTAGATAAGTTTATCCTCGGCTTGCACTTCTTCTGGGATAGGAAATCCTCCCCGGCCAATGCCGAACACCGCCAGCTTGGCTACGGCGCAGAGTTCCTCTCCCAGCACCTAGACCTGCGTTTTAACTACTACAACCCATTAACCAGCGCCCAGTGCGTAGATACCAACTATGAGCTCGGGGGAACCAGCCTGGTGCAGTTCAACCAGCTGGAGGAATCCCTAGAAGGCTTTGACTTTGAAATCGGTGGCCCGCTCCTTGAGAAATACACCCGGACCAGATTTTACGCCGGGGGCTTCTTCTACCAGTCAAAACTGGCTAAAGATGTCAATGGAGCGCGCCTGCGCACTGAGACCAACTTCCTTGACTGGCTTAGCCTGGATACCACCATAGACCTGCGAAGCTGCGGGGAGGTGGAGTTTACCGCAGGTATCCGCGTGACTATACCCTTGGAATTAGGCAGGATCCTGTATGAAGAAGACCCCCATGAAGAAAACCCCTTTAAAACTATCCCCAGAGACTCTCCCACCAAAGAACGCCTCTTTGAGCGTGTGGTGCGTGATATAGATGTCCAGACTAGCGCTAATCCTATTCCGGTGAAAAGCGATGTCTCGGGTATTGAGATGATCTACGTAGATAACACTGCTGCCGCAGGAGGGGACGGCTCACTCACCACTCCATATAATACCTTAGCCGCAGCATTAGCCTCAGCTAGATACATCGGTAACGGCGGCACTGCCAACTATGTCTATGTATTCCGAGGCAACGGCACCTACACCGGCTATCAGGGTAACTTTACCCTTGATGACAATGTCACCCTCTGGGGCTCTGGATATGACGGCGGCTGCAAAGGTATTCCCGTCCTTGGTTATCCCATCATTGACGGCAATAACTCGGGTAATGTCATTACTCTGGCTGACAACAATACCATTATGGGCTGTCAGATTCAAGGTTCAGGGGACGATACTTGGCTTGCCGGTATTTATGGAATAAATGTCAGCGCCGCTAATATTAATCACAACAATATCATTGATAATGGCGACACTGGCATCTTTCTAAAGTTTACCGATGCCTTAAGGCACTCTGATTTCATTTTCACCGGCAATACTGTCAGTGGGAACGGTGCGGGTGGCATATTTATGTTTAATCAAGCCGCCGGCACTATTTCCGACTTCACTTTTACCGGAAATACTGTCACTGAAAACACCGGGGTAGGCATATACATGTATAATGATGGCGGCGGCACCATTTCCGACTTTACCTTCACCGGAAATACTCTCAGCGGTAACACTCTGGTGGGTGCCATATATTTCTTTAATTACAACGCTAGCACTATCTCCGATTTTACTTTCACCGGCAATACCATCATCGCAAACCCTCTCGTTTCTGGCATAGCATTGGATAATTTTAATGATGGCAACTCTGTTTCCGATTTTACCTTTACCGACAATACCATCAGTGGAAATACTTATGGCATATTGTTCGACAATTTTAGTTTCGCTGGGGATGCTTCCGCTGTTTCTGATTTTACCTTTACCGGCAACACCATCACCGGGAACGCTAATAACGGCGTATATTTGGTTAATCTTGAACTTGCCAGCGGAACTTTTTCCGACTTTACCTTTACCGGCAACACCATCACCGGGAACACCCAAAACGGCATCCTGCTTGATAAAGGCCTTGGCGCTATATCCGGCATTAACTTAGGTAACGGCTCCGCAGGAGGCAATAACTCCCTCTATGATAATGGCGACGGCAGTACCTACTTTGATATAAATAATGATTCAGGAATAGATCTTCTTTCCGCCCAGTATAACTGGTGGGGGCAGGCTGAGCCTGACTCTGACCAATTTGGCGGCGATAATACAGTAGATTACACTCAGCCGCTTGCCTCAGCACCGTAATAATATACCCACTCAAAAATCCCCTTAGATCTCTCCACTTCCTGCGACTGTTATAAGTGAGAAAGGGGTTTACAGTAAAAGGGCCCAAGCGTATAATAAGCGATGCTACAAATAGGTTATAGCACTATGGGGCTGTCCATTAATGTAATAGCGTAGGACGCCCCAGCAAGTAATAGGAGGGGCTGCCCTTTAAATTAATAGCGAAGGGCGCCCAAGCAAGTAAAATTCAGGGGCTGCCCCTTAAATTAATAGCGAAGGGCGCCCCATCAAACGATAGCAGGGGCTGTAGCTCAGTTGGGAGAGCACCTCGTTCGCAACGAGGGGGTCAGGGGTTCGAATCCCCTCAGCTCCACCATAACTCTGATTAACCAGCCTCCACCTATCGATATTTAACCGAGAAGATGGTAAATAAAGACCAAAAGAAGAAACTGCTTAGGATCGCCCGTGATTCGATTAAGACTTATCTAGAGTCCGGAAAGAAACTGGAGGTCAGTGAATCTGATCCGGAGTTGATGGGGGAGATGGGAGCGTTTGTTACATTGCGCAAGAATGGCCAGCTGCGGGGTTGCATCGGTAATTTGATTGGTAAGCAGCCCCTTTATTTGACGATCAGGGATATGGCAGTGGAGGCTGCGACAAGAGATCCCCGCTTCCCACAAGTTGAGCTTTCGGAGCTTAAGCATATCAAGATCGAAATATCCGCGCTCTCCCCCATGGAGAGGGTAGATTCTACAGAGGGGATCGAGATGGGTAAGCACGGCGTATTGATCAGGCAGGGCCTTAAAAGCGGGGTGTACCTTCCCCAGGTGGCTACTGAAACCGGATGGACAAAAGAGGAGTTTTTGAGTTGCCTCTGCGCCCAGAAGGCAGGGATTCCTGAGGATGCCTGGAGGAATAATGCAGCAGAGATTTATATTTTTACTGCCGAGGTTTTCTCGGAGAGCGGAGAGCTTTAGATGCACAGACTATTTACCGTAACTGAAAATATTTCAAAAGAAAAAGTGGTTGTAACTGATAAGAATCAGATCCACCACTTCAGGGATGTGCTGCGGGTAAAGCAAGGCCAGGAGCTGGTTGTCTTTGATGACCGCGGTAATGAGTACAAAGCTAAAGTGCAAAGCATCTCTTTAAAAAGCCTGGTGCTTAAGATCAATAAGATGGATAGGTTTGTGCGCGAAGATAAGCAAAATCTAACTATCGCCTGCGCGATACCAAAGAAATCAAAGATGGATGATATCATCGATAAGCTTACGCAGCTGGGGGTAGATAGGGTCATACCTTTGCTGACCCGTCGAGTTATTGTAAAACTTGATGCCAGGGGAAAGAAGACTAAACTAGAGCGCTGGAGGAAGGTTGCCCTGAGCGCAAGTCAGCAGAGCCAGAGGAAGCTATTGCCAGTAATCGAGCCGATAAAATCTCTGCAGGAGGTTCTTTCTCAATCAAGCGGGTTCGGCTTGAAGTTAATCCCGGCTCTTCTTGGGGAGCGAAAAGCGATTAAGGATATAATCAAGAACAGTCAGGCCAAGAATATTTTGGTTTTAATCGGGCCTGAGGGGGATTTTACTCCTGAAGAGGTTCAGGCTGCTGTAACTGCCGGGTGTGTACCGGTAACTTTAGGGGAGACTGTGCTGCGGGTTGAGACTGCAGCTTTAGCTGTCGCTAGCTACATAAGGCTCCACCACCCCTAAACCGAAAAGAGGTTCTCACGCCTACTCCAAAGGCGGATCCGCCTACGGCGGAAATCAAAAGAGTGCTAATGGCTATGAAGAAGATAAAACTTTCCACCCTTGGATGCAAGGTCAATCAGTATGATACCCAGAGCATAAGGGAGAGATTTCTGGGTAAAGGGTATCAAGAGATATTCAATGGCAATGGTGCTGATATCTGTCTTATCAATACCTGCACAGTAACTGCCGCGGCTGACGCTAAGTCAAGAAACCTGGTCCGCAATGCGATAAAGGAGAACCCTTTTGCAAGAATAATAGTAACCGGGTGCATGGTAAAAGAAACCACCGAACCATTGCTTAATATCCGTGGAATAGACTATATAATCCCTAAGAGTTTTTTTAACGACGGAATTACCGGCTTTTCAGGACATACCCGCGCATTCTTAAAGATTCAGGATGGCTGTAACAATTTCTGCTCTTATTGTAAGGTTCCATTGGTCAGGGGCCGATCGCAGAGCAGAGCATTATCTGGAATCGTCTGCGAAGCGCAGAAACTGGTAAAGAACGGTTACAGGGAGATCGTCCTTTGCGGGATTTGTCTCGGCGCTTACGGTAGAGATCTAAAGCCTAAAAAAAACCTGGTGGCCGCGCTCCGGGAGCTTGAGAAGATCAAGGGGTTGCTGCGCATCAGGCTCAGCTCTATTGAGGCAGGAGACGTTTCGCAGGAGTTAATAGATGCAATAGCGGACTCTCAGAAGATTTGCCGGCATCTGCATATCCCTATCCAAAGCGGTGCTGATATCATACTCAAGAAGATGAACCGGAGATACAGCCGGAAGAAATACTCTAGGCTGGTTAAACATATCAAAAGGAGCATCCCGGGCGCGGCTATTACAACTGACGTGCTGGTGGGGTTTCCGGGAGAGAGCGAGGCGCACTTTAATAATACGATTGATTTAGTTAAAGAGATCGAGCCTTTACGCGTCCATGTGTTTCCCTACAGTGCGCGCACGGGGACACTAGCTTCTAAATTGAGCGGGGCAGTAAGTCCTGACGTAGTAAAGAAGAGGGTGCGGTGCGCTAAAAATCTTGCTGAGCAATGCTCCCGGAGTTTCCGTAAAAAATTTTTGGGAAAGAGTGAAGCCGTGCTTTTTGAAAACCGGGTTAACGGATCCGACAGCTCCTGGCAGGGATATACCGATAATTACATCAAGGTCCGGATGAGGTCTTCTGCTAATCTAGAGAATATTATCAGGAGGGTGCGGCTGGATGAAGCACTTTTAGCTTTGGCATGAGGAGAGTTTTTGGTATAATAAGGAAAAAGGAGGAAGCGATGAAAAAATTAGCGATGGTCCTACTGATGGTGGTTTCTATTACCGGCTATGTTTATGCGCAGCCTGAGCAGATAACGATTACTACTTATTACCCTTCACCATATGGAAGTTATAATGATTTGGAAGTTCACAGGAGACTTACGCTTCTCAGGACAGATTTGAATACGGGCGAATTAAGACTTTGGACGCCCACCCCGGCTCCGGATGGTAGCGGGTGGCTTTTATATAACAGAGGTCCCGATAGCATACCCGGAGGAGATGGAAATAAACTTTATCTTAATTATTTTGATGGAACAGATTTTTTTGGCCCACATTTAGTAATTCAACATTTTTCACCCCAGCCGGATATTAATTTTCCCCGTGTTGGTATCGGCAAAACCAATCCCACAGGTATTTTTGAGATTTCTCATGATAACTTGACTCCTGATTTTTTTGTAGGTAGTAGGTCATGTCCTAAATGCGTGGATGTCGGTATAGGGACAGATGACCCAGAAGGCAGGCTTGGTATAAAAGGAGATAGTGAAAGGGGCGGAGAGGCAAGTGTAAGCTTGGGGGCTGTAGAGGGGAATGGGGGTGAGTTCGGTTTTGCAGGTTTAAGGTTTGTAACTACCCCCGGCCATAGTGCAAGAATAGAGTTGACAGGGGGGCCGGGTGGTTACGATGGTAATTTGAATATACAGCTGCTTAGTGATATCAGGCGTATCACCATGAGTGCAGGCGGGAAGAGTAGATTGACCATGGGATATACGGATATGGTTGGTATTGGTCCTAATCTGGCTGTCGGTAACTATATCGTTCCACTTAGTCCTGATCCGCAAGCTTACACTTTCCGGGTCTCCGAAAATGGAATAGTAAATGATCTCGTTGTGAACCTTGATGGTCAGGTCTGTATTAATTGCGATCAAACGTCACAGGCGGATGTAAAGCTGGATGTAGATGGGAACTTAAAAGTAAGACAGATGAGGAGCTACGTAGGTGTTATAGACCCGCTATATTATGTATTCTCAGATGCGGAAGGATTATTTTACCAAGGCCCTCTGGTGCCAAGCAGTAGTAAAAAATACAAAAAAGATATCCGGGATTTAAAAGTTGATCCGGCAAAAGTATTCCAGCTAAGGCCGGTAGAGTTCCGCTGGAAGGAATCCGGAAAAGAAGACATAGGATTAATTGCCGAGGAGGTCGATACGGCAATAAAAGATCTGGTGGTTTACGATAAAGAAGGAAAGCCGAATGGCGTGAAGTATGATAAGGTCCCGCTTTATTTATTAGAGGCGCTTAAGGAGCAGCAGAATGAGATTGAATATCTGAAGACAGAGACTGAGAGGATACAGGTATCCCTGGAGAAGCTCGAAGCCAGGCTAGATTAGGAAATCCCGCCAGAAAAGAAAGCGCTTTCCTTGACATAACCCCTTTAATATGTTATACTTTACCGTTTTTTACACTTCCGGAAAGGAGCCCTATGTTATTAGATGCCGTAAGACAGTCTAACTGGTTGGATATTTTTATCGTAATCCTTTTGATCAGAACTATTTACGTCTCATTAAAAAGAGGATTTTCCACTGAATTATTCAAGCTTTTGGGCATAGTCGCTGCGACCTATATTTCTCTGCACTATTTTACTGCAATTTCTGACTTTATCAGGTCGCGCTCATCAACCGGCAAGATGCCTTTGGAATTCTTGGATTTTTTATGTTTTCTGGTTTTAGCAAGCATCACCAATCTGATCTTTGTCTTTCTGCGTAAGGGATTCTTTCAATTTATTAAGATCGAAGCAGTCTCCGGATTGAACAAATGGGGTGGCCTTATCTTTGGCCTGGGGAGGGGATTCCTATTGGTCGGTCTAATAATCTTCGGGTTGACGATATCATCGATCAAGTATTTTAAGAACAGTGTGTCCGATTCATATTCCGGCAAGCGGATGTCAAGTGTCGCTGCGGATACCTACACATTCTTATGGGATAAGTTCTGGTCGAAGTTCATGTCTGGAGAGGAATATAACAGCACGGTTTTAGAAGTACAGGATAGGGGCTTGAAAGAATGAAGCTTTCGCGCTTATATAATTTAGCGGTAGAGCTTGGCAGTGAACGTGACCCCCGAAAGAAGAAGGGGATCAAATCATACGCTGATACGGCAATTTTAAACGGAAAATCAGATACCGGGGTCAATAAGGTATTGGTCGGGATCGATATCGAGGTCGGAGAGTTGTTACTGGCTGAAAGAATCCGCCGCAGAGAGGGCCTTGACCTTGTACTTTCGCACCACCCTGAGGGGCGCGCCTGGGCGGGGTTTTTCCGGGTTATGCAGCTTCAGATCAATTTACTTGAAAAGGCCGGGCTATCAAGGCAGACGGCCGAGCAGCTTGTCAATGAAAGGATCCAGGAGGTAGAAAGAAGCGTCTTACCGAGGAATCATATGCAGGCAGTCGATGCTGCAAGGCTATTAGATATTCCCCTGATGTGCGTGCATACACCGGCTGATAACCACGCGGCAGATTTTATCCAGGGATTGCTAAATACAGAGAAGCCGAAGAAACTTGGCGATGTGGTAGATATCCTTGAGCAGGTGCCTGAGTATAAAGAGGCTAAGAAAGACCTCTTCGGCCCAAGGGTGATCATCGGCAATCTTAAGGGGCCGGTAGGTAAAGTTTTTGTCGAGATGACAGGGGGTACTGAGGGGCCGAAGAAAGCAATAAAGAAACTTAGGGCCTCCGGGGTGCGTACGCTTATAAGCATGCATTTAAGCGAACCGCACTTTAAAGAAGTAAAGGATGTTGGCCTTAACGTAGTGATCGCCGGACACATCTCTTCGGATACGCTGGGGATGAACTTATTGTTGGATCGAATCGAGAAACGCAGCAAGCAGGAGCTTCAGGTGATCAACTGTTCGGGTTTCCGCAGGATAAAAAGGTAAGGGATGAGCATAGGGCGCATACCGGAAAATATATTAGAGGATATCTTAGGAAGGGTCAATATAGTCGAGGTGATCGCCGGATATATTCCATTAAAGCGCGCAGGAAGAAATTTCAAGGCGCTCTGTCCCTTTCATCACGAGAAGACCGCTTCATTTATGGTCTCTCCTGACCGCCAGATCTACCATTGTTTTGGCTGCGCAAAAGGAGGAAACGCATTCCATTTTCTGATGGAGTACGAGCGGATGGAGTTCCCCGAAGCAGTCCAGTTCCTGGCTAAGAAGTGCGGGGTAGCCTTGCCCGAGAGGCAGGACGCAAAGACTGTCAGCACGACAGAGAAACTTTACAAGATAAACGAGATCGCTGCGAATTTCTACCAGCAGGCCTTAAATTCCCAGAGCGGCGCAAGGGCCAAAGATTATCTGATAAAGCGCGGGCTTTCACCGGAGACGATCAAAAGCTTTAAATTAGGTTTTGCCTATGACCACTGGGATGCCCTGATGAACAGCCTGAGGCAGAAGGGGGTCAATCTTTCCCTGATCGAGAAGTCAGGATTGATCCTTTCTAAGCAGGGCGGCGGATATTACGATAGGTTCCGCAAGCGGATCACCTTTCCGATATTTGACATAAGATCACGCGTGCTTGCCTTCGGCGGCAGGGTGCTTGATGAGACATTGCCGAAATACGTAAATTCTCCCGAGACCCCGATATACATCAAGGGCAGGAATCTTTACGGATTAACCTTTGCTAAAGAGGCGATCCGCCTTAAGGATCAGGTAGTGATCGTCGAGGGGTATCTGGACCTGATCATGCCATTCCAGCAGGGACTAAAGAATATAGTAGCCTCCCTCGGCACTGCCTTGACTACCGATCAGGTAAGGCTCTTGAAGAGATACACCTCCAACGCGGTGATGATCTATGATGCCGATAGCGCAGGGGAGATCGCTACAATGCGGACTCTGGATATATTGATCGAAGAGGGGATGGATGTGCGAGTGGTCTCTCTTCCTAAAGGGTATGACCCGGATTCTTTTGTGCGCAGACAGGGAATAGAAAAGTTTACTCAAATGCTAGAGAACGCAGAGAATCTCTTTGATTATAAGCTGAAGGTGCTAAAGGTGCGCTTTGACGCAACGAGCATTGAGGGTAAGGCTAAGATCTCCTCAGAGATGCTTTCGAGTATCAAGAAGTTTAAAAACGAAATCTTGAAGTCCGAGTATATTAAAAAGCTATCTTCAGCCTTAGATATTAATGAGGGGGCGCTTCTCTCGGAGCTAAAAAAAACAAGTTCTGACAAGCGTTATGCCCGGGAGTTTCAGCCTGCTGTCGGTAAGGCCAAGCTGATGAATCCTACTGAGAAGCTGCTGATAAAACTAGTTTTAGAGGAGAATACTCTGATAAATCATATCAAGGAGAACCTTGACCCGGGCGATTTCCGCGACGAGCGTGCCGCGAGGATCGTGGCAGTGATGTTCGATCTGGTCAGCCAGGGTAAAAGTATTGACCCTAGGACGTTGACCAGCCATTTAGACGAAGACGGGATCCAAAACGTGATCAGTGAAACGACTTTTCTCCCCCCAATACCGGAGCAGGACCGTGAGAGGGTGGTAGAAGATTGCATACAGAGGATGAAGTCAGAAAAAGAGAAGACGGTTAGGCACAATTTGCATCAGCAGATAAAAGTCGCTCAAGGCGCAGGAGATGATGATAAATTAAATAGATTGATGGAGAAGTTCCATCAATTAATAAAAAAAGGATAGCCGGATGAAAAAAGAAAGAAAAAAAAGAAAGTGCACCAAGAAGGATGTCGCCGCGATCATCGTCAAGGGTAAAAAGAAGGGGTATCTTACTTTTGACGACGTAAACGACATGCTCCCTGATAATATTTCAACTTCTGAGGATATTGACCGTGTCTTTGAGATCCTCGGAAGCGAAGGGATAAAGGTGCTTGAGAATCAAAGCGAAAAGGACTTTAAGAGTACGGGGGCGCAAACCCAGAAGGCCGAAGCGCTTAGCCAGCAGTCGCGCGTTGAGGAGAAATTCCTGCCGCTTGATGATCCGGTTAAGATGTATCTTAAGCAGATGGGTTCGATTTCACTACTTTCAAGAGAGAACGAGCTGAAGCTGGCAAAGAAGATCGAGGAGGCAGAGAACAATTTTAAGCGTGAAGCGCTTAAGACCAGATTTATCCGTAACCTGATCCTCGAAGTAGCGGATAAGGTTCTGGAGGAGAGGTTGAATTTTGAAGAGGTCCTCAAGGAGGATGTCAAGATCAGCAGGACTGGGATCTTGCGCAAAGTCAAAAGGCTGATCGACAGGGCAAGGAAGACGCGCAGCGTAAGAAAAAGTATCGAGTCCTTGATGGGATTTACTGCTGTAACTTCGGTGTTTGAGGAGGCATCACGCGGTCTTAGCGCCCTGATCAGGGAGTTTGGTTCCCTGAAGAGGCGTCAGAGCCGTACTAAGGATAGCCGTCTGCGCAGCCAAATGATCCTCTCGCAGATCGGAGAGCCATACTTGCAGACCAGGCAGCAGATGAAGATGATCAGGCTTACACATATGAAGTTTAACCGCGCAAAGAAGCAATTGGTCGAGGCAAACCTTAGGCTGGTAGTGAGTATTGCAAAGAAATACACCAACAGGGGGCTGTCGTTTCTGGACCTGATACAGGAGGGGAATATCGGCCTGATGCGCGCAGTGGAGAAGTTTGAATACAGGAGGGGATATAAGTTTTCTACCTATGCGACCTGGTGGATAAGGCAGGCGATCACACGCGCCATAGCTGACCAGGCGCGTACGATCAGGATCCCGGTACACATGACCGAGACGATCAATAAGATCATCCGGTTTTCGCGCGTCTTCGTCCAGAAGCACGGAAGAGAACCGACGCATGAAGAGATCTCTCATAAGATGAGCCTCCCGCAGAATAAGATCAAGGCGATCCTGAAGGTAGCGCAGGAGCCGATCTCTCTGCAGACACCGATCGGTGACGAAGGGGATACTCATTTCGGTGATTTTATCCAGGATAAAAAGGCAGTTTCCCCGGCGAACGCAACCGTACACACGATGCTCAAGGAAGAGATGGGGGCTGCTTTGAACACTCTTACCGAACGGGAAAAGAAGATCCTTCTCTTAAGGTTCGGTGTGAATGACGGCTCCTCGCGTACATTGGAGGAAGTGGGCAATATATTTAAGGTGACCAGGGAGAGGGTGCGCCAGATCGAGGCAAAGGCCTTGAAGAAACTTAAGCATCCTACACGCTCCAGAAGGCTGCGCGCATTTCTGGACATGTCACTCGTCCACCAAAGGGATTAACCTTCCAAAAATTAAGGGGCATTTTACTTTTTACAAGTAAAGTGCCCCTTAATGACCGCAGTTCGTTCTATTCCTCTACTACTGCGTCAAACACGTAATCAGGTTTATAGAGCGGCTCGTAGTCCTTTGGTACTGCTGCGGGAAAACTTACTATATCCCAGATACCTGAGAATATGCGGCCGATCGCTAAAGCCGTTCCCTTGACTGCCCCGGCGAATATACCGATCGCTGCATTATTGCTGGCCGTCCACTCCTCATCGATCGTTTGCGGGATCTCAAGGATACCAGTAAGGACGTTGCCTATACCGCGGGTTAATTTGTCAGCCGGGCTTTTTGCGAAGGCCACGGAAGATAAGCCTACAATCAAGACAAGCGCTAAAACGATACTTACTACTTTTTTCATGCTTTACCTCCTTTTGCTTTAAATTATCACATAATCGAGCTTTGTCAATAAGATTGATTGGATAGAGAAGTGAGGAATTTTTACTTGCCAAAAGCAGGTAAAAATTGTAATATATAGTATTGAATTTCAGTAGGTTAAGTAGTTTTTGGTTATGGCGGGCCCATAGCTCATACATTAAATTAATAGCGAAGTATGGCTCTGGGCTTAGGAAGTTATAGCGGGCCCTCCCTCGTTGCTGATTCAGATTAGCTGCAACTCGGGATGGGCTAATGAAGTAATAGCGGGCCCATAGCTCTCCCTCGTCTCCGGGGTTTCAAAGCTGGCGACTCGGGATTCGCTATGGGGTAACAGGTAAATTCGGGCCCATAGCTCAGCGGTAGAGCAGGTGACTCATAATCACTTGGTCGGAGGTTCGATCCCCCCTGGGCCCATGAGATTTTGCGCAGCAAAAGCGAATCCCGAGCATCTAGCTATAGCCAGGAGGATGCGAGGGGGAATCCCGAGCATCTAGCTATAGCCGGGAGGATGCGAGGGGGAATCCCGAGCATCTAGCTATAGCCAGGAGGATGCGAGGGGGAATCCCGAGCATCTAGCTATAGCCGGGAGGATGCGAGGGAGAATAGATTTATGTGGTATGTCTATATCCTCAAATGTAGGGATAGCTCGTTTTATGCTGGCATAACGAACAATATTCAAAGAAGGTTGGCAAGGCACAATAGTGGTAAAGCGTCAAAATATACAAGAGCTAGAAGACCAGTTAAATTGCTGTATGTAGAAAGCTTTGATTCTAAGGATAGTGCCTTACATAGAGAAATAGAAATCAAAAGCTTTAGTAGGGACAATAAGAATAAGTTGATAAAATTTGGGCTTGGTCGGAGGTTTCCCTCGGCTGCAAAGATTTAGATTGTTTCGCCTCGGGACAAGCGATCCCCCCTGGGCCCATGAGATTTTGCGCAGCAAAAGCGAATCCCGAGCATCTAGCTATAGCCAGGAGGATGCGAGGGGGAATCCCGAGCATCTAGCTATAGCCGGGAGGATGCGAGGGAGAATCCCGAGCATCTAGCTATAGCCGGGAGGATGCGAGGGAGAATCCCGAGCAGACGGCGCATCAGCATTCAGATACGAGGGAGAATAGATTGATGAGACAAGGGCGATTGGCTCAGTTGGTTAGAGCGCCACACTCACATTGTGGAGACCAGAGGTTCAAGTCCTCTATCGCCCACCATTAAAGAAAAAGGATGCCAAATACAGACCTTAAGTCACAGATAAAGAACCTCGTGCAGTTGCAGAAGGTTGATTCTCAGATCCACGACCTGAAATACGAAAAGAGCCAGTTGCCCCAAGAGATAGAGGCGATTACCGCTTCCTTTGAGGCAAAGAAGCAGAGTCTGGCTGAGCTTGAGAAGGAGACCCTTGACCTGGAGGTCAAGAAGAAGGAGGGGGAGGTGGACCTGGCAGCAAAAGAGGAGCAGGCAAAGAAATTTCAGGGACAACTTTATTCGCTGAAGACCAACGAAGAGTATAAGGCGATGCTGCAGCAGATCGAAGGGGTTAATGCCGATGCCTCTGTCGTGGAAGATAAAATCCTGGAGCTGCTTGAAAAAATCGAAGAATCAAAGAAGGCTATCGTTAAGGAAAGAGAAAGGCTCAAAGAGGAGGAAAAGTTATCAGGCCAGGAGAAGGCTAAGATCGAGGTGCGGATAAAGGAGATCGACGGTCAACTGGCGCAACTGGATGCACAGAGAAAACAGTTCTCTCCGGGAGTGGATGCCAATATCCTTAAGCAGTACGAGAGGATCCTTGCAAACCGGGACGCGCTGGCGATAGTCGATATACAGGATAACGCTTGTCATGGGTGTAATATGTCCGTGCCGCCGCAGGTGATAAACTTGATCAGGATGTATGAACGTATTGTGACCTGCGAGGTATGCAATAGGATATTATATATAAAGGATGAAGAAGCTTAATATCTACATTGACGGAGCGTCTAAGGGTAACCCCGGTCCGGCAGGGATCGGGGTGGTGATGTCTTACGACGGCGAAGTTTTAAAGAACATATCCGTTAATATCGGGATTGCTACGAATAATTTTGCAGAATATACCGCTTTGATCTATGCCCTTCAAGAAGCGCTGATCATGAAGGCGGAGGAATTAAATATAAAATCCGACAGCCTGCTGCTTTGCAAGCAGATAAACAGAGAATATAAGGTTAAAAACGTAAATATCATCAGGCTTTATAAGCAGGCGCAGCATTTGATCACAGCCTTTAAGCAGGTAAAAGTCAGCCATATTCGGCGCGAGTTTAACAGCGGCGCTGATAAACTGGCAAACCAGGCTGTGAAGAAGGCTTGAAATTCAGGAGGCAGGCGGAGAGTGGCCGCCCGCCAAAGTTCTTTGGCGGGAGGAAAGTCCGGGCTCCACAGGATAAGCGCGCTCTGTAACACAGAGCCTCGCCGCAATTCGTGGCGGGAGGGAAAGTGCCGCAGAGAATAGACTGCCGATAGTCCGCTACTGCGGACATGGCGATGGTGAAAAGGTAGTGTAAGAGACTACCGTTGGCTGCAGCGATGCGGCTTGCACGGAAAACCCCGCGTGGAGAAAGGCGAAATAGTCCCGTCAATCCCATATTTAATGGGAATAAAAGTGGTCCGCTTGAAATCCGGCATTCGCTGGATTGACGGGAGGGTAAGCTGCTTGAGTCCCGGCGGCAACGTCGGGATCGAGAGGAATGGTCACTGCGGTTGCGGTTAATCGCACCAAGACAGAACCCGGCTTATTCCGCCTGCTTTCTGATAATAAATATTCAACTAATAAAGGTGCTTAATAAGAAAAAGGAGGGGTAATGTCAGGTCATTCAAAATGGAAGACGAATAAATCGAGGAAGAATGCGGCCGATGCCAAGAGGGGGGCGGCCTTTACTAAGATCATCAAGGAGATAGTGGTCGCCGCACGCGAAGGGGGCGGTAATCCTGAAGTCAACCCCAGGCTGCGCACAGTGATCTCCCGGGCAAGGGAATTGAATATGCCTAATGATAACGTAAAGACAGCGATCATGCGCGGCACAGGAGAGTTGCCAGGCATTACTTATGAGAGTGTCTCCTACGAGGCCTACGGGCCTGCGGGAGTAGCTATCCTGATAGAGGCGCTTACTGATAATAAAAACCGTACCACAGCAGAGGTACGCAATATCATGTCTAAGAAGGGCGGAAACCTTGCCGGGGGAGGTTCGGTCAATTGGATGTTTACCAAAAAGGGATATATCCTGATCGAGAAGAGTCAGATCGGAGAAGACGAGCTGATGACAATTGCCTTGGATGCCGGCGCCGAGGATTTTAAGGCGGATCAGAAAAACTACGAAATATTTACTTCAGTGCAGGAGTTTGAAAAGGTAAAGAAGGTAATCCAGGATAAGGGGATCAAGTGTCAGCTCGCAGAATTGACGATGATCCCGTCATCTGTGGTCAAGGTGAGTGGTAATGACGCCAAATCCCTGTTAGGCCTGATCGATAGCCTTGAGGATCACGATGACGTACAACAGGTCTATGCTAATTTTGATATCCCTGATGAGATCCTGGAGAAGATGGGCAGCAGCTCATAGAAGATGAAGATACTGGGTGTTGATCCTGCCCTTACGATTACAGGTTACGGACTGATCAGCGCGCAGAAAAAAAAGATCTCTTTGATAGAGGCGGGTATAATCAAGACATCTGCAAGCTATGGCCTTGCCTGCAGGATCGAACGTATTTACACCGGGATCCGCAGATTGATCATCCAGACAAGGCCTGATGTCATTGTGCTTGAAAAGCTGTACGCGCATTACCGGCACCCGGCTACTGCATTTCACCTGGGGCATGCGCGGGGAGTGATAGTTTTGGCTTGCGCGCAGGAGAAGGTGACTTTAATCGAGTACGGCGCTACCCGCATCAAAAAGGCTGTCGTGGGCAGAGGCCTTGCTACAAAGTACCAGGTGCAGAGGATGGTCGCCGGGATGACCGGGTTAAAGAGTCTGCCCAAATATACCGATGTTACGGATGCGCTGGCTTTAGCAATCGCGCATAGCCATATAGTAAGGGCTAAAGGAATATGATCGTAAAGATTTCAGGTAAGGTCAGGCAAAAAAACGCAAACGCTGTTGTCGTAGAGGTCTCAGGGATCTCTTACGAGGTCCTGCTTCCAACGGCCGTAATGCAAAGACTGCAGGATAAAATTGCCGATCAGAGCGATGTCAGCCTGATCACTTATCATTATCTTGCCAGCGAGCCATCGAAGAGTACGCCGGTGCTGATCGGCTTCTTAAGTGAAGTCGAGAAAGATTTTTTTGAAACATTTATTACGGTATCAGGGATCGGACCGCGCGCAGCCCTAAGGGCATTAAGTCAGCCGATATCCCTGATCGCGCATGCGATCGATGACGGCAACACGGAGTTCTTGAGGTCACTTCCGGGAATAGGCCAGCAGCGGGCAAGGGAGATCGTAGCCAAGCTTCAGAATAAAGTAGGAAGGTTCGGCTTGATCCGGGATGATAAATTAAAGCAGCAGGAGGCCAGGGCCAGCGGTGCCGAGCAGGAGGCGCTGGCGGTTTTACTGCAGCTGCAGTATAAGAAGACCGAGGCTCAGGTGATGATCCAGAGAGCGCTAAAAGGAGAAAAGAAAATCGATTCTACGGAAGAGTTGCTTAATGAGGTATACAAACAAAAAAAGCATGTCAGATAATAACGTCCATCCGGTAATCGAGGCGGTACTTTTTTCCAGCGATAAGCCGGTCACCCTGGAGCAGCTTAAAAATACGCTTGAGTCGATGGCAACTGAAGAGATCCGCAGGGCGATCGAGCAGTTGATGTTAGAATACGAAAAGACTAACCGGGGGATGCGGATCATTGAAATCGCCGGCGGATTTCAGATGGTCACATCATCCGGATTTGCGCCGTTTTTAAAGAAGTTCTACAAAAAGCGCCACGTTGAACGGTTATCAAAACCGGCCCTTGAGACTCTGGCGATCATCGCTTATAAGCAGCCGTCGACAAAACTTGAGATAGAGGCCTACAGGGGGGTAAGCGTCGACGGAGTGATGTATAATCTACTGGATAAGGGGCTGGTGCGTATCTCGGGTAGAAAGAAAGCGCCAGGTAGGCCTTTTGTATTTTCGACCTCCAGGCAGTTCTTGGAATATTTCGGACTTAAATCATTGGAGGAGCTTCCTAAGATGGAGGACTTTTCCGCATTGGTCGCAGCAAAGGAGGGGACAGATGAAACTGAAAAATCTGCGCCACCAGATAAACAAGCTTGATAAAAGAATAGTCGGTCTTTTGAACCAGCGCGCAGGGATCACCCGAAAGATCGGGACTCTTAAGCGAGGCAGCGGAGGAGGCGTCTATTCGCCTGACCGGGAGCAGGATGTATTAAAAAGGATCTCACTGCAGAACCGCGGCCCATTGACCAGCGATGGCCTGAAGGCGATCTACCGTGAGGTGATGTCATGTTCGCTCTCTGCAGATAAGAATCTCCGGTTAGCTTATCTAGGGCCCAAGGCGACCTTCACCCACCTGGCAGCACTAAAGAGGTTTGGTTCACAGGTAGAGTACGTGGCTTGTAAGAACATCTCGGATGTCTTTCTAGAGGTGGAAAGGGATAACGCCGATTACGGAGTGGTCCCGATAGAGAACACGATCGAGGGAGTAGTATCTCATACGCTGGATATGTTCATCGATTCTGACCTTAAGATCTGCGCCCAGATCATCCTGGATGTTTCACACAACCTGATGGCGAATGTTCTAAAGAAAAGCATCAAGAGAGTCTATTCCAACCCGCATGTCTTCGGGCAGTGCAGGCTATGGTTGCAGGAGAACCTTCCAGGCGCAGAGCGGATAGAGGTCTCAAGTACGACCCGCGCAGCCCAGATCGCCGCTAAAGCTAAAGGAGCCGCTTGTATCGGGTCTTCTCTGGCTGCGAGAGTCTATAAACTAAAGATCATCGCGCGCGGTATTGAGGATTCTCCGCACAACATAACGCGCTTCTTAGTAATCGCTAAGATCGATGTCCCGGCAACCGGCGATGACAGGACATCGGTGATGTTCTCGATAAAAGACAAGGTGGGAGCCCTGCACGATATGCTCTTGCCTTTCAAGAGGAATAAGATCAATCTGACCAAGATCGAATCGCGCCCCTCCAAAAAGAAGGCATGGGATTATTATTTCTACGTCGATTTTAAGGGGCACAAGGATAATCCGCGGGTAAGAAAGGCGCTTGCGCAATTGGAGAGTAAATGTAAGTTTTTAAAAGTCCTCGGGTCATACCCGATGGGAGAATAGAAGATGCTTGAATTTGTCAGGAAGAATATCATCGGTTTAAAACCCTATATCGCGGGAAAACCTATAGAGGAGACGAAGAGGCAGTTGGGCTTGAAGAAGGTAGTAAAGCTTGCTTCAAACGAGAACCCGATCGGTGCTTCTCCAAAGGCAAAGGCTGCGATCAGGAAGGCCATATCTAGTTTAAACCGTTACCCGGACAGCCAGGGGTATTGCCTTAAAAAACGGCTGGCGCGGATGCTGCGCGTGCAGGATTCCAACATCGTCTTAGGCAACGGCTCTGACGAACTGATTGACGTGATCATAAAGACCTTTGTCGAGGACGATCAGAATATCGTCACTGCCGACGTGACTTTCCTGGAGTACGCAATCATCTCTCGTGTCAATGACCGCAGGGTGATCACCGCACCCCTGCGTTACTTTAAGTATGACTTAGAAGCGATCAGGAAGAAGATCGACGGCAAGACCAAGCTTGTATTTATTTCTAACCCGAATAATCCGACCGGTACTTATGTCAGCAAGTTTGAGTTAAAGGAGTTCCTGGGAAGTATCCCGAAGAGTGTCTTAGTGGTGCTGGATGAGGCATATGATGCCTTTATTGACGTCGATGACTTCCCGTTTAATTACGACTTCCGCAGGAATAATAATCTGATCGTGTTAAAGACTTTCTCTAAGGCCTTTGGGCTGGCGGGAGTGCGTATCGGCTATTGCATCGCCCGTCCGGAGTTCGTCAATTTCATGGAGCGGGTAAGGCAGCCCTTTAACGTGAATTCACTCGCTCAGAAGGCCGCACTTGCCGCCCTTGAGGATAAAGCCTTTTTGAAGAAGACGCGCAAAGTAATCCTGGAGGGAAAGAGTTACCTTTACCAGCGCCTGGCATCACTGGGAGTCAGCTATGTGCCCAGCGTTGCCAATTTTATCCTGATCGATATCGGTCGCGACAGCAGGGAGGTCTT
Source organism: Candidatus Omnitrophota bacterium (assembly GCA_042577285.1). Lineage (GTDB taxonomy): Bacteria > Omnitrophota > Gorgyraeia > Gygaellales > Profunditerraquicolaceae > JBHPDM01. The sequence continues at coordinate 49,777 of JBHPDM010000001.1, forward strand.
TAAAGAGATGCTTAAAGGAGGCGTGATCGTCAGAGATATGCGGCAGTACCGGTTGAAGAATTTTATCCGTGTGACTATCGGCACTAAAAAAGAGAATCAGAAGCTGATCAAAGCCCTGAAGAGCGTACTCTTAAAGAAGTAAAAAAGCGAGGCAAAAGATGATCATAGTACTAAGGCCTGATGCGACAAAAAAACAAATAGAGCATATAACTGAAAAAGTCAGCAAGCTGGGTCTAAAGCCCCATGTTTCTAAAGGGGCAGAGCGCACGATCATCGGAGTGATCGGCCCTGAAGATGTATTGCGCGTGACGCCGCTTGAAGTCTTCCCGGGTGTTGAAAAGGTGATGCCGGTATTAGCTCCCTATAAGCTTGTTTCACGGGAGTTCAAGCCTAAAGGGTCAGTTATTGACGTAGGTAAGGGTGTCAAGTTTGGCGGCAAGAAGATCGCGATAATGGGGGGGCCATGCGCAATAGAAGATCCGCAGACGCTGGGTGAAATAGCAGCTGCGGTCAAGAAGGCAGGAGCTTCGGTGCTGCGCGGGGGAGCCTTTAAACCGCGCACCTCTCCTTACAGCTTTCAGGGGCTGGGTGAAGAAGGCCTCAAGTATCTTTTCGCTGCAGGGAAAGAGCAGAACCTGGTCACCGTAAGCGAAGTGATGGATACGCGCGATGTGGAATTAGTCGCCAGGTACGTTGATATCCTGCAGATTGGCGCGCGCAATATGCAGAACTTTGACCTGCTTAAAGAGGTCGGTTCCACCAGGAAGCCGGTGCTTCTTAAGCGCGGGATGTCTTCAACGATCAAAGAGCTGCTGATGTCAGCTGAGTATATCCTCTCCGAGGGTAATTTTAACGTGATCCTTTGCGAGCGCGGCATAAGGACCTTTGAAGATCAGACACGAAATACATTAGATGTAAGCGCTATTCCGGTTGCTAAGCAGCTTTCGCATCTTCCGATCATCGCTGACCCTAGCCACGCTGCAGGTAAATGGGGATTGGTTGCGCCGCTTTCAATGGCGGCAGTAGCTGCCGGGGCTGACGGCCTGATCATCGAGGTGCATACGCACCCGGAAGACGCTGCTTCTGACGGAGTGCAATCGCTGTATCCTGAGAATTTTGCCTGCTTAATGCAGGAGCTGAAGAGTTTATCAAAGATTATAGGCAGGGAGATCTGATGAAAGTTTTTAAAAAAGCGGCGGTTATCGGTACGGGGTTGATCGGCGGCTCGATCGCCTTGGCATTAAAGAAGAAGCATTTGGCCAGGGAGGTCGTAGGAGTGAGCCGGAGGAAGTCCAGCTTATCGACTGCCAAAAGAATCGGTGCGATCGACCGGGGTTCGCAGGATATCTCTATAATCAAGGGTGCTGATCTTGTGATCCTGGCAACTCCGGTAGGATTGATCAAGCGTTTTGCTCCCAGGGTGCGCAGGTTGATCAATGATAGGTGCGTAGTCATTGATGTGGGCAGCACAAAACAGGAGATCGTGTCATCCTTAAGCAGGGAATTCCCGCGATATATCGGGACCCACCCGCTGGCAGGCTCTGAAAAACGGGGAGTAGCAAATGCTGACGCCACGATCTTTAAGGGGCGTCTTTGCATATTGACACCGACGGCAAGTTCAAATCTAGCTGCCTTAGCCAGGACAAAAGAGTTGTGGCAGGCCTTAGGCGCAAGAGTCGTGAAGATGTCTGCGGCAAGCCATGATCTGGCGCTATCCTTAATCAGCCATCTCCCGCACGCAGTTGCTTTTTCGCTGATCGATACGATCCCTGCAAAGCACCTTAAGCTGGCTTCCTCCGGACTAAAGGATGCTACCCGGATCGCAGCATCGGACAGCCGTTTATGGGTGGATATATTCTTAAGCAACCGTAAGAACGCTGCCTCTTCGATCAATGCCCTCCAAAAGAACCTCTCAAAACTAAGGTCAGCGATCATTAAGAATGACAGAAAGTCGCTAAAGAGATTGATCAGCCGCGCCAAGAATAAAAGAGACAGCCTGCAATGATCATTGCTATTGACGGCCCCGCCGGCGCAGGCAAAAGTACAGTCGCAAAGAGAGTCGCGGAAAAGTTAAAGTATCTTTACATCGATACCGGAGCGATGTACCGGGCCCTGACGCTGAAGGCGATCGAGGAGAAGATCGAGATCTTCGACACAAATGCCCTGATCGGTATCGCCGCAACTTCCCTGATCGACCTAAAGAACAATTCAAAAGGCGAGATGGAGGTCTATATCGACGGGCGAGATGTCTCAAGATCGATCAGAGAACCGAGGATCACAAAGCTGGTCTCCGATATTGCTAAGATCAAGGAAGTAAGAGATGTGATGCTGAAGCTTCAAAGGAGACTGGGCAGACAGAGGGACAGCGTCTTAGACGGAAGGGATATCGGGACAGTAGTGTTTCCCGATGCCGATAGGAAGTTTTATCTTGATGCCAAATTCAACGAGCGGGTAAAGAGGAGATTTGAGGAGCTTAAAGCCCTGGGGCAGGATGTCTCGATGCGCCAGATCGAAGCTGATCTGCAAAACCGCGACACTATAGATTCCACGCGCAAAGTAGCACCGCTTAAACGAGCAGAAGATGCCATCTATATTGATACGACTACGATGTCGATCGAAGAAGTGGTCGGTAATGTATTAGGATGCATCAATGGATAAGTCTTTGATCAGGAACTTCAGTATCATCGCGCATATCGACCATGGCAAGTCTACCCTGGCAGACAGGATCCTTGAGTTGACCGGAGCCGTCGACAGGCGTAACAAGCGCGACCAGCTTCTGGATGATATGGACCTGGAGCGCGAGCGGGGGATCACGATCAAGGCTTCGACGGTACGGATCTCTTATCCTGCGGATGATTCAAAGACATATACGCTGAATCTGATCGATACGCCCGGGCACGTTGATTTTACTTATGAAGTCTCCAAATCCCTTGCTGCGTGCGAAGGTGCGGTTTTAGTAGTCGATGCAGCCCAGGGGATCGAGGCGCAGACAGTAGCTAATTTTTACCTGGCAAAGGATAATGATCTGAGCGTTATTCCCGTGATCAATAAGATCGATCTTTCATCTGCGGATATCGCTCGGGTAACGAAACAGTTGGTAGAAGTGTTAGGTTTTAAGGAAGACGAGATCATTACCGCTTCCGCCAAGGAGGGTATTGGGGTAAAGGAAATACTCGAGAGGATCGTAAAAGAGATACCTCCCCCCTCAGGCGAGACGTTAAGTCCTTTAAAGGCCCTGGTCTTTGATTCCCGCTTTGACACCTTTAAGGGTGCGGTGGTTTTTGTCAGGGTCGTAGACGGCCAGATCCTACCCCATACCAAGATCAGGTTGATGAACTCAGGCAGGGACTATAAGATCGAAGAGCTGGGCGTGTTTAAGAATCTCAAATATGCATCGGCTGATTCCCTGGGGTGCGGTGAGGTCGGGTATCTAACCGCTAATTTCCGCGACCCGAGAGAAGTCGTGATCGGAGATACAATAACCGACATAAAGAATCCCTGCGCTGCGGCGCTTGTGGGTTACCGGACACTAAAACCTCTGGTCTTCTGCGGCATCTATCCTGTCAGCCCGGGTGATTTTGTGCATCTGCGCGAGGCAATGGATAAGATGAAGCTGTCTGACGCTTCTTTTGTATACGAACCTGAAAGTTCCCAGTCCTTTGGCCCGGGATTTCGCTGCGGATTCCTGGGCCTTTTGCATATGGAGATCGTGCAGGAGCGGTTAAGGAGAGAGTATGACCTTAGCCTTATCCTGACCGTGCCTAACGTGGTTTACTGGGTACGCAAGAAAAGCGGAGAATCGGTCGAGGTGGATACTCCGAGCGATCTGCCGCCGTCGCAGGATACGCAAGAGACCCTCGAACCATATGCAAATCTTTTGATGATCGTCCCTATTGATACGATAGACCCGGTCTGTGAATTCGCAAAGTCCAGACGCGGTATTTTTAAATCCAATGATTACCTGGGGGAAGACAGGATCAAGTTGAGTTACGAGATGCCTCTTTCAGAGATCATCGTTGATTTTTACGACCGGATAAAATCCCTGACCAAGGGTTTTGGTTCCCTGGATTATGAATTTAGCGCATATTATCCGACAAAAATGGTGAAGTTAGATGTAATGCTCAATGGCGTAGTCTGCGATGCCTTCTCATCTCTTTTGCATAAGGATAAAGCAAGTTCCCGTGCGCATGCGATAGTGAATAAGCTTAAAGAGCATATTCCGCGGCAGGTCTATGAGGTGGTGATCCAGGCAGGGATAGGCAATCAGATCCTGGCTTCGGCAAAGGTGCGGGCATTGAGTAAGCATGTCACCAGTAAGTGTTACGGCGGAGATATCACGCGCAAACGCAAACTCTGGGAGCTCCAGAAGAGGGGGAAGAAGCGGCTGAAGCAGTTCGGTAAGGTAGAGATCCCGCAGGAAGTCTTTCTGGAGGTACTGAAGATATGAGCGCGCATAAGAAATCAGTAATCCGGGAATGGGTCGAATCGATCATTATCGCTTTTGTGATGGCGATGGTCATACGGGCTTTCGTGATCCAGGCTTTTAAGATCCCCACCGGATCGATGAGGCCAACGCTTATTGAAGGAGATATTATCCTGGTAAATAAATTTATTTACGGCGCTAAGATCCCCTTTACCAACCTGAGGCTTCCGGCTGTCCGCCAGCCAAAGAGAGGGGATGTGATCGTCTTTGTATACCCCGATAATCCGAAGAAGGATTTTATTAAAAGGTTAGTTGCTGTAGGAGGGGAGACCGTCGAAATCGATAATGGAACGATCTATATCGACGGCAATCCTCTGACAGAACCTTTATTCAGCCAGAGGTATTATTACAACAGGGGTGATTTTGCAGAGGAAGCAAGTAATATCAAGGTGCCTGAGGATAGCTATTTTGTCCTTGGCGACAACTCCGCTTCTTCGCAGGATAGCCGATACTGGGGTTTTGTGCCAAAGGAGAATCTTCTGGGTAAAGCCTTAGTGATTTACTGGCCGCCGCGGCGGATACGAATGATTAAATAAGTGTACTCCCACCGTCAGCTATACGCTGCGTAGATTTCTTGCGAAATCTACTTGCAGCTGTCGGTGTAAATTCGCACCTATAACTTACTCACGCTAACGCGTTCGTAAGTTATGTGCTCATTTATGAACTTCGCTAATAAGATCTCGACTTTCAGGATATTAAGCGTTCCTTTCTTTATCGCAAGCCTCGTCTACCATACACCCGAGAACGATTACTTGAGGCTTGTGGCGCTGGGGATCTTCTTAATAGCCGTGGCCTCCGATGCTGTAGACGGATACATCGCCCGGAGATCCAAGCAGCTATCCAAGGCGGGGCTAGTGCTGGATCCTTTAGCCGATAAAGCGCTGTTATTGAGCGCTTTTGTCTGCCTTCATCTAGTCGAAAGTCTTCCCGGCGGAATAAGATTTCCTCTTTGGGTGATCCTGATCGTGATCAGCAGGGATGTGCTGCTGATCTTCGGGTCGGCGGTGATCTACGTAGTCAAGCAGAAAATCGATATCCGTCCTACTAAACTCGGCAAGGCCACCACAACCCTGCAGATGATATCAGTGGCCAGCCTGCTCCTGCAACTTGATTTCTCTTTTATCTTCTGGTGGATAGCAAGCCTGCTTACTGTCGTTTCAGGCTTTGATTATGTCAGAAAGGGGTTAAATACTCTCTATGCTCCCGATAATCACCGCAATAATAGCTAGTTATCTGATCGGCTCCATACCTACGGCCTATATATTCGTAAAGCTTATAAAGGGCGATGATATCCGCAAATATGGTTCCGGGAATGTCGGGGCGACCAATGCTATGCGGATATTAGGAAGAGGGCCGGGAATTACAGTGCTGCTTCTGGATATCCTTAAGGGGGTTGCCGCGGTAGTATCCGTTGGTGGTGCCCTGGCGATGAGGACATCCTTATTGCCGGCTGAATCATTGTGGCTGATCACAGGCCTTGCCTGTATCTGCGGACACAATTGGCCGGTATTCCTCAGATTCAAGGGCGGTAAGGGGTTTGCTGCTACACTTGGCATATTTCTCGGCTTAGGGATCAAAATCCCGGGGCTTCTGCCCATATTTGCAATGATCATTCTCACCTGGCTTGCCGTATTTATCTTGACTAAGATAGTTTCTTTAGCCTCGATCGTCACTGCCATAGCTTTGCCGTTATATTCTGCGCTTTTTAAAGAGTCCATGGCGTTAATCGCCGCGAGTATCCTGCTTTGCGCTCTCCTGGTCATCCGCCACACAGCCAATATTAAGAGGCTCTTTAAGGGTACCGAGCCAAAGATCTCCTTCAGGAAATAAGCCCCTGCCTGCCCGTCTCAAGAAAACGCTTTCAAAACAAGCGTTTATAGCCTTGATTTCACCTCGAAACAATTGCATACTTTAAATGTAGCAAAGTCTTGATGAATCCCCACCAGCCACAGGAGAAGGTGAGGGATAGCCGGGTTGCTAGGCTATAATTTGCAACCCGGCTCCTATTTCAGGTTTTATAAAGAATGCTTTGGGGGGTGGCTAAGGTGAGAGACCTGGTCTTTAAGAACCTTACATCTCGAAATAGAAAACGCAGGATCCTGGCCAGCTCTGAGATCACGGATAAGCAGGGCGTGCGCAGCACTATCCACCGCCACTTCATCTGTATCGTGAAGGAGATAGACGTAAAGAACGTGCAAAAGCCGCAAGCTTGCCTGTATGTCTTAAAGAAGCATAGCAATAAAGAGCAGAAGGAGGAGTTCTTCTGTAGGATTAAGGGAGGGGTGCTGACGGTAAGTAACGGAAGGGTCTTTATGATCCAGTTTATGCATTCTCTTAAGATCAGCTTGAGGCCTACCCCGGTATTTGAAGCGGATGGCAGGCCTAATTAATATAACACTATAGAAATTAATAAGTTAAAGAGCCAAATCTATTATGATTTGGCTCTTTTTTTTCAGATTATTTTAATTGACAGGTGCAGAATTGATAATATAATAGATACTAAAGATGATTAATAAAGTGAAAAAGACATCAATTATTTTACTACTACTGGTGATGGTGCCTGTAGCGGCTGCTCCGGTTTTTGCCGCATCGGAGCTCCTGAGTGCCGATACTACTGATTACCTTAGACTTGCCGAAAGAGATCAGGCCATAGATGCCGCATTTAAAAGGCTAAACGCAGAGCGTCATCTAACAGGGACCTTAAATGAAGAAGAGTCCGGGGATAGGCCCGGGATTAACGTCTCCGGTGAAACCCAGTTAAGCGCCGGCATTACTTCAAGTGATGCTGTCTGGCAGAGCGCTAATTATGATCTGAACGAAAGAAACTGGCGAGTGCTCTCAGGGGATGCGCTGAACAAACATTTTAGTACTTATGACCCGAGGATCTTTGATAGGTTAAGCGTCGATCTTGATACGGAGAATGAGGAGGGTTTTAACTTCCACAGTAATATTGTGGTAGACCCCTGGAGTTTTACCGGCAAAGGCCCTAAGGTGACGGTCACCAGCGATTTCGACGATATAGCCGAGGTGCAGTTAAAGTACTGGTCAAATACCGATTACACGATTAATGAGACTTACTTTACTAAGTTATTGGGAAATTCATTTTCCGTTCCTGAACTTAAGGTCTCTGACGGCAGTACTAAGGCATTCAGGGCAATCGGCCAGTTTGATCCCCGTGACACCTTTGATTTTTCTGCGATGGAGATCCATCACGAATTTCAACCAGTGCGAGAAGTCTGGTTTGAATATGCTAACGATGCATTTAATTTCAGGTTTTTCCCCATGGCCTACCAGGATCAGGCTCTTATTTCCGATGATCCCTTAGGGATAACTAATCACCATGAATGGTGGGAGGAGAGCCTCTGGTTGAGTAAGTATACGCCGGGGATCTATAACTCTGGTGTAGCGGTCCCTGACTTTACCCAGGGGCGCTGGGATGACTCATTGGCTTTTTTGACCAGGGATTCTAGCGGGGTGTACCTGACTGCCCTAAGAGGGATGTCCTTCTCATGGCAGCCGCAGGAGGGCACAAGTTTCAGTACTACGATCGCTTCTCCCAAGGACCTTTGGCAGGATTATGAAGAGGTGGATAATCTCAGCCTGGCCAGCAGGCTAAAGCATTCAGTCGGCGATAATCTTGACCTGGGAGCTACCCTGACATCCCGCTTTGGCTTTGACCCTGACGGTTCAGAGACTGACAGTAAGAACTACGTGGCAGGATTTGACCTCGGGTATGAGCTCTTTGACGGGTTGAAGGCAGAGGCGGAGATTTTGACCTCAAAGTCATACTATGATTTAAATAACCTGCAGTACAGGACTAAATCAAGGGGGCATGCCTTTTATTTCTCTCTGGTTTCGCGTTATCCGCGCAAGAGCATCATCGACCTGGAGTTTGGTTATAACGATATAAAGTTGGAAAAGAGCGAGGACTTTCTGGTAAAAAGCAGGTTTTATGGCGCGCATATGGATCAGGGCTTTGAGAGCGCCTTATCCAGTTTCCGCGAAACACGCAATGACGAACACTGGTCAAGGCATATACATTTTAGAAATCCCGGGGAATATTATTACGGCGGTATGCGCGAGCCGAACGTTAACTGGGACGATGTCAGCTCAACCCGTATCGGCGACGGGATAGATACCGGGCGCGATGTCCTGGGATTCAGGCTGGAGATGGAGGAAAGTGATAAATTCAGCAACCTTTTTGATCTGCGCAATGTCCATGATGTCGACGGAGATTATATCGAGACGGTAGCCCGCGATGAGATCACTTATAAGGTAAACGATAAGTTGACCATCAAGGGATTGGGGATCTACCATGATCTGCCCAAGACCGATACGGGAGTGGATCCATTTATCTTTGATCCGGATACGGGTGAGTTTGCCGAGGATCTTTCAACAAATCCGATTGACGGCGATCAGGACCCTACCTTAAAGAGCGGATCAGTCGGTTTAGAATATGGTTTCTTTGACTGGATAAAGGCATACGGGATCTATGAGCGGACTAATGATTATACGCTTGGATACGGCAATTTTCCGCGCAGCGCCTTTAACGGCCAGCAGCGCTCACGGCTTTTTTACGAGAGGGATAACGCCTACAGGGCAGATCGTTTTTATCTTTATGATCAACAGCTCTTTCCCCAGCCTCCCTATAAGTTTTACAATATTTTTAAATTAGGAGTGACCCTAAGCCCGATGGATAATCTGCAGATCTTCCTTGATTACACCCGCAATGAATACGAGATCGCGGGGCAAAATTCTGACAATATCAACCACATAGGTTTTGAGCTAAACTATATTCCTACGGAAAGAATCGGGTTTATGGTGAAATACACATATTCCCGCTGGAAGGATATCACTCGATTGGAGGGTGGGGTGACCGATCCTGCGGGCTACCATAATTTCTTCGCTGAGATAAGTTACTTTGCTTCCAAGGACGACGAATTCATTCTGCAGTACGGTGAAGGCAATACCAGCCCGGTAGGCAATATGACATTTGATCCCTACGGCGGAGGCCTGCTTACACTGGATACCCAGCATATCATCAGGGCATACTACCGCAAGAAGTTCTAGCTCATCCTAATTTAACTTATCCTAAGAATATATCGGCGTGCTTGATCTGGCGTGCCCTAAACTGCTGAGCATAGGGTGAGGGGAGCGTGTCCGAGGAGATCTCTACCTGCCTGCCCGAATTATCCCTAAAAGCTATTCTTTTTACCTTAACCGCGTCCCTACCGAATGTATCCTTCCTTTTTGGATTATGATATACGATCCGGATCTTACTTAAGAAATTAAAGGAGTAAGTATTGTCTTTGGCAAAAAGCCAACGGGCAAGTATTGGTTTAAATCTCAAGCTTAATCTTGCCTTACTATCGATCCAGAAGGGCCGGGCTCCCACATTCATCAGCAACCAGATATTGATGAATTCCGCGGTCGAGCCTGAGAGGCGGGCGGTGAAGCCGTTGCCCCAGAGGGATCTGTCTGTATGGGCGCTGCTGACGATAAATGAGGTGTTTTCCAGAGTGCTCCTGCCGTAGATCTTCGGGTCCTGGAAGGGGGGCAATAGATTCTTAAAGTCCTTATAAAATTCTTCGTTTAGGCCCCCGCGCAGGAGTTCAAGCAGATACTTATACTCCATATGCATCCAGATAGATTCATTCTCAAGCCAGCCCGGGGTAAATGCGCGGCACCTGCCGATCTCCTGCGGCATGCCTTTTAAGGACGTAGTTACCTTGTACATCTTTAGATTCCTGTCAAAGAGCGCACTTTTTCGTGTGGCGCGATGTAAGGCTAATGCGCTCTTTTTATTCTCAGCAAGCCTGAGAGCGTGCACCTGGCCTTCAAGGAACAGCGGAAGCCTTTTTTGTCTGAATGCCTTAGCATTTATGTAGGGAGATTTTAATGGCGCTGATCTTGTGATTTCGTTAATGAAATAGGCGCAATAGACGCCGGTTTTACGATCTTTGGCCTTTTTGATCCCGGCTTCAAGTTTCTTTAGGGCGAGCTCAAGAATCGAATCGATCCTTGCAGAGGTAACGCGTTTTTCCTTTCCGCTGAAACCTAAAATCGTCTTTGCTCTATAAGCCTCTTTAACCGACGCGCTTCTATCCCAGTATCTAAAATCTCTTTCTGGACGGTTGCTTTCCAGGTTTTCTCCGATCAATCTATATAAGGCATCAAGCAGTTGGCAGGCTTCCAGTGTGATCTTAAGGCGCTTGATGCCGCAAGAGCGCAATGATTCCCTGACAAAGATGATCAGCCTCTTTAGTTCAAAGGTCTCATTAAGCGATGAGCCGAAGAGCGCAGGCAGGCCGTTTAAAGCGTCATACCAGTTAGGTTTGCCGGCTTCCATCTCGATCCCCACGCCGAAGGGGTCAAGCGTTGCCAGTTTATTCCCAATCAGGCAGAGTAATTTATTTATAAGAGTAGTTTTATAGATCTTGCCCTTACCATGCCGGGTTCTTGAGGTATTGGCAAAAGTCGTTCTTTTTCCGATAATCGTCGATTTTGCCTGGTGAAGAGATACAGAAGATAGCTGCCGGAGCTTACCCTCTAAAACCTGGTATTTATGCTTCCTGGGATTGACGGTCTGGGCGCTGTCAAAGAAAGTGAAGACTTTTTTGTTAAAGATGATCTCGCTTTTTTTCTCCGGATAGATACTCAGGTAGTTTTCAAGCAGGTCGAGGTTGTACGTCCAGTGGTCGGTCCAGAAACCCTCCCTGTGTTCTGCCTCCTGGTGTTTGGCGCAATCTGCAAGTAGTGTCTGCAGGAATTCGTCTATCGGTACGTTAAGCCTGACTCGATGGTTCTTAAGAAAGAAAGCCAGCTCACCGGGCGTAAAGGGCCCGTCCAGGAAAGAGAGGATTTTTTTAATCGATCGCGCCGGGGCGAGCCTGCCCAATTTCTTTTTAAGGGAGGATCTGCTTCTGGCGCTGAAACGGGCGACCTTGACTACCAGCGGATTATAGCCGTCCGATTGAAGCAAGTTGCACAAGGTGATCAGGTTTTCATCTCCCACTTCAGGATTAAACCATACGTCACATCTGCGGTTCTGGTTTAAGTCGCGGTAGTTTCCGTCACCTTGCGAGAAATAGCTGGACTGGATGTGAAACTTATTGTAGTCCCGTTCGAGGTCCCCGTGTTTTCTGGAGTACATATAAAAAACATTTTTACGCTTCTCATTGCCCAGGATCACAGGATATCCTCCGCGCATAATATTATCAAGGTATGTCTGTTTCGCGTAATGATTGAAGCGGCTGCTTGATGATCCGGTATCAATATCCGATTGAAGCTTAAGGATCAGGTCCCGGTTCTCGCGCCGCTTCTTATCCAGGTAGCCGCGCCCGGTGATCCTGTTTAGAGATGAATTAAGCGCGGCTGGAGAGTGCATGCTTCCGATCAGAGAGTGGATATCTTTACTCTCACCGGGAGCGAGTGTAACTTTAAGAAAGGCAAAACCGCAGGGCATCTGGCTGCGGGTGATCTGGGTCTTGGGAAGGGTAAAATTCCTGCAGCTGATAAATTCGTGCGGACAGGAGAGGTCATTGGAGGGGCCGAATATGTACTTAGGGTCTACGACCGCCTTGAGGACCTTAGGGCGTTTACCGTTATAATGAAAGGGAAGATAAAAATTCCCCCCTTTTATATGGATCACCTGTGCCCTATCCACCGGGTCGACATCGATCTTGTAGAAGGGCACTCCATTTTCTAAGTTTTTGACTCCCATCCATGCCTCGATCGTGCGCCCCAACTTCTTTAAGAAGAGGTTAGCGGTTCCGTAAGGGACTATCCTGGGGAGTCCGTCTATTAATTGAAGGCTGATCTTTTTCTTTGAGCTGTTTCTTACCGAAAGGGTCCTGGCGAGAGCGCCATAGGAGTCATTGGGTATGGTAAAGTATTCGACTTCGACCTCAAGGCCCAACGTACGGTTAGTTTCTTTTAACTTTAGATCGTAGGGGGTAATCGAGATATTATTTGAAAGATGGAAGCCGGCATTAGAGAATCCGTTATGAAATGGTTCATAGAAGAGTTGTTTTGAGCCCTTAGAGGTTCTAATAAAGGTCCGGAATCCCAGAAGATGGGTAAACCTCCAGGCTTTATTTGCCGGAAAGAATTCAAGGATCGAATGTTCCTTATCCTTGCTGCCGAATGCAGAAACCCCTTGCCCCCTGTTGACGTAAAAGACCCAGATCGGGATACCGTATCTACCTGCTATACCGGGGAAGAAGCTGGCAAAGGGTTTAGAGGAGTTAAAATTGCTGATCGAGAACTCCCCGTTTTCCTCTATGCTATATTTTACGGATCCTCTGATATGGCCTTTACTCATGTCTGTTTCATTATTTTACACAAATTAGGGCTTTTGTCCACATAAATCTTGGCGACAATTCTTGACTTTTAGAGGGATTGATGTTAGTATTAAAATCTGATACAGGAGGCAAGATGTCCCTATCCAAAAAGACAGTTGATTACGTGGCCCACCTTGCTCGTATCGACTTGAAGCCAAAGGAATTAGAGAAATTATCTGGCCAGCTGAAGGGGATCATCGATTTTATCGGCAGGCTCAAAAAAGCCGATGTGAGTAAAGTCGATCCTACGAGCCATATCCTGCCGATAAGTAATGTCTTGCGGGAGGATGAGCCGCAAGATTCTTTATCCAGTACCCAGGCCCTTGAGAACGCGCCAGAGCTAAGGGAAAACTTCTACGTGGTCCCCAAGATAATCGAATAAATGGAGCTTGCACACCTTTGCGCCCACCAGTTAAAAGAAAAAATAGCTAAAAGCGAGATTTCCTCCCAGGAGATAGCCTCTGCTCTGGGTAAACGGATTCAGTCTGTGGATAGCAGGGTAAAGGCCTATGTGCGGTCGGGTGGGAAAGCCGCTCTAGCGAAAGCCGCAGGGAGCGGCATCCCGGTAACTATAAAAGATAATATCTGTACCCTTGGCCTCAATACCGAGTGCTGCTCCAGGATCCTTGATGGCTTCAAGCCGCCGTACGACGCCACAGTAGTCAAGAAGCTAAGCGAAGCAGGCCATCCGGTTCTACCGCTGAAGACGAATATGGATGAATTTGCATTTGGTTCATCCACCGAGAATTCATGCTTCGGCCCTACACACAATCCCTGGGATTTAGATCGGGTACCGGGAGGTTCATCCGGGGGTTCTGCGGCGGCAGTTGCTGCAGATCTAGCGATCTGGGCGTTAGGCTCTGACACCGGCGGCTCAATCCGTCAGCCGGCTGCGTTTTGCGGAGTAGTAGGATTGAAGCCCACATACGGAAGGGTCTCCAGATACGGACTGATCGCTTTTGCTTCAAGCCTTGATCAGGTCGGGCCGCTGACTAAGGATGTCAGGGATGCGGCAATTTTGACCGGGATCATCTCCGGGCATGACCCGAAGGATTCGACTTCAGCAGTTAGGGATGTCCCGGATTTCACTAAGATGTTAGGGAGAGATCTAAAGGGTATCAAGGCGGCTGTGCCAAGGGAATATTTTGTCAAGGGGATCGACCCGGAAGTAAAGGCCAGGGTCAATGATGCAGTCGTTGAGCTGAAGAAGTTAGGGTGCGATGTAAGGGAGGTCTCTTTGCCGCATACCGAATATGCGGTACCGGTCTATTATATTGTAGCGACTGCAGAAGCAAGCTCTAACCTGGCAAGGTTTGACGGCGTTCAATATGCTTTCCGCGCCAAGGAGGCTAAAGGCATGATCGATATGTATAAAAAGACTCGAGGTCAGGCCTTTGGAGATGAAGCTAAGCGGAGAAATATTCTGGGCACCTTTGTCTTATCGCACGGCTATTACGATGCCTATTATCTTCGCGCGTTAAAGGTACGCACGCTGATCAAGCAGGATTTTGATAAGGTTTTTGAAGAATTCGATTGCATCGTCGCCCCGACCGCACCGACTCCTGCATTTAAGCTGGGCGAAAAAACAGAAGACCCTTTGAAGATGTATCTTTCGGATATCTACACGATCTCAGCGAATTTAGCCGGGATCCCGGCGATATCAATACCTTGCGGCCTTACTAAAGACGGATTGCCGGTCGGACTACAACTTTTAGCTAAGGCCTTTGATGAAGAGATGCTCTTTCGGGTAGCCTATGCCTATGAGCAGAGCACGTCCTGGCATACAAAAAAACCAAAGTTATAAATGGAATACGAAGTCGTTATCGGACTAGAAGTCCATCTTCACTTAAATACTAAGACCAAGGCCTTTTGCGGCTGCTCTACCGAGTTCGGCAAAGCCCCTAATTCGCAGGTCTGTCCGGTATGCCTTGGTTTCCCCGGGTCTTTGCCTGTACTAAACGGCATTGCTCTGGATTACGCAATAAAGGTGGCCCTGGCCTTAAACTGCGAGGTCCAGGAATTCACTAAATTCGACCGCAAGCATTATTATTATCCTGATCTGCCGAAAAATTATCAGATCTCTCAGTACGACTTACCGGTGGCAAAGAACGGAAATCTTAATATTGAGCAGGAGGGTAAGAGCAAACGGATCGGGATCTTGCGCGTACACCTTGAGGAGGACGCCGGCAAACTGATCCACGAAAAAGATTCGAGCTTAGTTGATTTTAACCGTGCCGGTATTCCATTGCTTGAGATAGTCAGCCTCCCGGATATTAATTCGCCTCAGGAGGCGCACGCATATCTGAGCAGCCTAAAGACCACGCTTGAATACCTGGATGTATCGGACTGCGATATGGAAAAGGGGTCTCTGCGTTGTGACGCAAATATTTCGTTGCGCAAAAGCCAAGCTAAGCAGTTAGGGATAAAAACAGAACTAAAAAATATGAATTCTTTTAAAGCGGTAAAGGATGCCTTGATCTATGAGGTGGCGCGCCAGACTGAATCCTTAAGGGCAGGTAAAAAAATCGTTCAGGATACCAGGCTCTGGGATGCCAAGGAGGCAAAGACACTTTCTATGCGCTCAAAGGAGGAGGCGATGGATTACCGCTATTTCCCTGAGCCGGACCTTGCGCCATTTCTGATCTCTAAAGAGAAGATCAAAAAGATCTCTGCGGAGATCCCGGAGTTGCCGGCGATGAAGCTGAAGCGTTTCATCAGGGAGTTCGGCCTCTCTGAATATGATGCCGGGATACTTGTGGCCTCCAGGCCGGATGCGGAATTCGCACAAAACTGTATAGAAGCATATCCGGAAAAGGATAAAAAACCTGTGGTTAACTGGCTGATCGGCCCTGCGCTTTCCGAGGCAAACGAGCGCAAATGCAGCATGCAAGAGTTAAAATTAAGACCGGATGCCTTAATGAAGCTGATCGGCTTTGTGGCCAGCGGAAAGATCTCAAACTTGGCGGCTAAAACGGTATTTAAGGAGATGGTCGATGCCGGAAAGGGCGCAGAGGAGATCATCAAAGAGAAAAACCTGGGGCAGATCTCAGATAAAGACAGCCTTAATGACCTGATCAAAGAAGTGATAAGGGAGAATAAGAAATCAGCCGGTGATTTTCGGGCCGGTAAGATCAATGCACTGATGTTTCTAGTAGGTCAGGTGATGAAGAAGAGTAAGGGAAAAGCTAATCCAAAAACGGTGCAGGAACTTTTAAAGCGGAGGCTGACTGATGCGTAGGAAGCTTATAATCTTTTGTGTGTTATTGATCTTGGTTACGCTGGTAGTCTTTGCTAACAGGGCGATATCGGCTATGGAGAAGAAGAATAAAGATGACCTCTTCAGACAGGTCAGCCTCTTCTCTGATACGATCGCGATCATCCAGTCGGAATACGTAGAAGAGGTCCCCTCGCGGGATCTGATCTACGGAGCCCTTAAGGGGTTGCTTTCGGCCCTGGATCCGCATAGCCAGTTTCTTGACCCTGATTCCTATAAAGAATTGAAGGTTGAAACTGAAGGCAGGTTCGGGGGGCTGGGAATCGAGATCACGATCAAAGACGGGTTACTGACTATAATTACCCCGATAGAGGATACCCCCGCTTGGGATATCGGCCTAAAGGCAGGCGACAGGATAGTCAAGATCGAAGACGAATTGACCCGCGACATGACGCTTATTGATGCGGTGAAGCGTTTACGCGGCAAACCCGGGGATGCGGTAAATATCACAGTTTTGCGAGAGTCGGAAAAAAAGCTTATTGATTTTAAGATCGTCAGAGCAATAATCAAGATAAAGGATATAAAGGTCGCGAAGATCTTGGAGGATGGCACCGCTTACATCAAGCTTGTGGAATTCCGCGAGAATTCGGCCAGAGACATCAACCGGGCCCTGGAGGCTCTAAAAAAAGAGGGGATGGATTCATTGATCCTGGATCTGCGCAATAATCCGGGAGGCCTGCTTGATGTGGCAGCAAAGGTTGCGGGAAGTTTTATCGAGAAGGACAAGATGATCGTCTATACCAAGGGGAGAGAAGGACACCAGGATCTTGAATTTATCTCCCGCGAAGATTCACCGCTCCTTGAATTGCCGATGGTGGTTCTGATCAATGAAGGATCAGCCTCGGGTAGCGAGATCGTCGCCGCCTGCCTGCAGGATCATAAACGGGCTATTATCCTGGGGATCAAATCCTTTGGGAAAGGTTCTGTTCAGACGGTGATACCGCTGGGGGATGGCTCGGCATTAAGGCTGACGACAAGCAAGTATTTTACACCGCTGGGCAAGGAGATCCATGAAAAGGGAGTTGAACCTGATATTGTCGTAGAACAACCCCAGGAGTCTGAGCAGGCCGTCGATGAAAAGAAAGATGTACCGGGTAAGATATTTGAAGAGCTTGACCAAAAAAAAGAGGAAGAGGCAGGTCTTGATGAAAAAGATAAAAGTGATCATCAGCTTGTCAGGGCAATAGACGTGATCAAAGCCCTGAAGATCTACAGAAAAACAAATAGCCAGTGAAGCGGGTCTTTGTATCGGGGAATCTTGGCGTTTACAAAGCAGCGGTGATCGTTCTCTCGACGATAGTCATCCTGCAATGGGCGCTCTTTTTTATTTTTATCCGGCCCAAGATCAGGGATATTACTTACGCTCCGCTTAAGGGTAAGATCGCTATCGTGATCGACGACTGGGGTTACAGCCTGCAAAACATTCAGACGATCAGCCAGTTCCGCTTTCGGGTCACAGTTTCGGTCCTGCCGAACCTGAAGTTTTCAAGGGTGGTTGCTGAGAAACTTCACGGGATGGGGCATGAAGTGATCCTGCATCTTCCGATGGAGCCGCAAGAACCTAAGCGGCTGGAAAAGAATACTATCCTCACCTCAATGGATGCGTCTATGGTCAGAAATATATTGGCCGATGACCTGAAACAGCTGCGCCTGGCGCAAGGAGTATCCAATCACATGGGCTCGAGAGCAACCGAAGACATGGAAACGGTCACCGCTTTGTTCAAGGAGTTAAAACGGAGGAAGCTATATTTTCTTGATAGCCGGGTAAGTACGAAATCCGTATGCCAGAAAGTAGCGGCGAGCCAGAGATTGCGATTCGCTAAGAGAGACGTGTTTCTTGATAATCGCTCTGACCCGGAATACATCTTGGCTCAGATAGAAGAATTAAAGGAGAGAGCCGTTGCCTTTGGCATGAGCATAGGTATCGGCCATGACCGCCGTAATACTCTCGAGGTCCTAAGGGAGGTAATTCCCGAACTTGAAAAGGAGGGATTTAAAATGGTGGTCCTCTCGGAGCTGGTGAAAAAGCAATGAATGTCATGGGAATCGAGACCTCCTGCGATGAGACGGCTGCTGCGGTAGTGCGTGACGGCAGAAAGGTCCTCTCTAATGTCGTGGCTTCAAGCCTTGCGCTGCACAAAAGATTTGGCGGAGTGGTGCCGGAAATAGCCTTCCGCAAACAACTGGAGACGATCACGCAGGTAGCAGACAGCTCGCTGGATAGGGCAGGGCTGAACTTAAAAGATATAGGATTGATCAGCGTTACCTCTTCACCCGGGCTTTTGGGGTCATTGCTGGTCGGCCTTTCATTTGCCGAAGGTGTTTCCCTAAGCAGGGGGATCCCGCTTTTGCCGATAGATCACCTTCAAGGGCATATTTATGCCGGCTTTCTTAACGATGAAAAGATCCCTTTCCCCTTTGTTTCTTTAGTCGCCTCAGGCGGGCACACTAGCCTGTATTTGGTAAAGGATTTTAGCCGGATCGTTCCAATAGGTGCGACCCGGGATGATGCATCAGGAGAGGCCTTTGATAAAGTCGCAAAGATCCTCGGATTAGGTTATCCGGGCGGACCGCCGATAGAACGGCGGGCCCGCAGGGGGGATCCAAAATTGATCAGGTTTGCCTGCAGCAATACCCCGCATCCGCTGGATTTTAGTTTTAGCGGTATTAAAACAGCCGTACTCTATTATTGCCGAGATAAAAAGATTAAGCCGCTGGCAGATAAGCGAATCTCGGATGTTGCTGCTTCCTTCCAGGAGGCGGTGGTGGATACCCTGGTCAAGAAGTCCCTTTCTGCCTGCGCAAAGACGAAGGCAAGGCACCTGGTGATCGGAGGAGGGGTGGCTGCAAACCAGAGGTTAAGAGAAAAGTTCCATTCAGGGGCAGCTTTAGCGGGGGTAAAGTGCCACTTTCCGCAGAAGGCCTACTGTATGGATAACGCCGCGATGATCGCAGGGCTAGGATACCGTCTTTTTAAAAAAGGATACCGAGGAGGTAGCTATGCTTAGTGAATCCCAGATCATAATCAGGTTAACGCTGGCAGTGGTGCTCAGCGGACTAGTGGGCCTGGAGCGGCAGATGCACCGCCGCCATGCGGGCCTGCGCACTCATATCCTGGTCTGTCTTGGGTCTTGTCTAATAATGTTGACATCCTTATACGTTTTTGATATATATATAAACAAAGTCCCTCTTGACCCGGCCAGGATCGCAGCAGGCGTGATCGCCGGTATCGGCTTTCTGGGGGCGGGCACGATCATCAGGGAGAGCGACCGGATCAGGGGTCTGACAACTGCGGCAAGCCTTTGGGTGATCGCAGGTATCGGCCTGGCGGTGGGTTGTGGCTTCTTTGTGGGAGCTGTTTATACTACGGTACTGGTATTAGTGGTTTTATTTTTTTTAAGGCGTCTGGAGGCGCAAGTCAAATTAAAGGAAAATCAAGCTAAGAGGAGGTGAGCTAGGAAAATGGCTTTTAAGAAAAAGGCGGATGAAAAAATACTGGATGTGGATGCAGCGATGCAGGGGTCCCTTAACTTTAAGGATCCGGTGAACCTGCGGATAAACGGGAAATTCGAGGGCACCCTTGAGACAAAGGGTAACTTGACCGTGGGCTCTACCGCTACAGTTCTGGCAGATATTATCGGCGATAATATCGTGATCGGCGGCAGGGTGAAGGGTAAGATTACAGCCAAAGAGAGGCTGACGCTTCTTCCTACGGCGATCATCGAAGGTAATATATTCCCGGCAAAATTGAATGTCGCAGAAGGCGCGATATTCGAGGGCAAGTGCACGATGCTTCACGATTTTCTGACCTCAGAGGAGTTATCCCGGTACCTTGATGTCGATCTGAATTCGATCATGGACTGGGCTAATTCCGGGAAAGTCCCTGCTTTAAAGGAAGGCGAGGCCTGGAGGTTTGAAAGAAAGGCGATCGATTCCTGGGTCGCTACGGGCAAGGTAAAGAAGTAAGCCCACCAATCAATAGAACGGCTTAAAAATGGCTGATGAGAAACTTTTGACCGTCAGGGATGCCGCTGCCGTCTTGGGCATCACTGAAAAAGAGATCATGGATCTGGCTGAAAATGGCTCTATCCCCGCGTATAAGATAGGCGGAGTATACCTGCGCTTCAAGCCTTCGCAGCTGGAACTTTATCAAAAGAGCATTAACCCCGCAGCACATAAAAGCAAGCCTGCGGATACAAGGAGCGCGGGTAGTAAGCTTTCCGACTTTTTGTATTTTAATGATTTTTATATCATAGCCGCAGCGGTGATCGTCCTGCTCTTTGTGATCATTTTTAGTGGGTCTTAGCAAGTGGAGAAGGTCGGAATCTGCGATCTGGGGTTTGCAAAGATAGACCTGGAGAGGCTCAGCAGGAGAGGATTCTCCGAGGCCATATATTGCACCGGAAAGACCAGGGAACAGCTCAAAAATATCTGCCTTGGGCTTTCTAAGAATAAACAGGATCTACTGCTCACCAGGCTAGAGAAGAAGACTTACCGGTACCTGAAGCGTTCCTTTAAGCAACTTAAATATAATCCTACCGCTAGGATCGGCTATACGCACAAACTCAAGAAGGGCCGCGGCAAAGGGTCAGTCTTGGTCGTCACTGCCGGTACATCTGATATGCCGGTAGCTGAAGAGGCGGTGCTGACGCTTAGATTAATGGGGAGCAGGTGTGAGGTGCTCTGCGATGTGGGCGTTGCCGGGGTACACCGGTTGCTGCGAAACCTTAAAACCCTGAAAAAAGCGAAGGTGATCGTCGTAGTCGCCGGTATGGAGGGAGCGCTGGCAAGCCTGGTAAGCGGGCTGGTGAAATGTCCGGTGATCGCGGTACCGACAAGTTGCGGTTACGGGGCAAGTTTTAAAGGCCTGGCAGCATTGTTGGCGATGCTCAACAGCTGTTCACCCGGCGTTGCGGTGGTAAATATTGACAATGGTTTTGGTGCGGGATATTTTGCCGCCCTGATCAATAAATAAGTTTCTATGGGCCAAAATAGGATCAGCTTAAAGAAAGCGACGGAGTTTCACGGACATCTTGGCCCCTGGTTGGTGTTGGGGATATTGATGGGGGAGCGAGCGTTAAAACTTATACAGGCAAAGAAATACTTTGGAGTAAGGGTAAAAGTTTGGGGGGTAAGCAAGAAACCCAGGTCATGCCTGATCGACGGTTTGCAGCTTTCTACAGGGGCAACTTTCGGTAAGGGAAATATTATTAAGTTAAACGGGGAACGCGTTAAAACAGAACTTTTAAATATAAAAAACGGGAAGAAAGCAGTCTTTAAGTTACAGAATAAGATTTTATCCGAGTTAATCGCTGTAAAATCTCACAAAGATTCTGAATTTCTTGCCCGACGTCTTTACAAGACTAAGTTATCAGACATTTTACTAATAACTAAAGACTAATAACTAGAAACTAAAAATGGCTCTTTCCGGACTAGATATCTATAAATTATTGCCCAAGACTAACTGCAAGGAGTGCGGATTTGCTACGTGTCTGGCCTTTGCCATGCAGATCGCAAAAAAGGCTGCAAGCCTGGATAAGTGCCCTCATTTGACGGATGACGCTAAGGTAAAGCTTGAGGAATCAAGTCAACCCCCGGTAAAATTAGTCAGCATCGGCGCGGGCGAGAATAAATTAGAAGTAGGTAACGAAACCGTCCTCTTCCGGCATGAAGAGAAGTTCCATCATCCATGCGGCATAGGTTTTATCATTGAATCGGATCAGGCAGAGCCTGCGATCAAAGAAAAACTCAATAAGATCAATCAGCTGAAATTTGAGCGCGTGGGGCAAGAGATCAGTGTCAACCTGGTAGCAGTAAGGCAGAAGGGCTCTGCCGAGGGTCTGATCAAAGCGCTAAAGATAGTAGTCGAGAATACGCAGTTAGGACTTATGCTGATGGTCGATGACCCCGAGGCTTTAAAGAGCTGCCTTGAGATCACCAGGGAGCGTAAGCCTTTGATCTACCGGGCAACAAAGGAAAATGCCTCGTCGTTTTCAAAGTTGGCCGCGGAATTCAAGTCTGCGCTTGTAGTCAGCGCAGAGGAGATCGAAGGACTTTCTGCACTGACTAAAGAAGCGAATAACCAGGGCGTGCAGGAATTAATCCTGGATACCGCAAGCAAAGGCGTGGCGCAAAAAATATGGGATTTTACCCGGATCAGGAGACAGGCATTAAAAAAGTCTGACCGCAGCTTAGGGTATCCGGTTTTAGCGGTGATCGAAAAAGATGACCCCTTCGAAGAAGCGATGGAAGTAGCTACATTTATCTGCAAATATGCCGGGATCGTGCTGATGAAGAGCATAGAATCATGGCAGGCTTTATCATTGTTGACTCTCAGGCAGAATATATACACTGATCCGCAGAAACCCCTGCAGATCGAGCCTAAGCTTTATGAAGTCGGACAGGTAAGCGCCGGATCCCCGCTTCTTGTAACCACTAATTTTTCCCTTACTTATTATACTGTCTTGGGAGAAGTCGAGGCAAGTAAGGTCCCCTCCTACATCTTAAGCGTTGACACCGAGGGGATGTCCGTACTTACTGCCTGGGCAGCAGAGAAATTTACGCCGGAGAGTATCACTAAGGCGATCACAAAGTTTGGAGTCAAAGATAAGATCTCGCACAAGAATATGATCATCCCGGGTTATGTAGCAGTGTTAAGCGGCGACCTTGAAGAAAGCTCAGGCCTTAAGGTCAGCGTCGGCCCAAAAGAGGCTGCCGGTATCCCAAGCTTTCTGAAGAATCTTTAAAGATATGGAAAAATTCAAAGTAAAGTTTTACCCTGAGGATAAGACCGTTGAGGTCCCTAGGGGCAAGACCATACTTCATGCTGCTATATCGGCAGGCGTCTACATTAATACCAGCTGCGGGGGTGACGGAGTCTGCGGAAGGTGCAAGGTGATCCTCAAGCAGGGTAGCGTCAGCTCTCAGCCTACAGGGAGGATCAGCATCCAACAGAGGAAACTCGGATATTACCTGGCATGTCTTACTACCGTCCAGAGCGATCTTGAGGTTGAGATACCTCCTGAATCAAGGCTGGAACTGGAGAAACTTTCCGGTGAGGATCTGGACCTGAGATTAAAAGGGCTTTATTCAGAGAGCGAGAATATAGAGTCTCCCGTATCGGTGTTGGGTGAAAAGTTTTTTACACACTCTCCGTTGGCCACAAAATTATATCTGGAGCTGCCAAAGCCATCACTTGACGATAAGATCTCGGATCTCGAGAGGCTGTACCGGCAGATCAGGCGGATAGAGGATATCCCGATCATGCAGACCGGGCTTGCCAACATCCGAAGGTTGGGTGGACTCTTGCGTTCCTCAGACTGGAAGGTCACGGTCACTCTGGGTAAGCGGAACGGGACAACCGAAATCGTGCTGACCGAACCGCATGATACTTCCGGGAATAATTATGCCCTGTGTTTTGATATCGGTACGACGACTATCTCCGGCCAACTGATCGACCTCAAGGAAAAGAAAGTCCTTGGCACAAAGGTTACCTATAATAAACAGGCAAGCTACGGAAGCGACGTGATCACGCGGATCATCTATGCCCGGGAGAAGGATGGCCTTGAGAAACTGCATCATGCCGTAATCGACGGCTTGAACCAGATGGTCCAGGATCTTGTGCGCGAGCATTCAATAGACCTGATTAATGTCACCGCTGTCGTCTGCGCCGGTAATACCACTATGGTCCATCTCTTATTACGGGTAGATCCTGCCAATATCAGGAGGGAGCCATATGTGCCTACGGCTAATTTCGTACCGACGGTACGCGCCGCAGAATCCGGCTTGAGGGTAAACCCGAGAGGCCTCCTGTACTGTGTCCCCGGAGTTGCCAGCTATATAGGAGGAGATATTACTGCCGGGGTCCTCGCCTGCGGGCTCGATTCTGCCGAGGACTTAAGCCTCTTGATCGATATCGGGACTAACGGGGAGATCGTTTTGGGGAGTAAGGACTTTCTGATCTCGGCGGCTGCATCCGCCGGTTCGGCATTTGAGGGGAGCGGGATGACTTCCGGGATCCGGGCCACAAAAGGGGCGATGCAAAAGATCAAGATTACGCCAAAGACTCTTGATGTAGCTTTTGAGACGATCGGAGGGAGCAAGCCGCTTGGCATATGTGGGTCAGGGTATATCGATCTGCTGGCAGAATTGCTTTCCTGCGGCGTGGTCGATAAAGATGGAAAGATAAAACCGCTGGAGAATAAACGTATCCGTAGCGGCGAATCGGGCCGCGAATTTGTGATCGCTTTTAAAAAAGATGCCGATGCCAGCCAGGATATTGTGATCAGCGAGCCGGATATCGAAAACCTGAAGCGGGCAAAGGCTGCGATCTATTCTGCCGGTGCAACCTTGATCAAGCACATGGGATTTGAATTTTCCGGGATCAGTAAAGTATTTATCGGGGGCGGCTTTGGCACGTATATTAATATAGAGAATGCTATAAGGATCGGGCTCCTGCCGGATATCGATAGGTCCCGGTTTGTTTTTGTGGGAAACTGCTCTTTGACGGGAGCGCGCCACGTATTGCTTTCATATGAGGCGATGAAGAAAGCGGAAGAGATCGCAAAGAAGACTACCTGTTTTGAGTTATCGGTCGATGCCGGATACATGGATGAATACATGGCAGCGATGTTCTTCCCGCACACTGATCTCTCGCGGTTTCCCAGCTTGGAAAAGAAATGATATCGGCGGGCTCTATGGCGCACGTAATCGCACTAGCTGGTAAAGGAGGTACAGGTAAGACCACGGTCGCCTGTCTCCTGATCAGGCTGTTGAAAGATAAAGGGGCTGGTTCGATCCTGGCGATCGATGCCGATCCAAACAGTAATCTTGCAGAGGCCTGCGGAGTCGCGGCATCTGATTCGGTGGGTTCTATCCTCGAGGATATCTCGAAGGACCCAAAGTCGATCCCTGCCGGGGTTTCAAAGGACAGCTTTATCAATTACCAGGTACAGACAGCGATCAGCGAAGGTGAAGGATTTGACCTGCTGACTATGGGCAGGTCCGAAGGCCCCGGCTGCTATTGCTACGTTAATAATGTGCTCCGGGGGATCATTGAGCGGACGACCAAGGATTACGATTACATAGTCATAGATAATGAAGCGGGCCTTGAGCATCTCTCGCGGCGCACCATGCGAAGAGCAGATGTTTTACTGATAGTTTCGGATCCCAGCAGGATAGGCCTTAAATCCGCACAGCGCATTGATGCCCTGGCAAAAGAGCTTGAATTCAAGGTGGCAAAGCGCCTGCTGATCACAAACCGTGCTGATCAGCGGATCAAAGATGAGCTGCTTGAGGAGCTGGGATTAGAGCCGGAATACCTGGGGAATATCCCTGAAGACCATTATATAGGTAAGAACAGTCTTAACGGCGCCTCCCTGATGAAACTAGATGGCGGGAGTAAGGCCCTACAGGCACTGGAAGAGATCGGAGGCAGGATTTGGCAAGTTTGATCAACACAATAACTATAGGGGCGACAAAGGAGGAGGGGGGTACCCGTTCAAGCGTGATCAAAGCGGGTGGCCAGAATACCCTACCCCTGCTATTTAGCGATGGCTCAATCCCTAACCAGCCGGCGATCGCCTTTGAGATATGGGATACCGCGCCCGGTGACTGGCCCGAAGAGCTGGTTAAGGCATATAGCAGCGTTTTAAAGGATCCGTTATCCTGGGCGAAGATGTGCGTTAATGAATATAAGGCGGCGGCAATATGTATAAGGCTAAGAGGCGCGCATCCTGACTTTGGCAATAAAGGGGCTGACGAAGAGGCCAAGTTGATCTCAGAGCTATTGAAGAAGGTGAGCGTACCATTGATCATTCTGGGGTGCGGTGACGACGAAAAGGATAACCAGATCCTGCCTGCCTGCTGCCAGGCAGCTAAGGGTGAGCGCTGCCTGATCGGAGAGGCAGTACAGGACAATTATAAGACGATCGCCGCAGCAGTCCTGGCTGACGGCCATAATATCATCGCCCAATCCCCTATTGATATCAATATCGCCAAACAGCTGAATATTCTGATCTCTGATATGGGGATGCCTTTGGAGCGCATCGTGATCAATCCCACGATCGGCGCATTAGGCTACGGCCTTGAGTATGCCTATTCGATAATGGAGCGGGCAAGGCTGGCCGCACTTGCCGGAGATAAGACTATGGCATTGCCGTTCTTCTGCTTGATCGGACAGGAGGCCTGGAGGGCAAAGGAGGCAAAGGCTAAGCTTGAGGAGTTTCCCACATGGGGCCCACAAGCTGAGCGCGGAGTGATCTGGGAGGCGATAACCGCAACCGCCCTGATCCAGGCAGGAGCGGATATCCTGGTGATGCGTCACCCAAAAGCAGTGGATAAGGTCAATAATTACATCGGAGAACTCTTCAGGAGATAGGCTATGTTTATAATCGGTGAGTTGATCAACGGGATGTATACTGATATAGGAATTGCGATCAAGGAGAAAGATAAGTCAGTGATCCAGAAGCGCGCGGTCGAACAGGTCAAGGCGGGCGCTGATGCGCTTGATGTCAATTGCGGGCCGGCGTCAAAGGATCACGAAAACGATATCCAGTGGTTGGTCGAAACCATACAGGAGGTCTGTGATAAACCACTCGCCCTTGATTCCAGTAAGCCAAAGGTGATCGAGTCCGGGTTAAGGGCAGTAAAGAACAAGGCGATAATCAACTCTACTACAGCAGATCCGGAGAAGCTTGCAGTACTGATCCCGCTTGCTAAGCAGTATAACGCCAGACTGATCGGGATCACGATCAGCGCGAAGGGGATCCCTCAGAACAAGGACCAGAGGCTTGAGCTGGCAGCAAGTATAGTGGCCGCCTGCGTTGAGCAGGAGTTTCCGGTCGAGGATCTTTATCTGGACCCGATCGTCCTTCCGGTGAATGTGGCGCAGGCGCAGATGCCTGATATCTTTGAAGCAATACGCGAATTTAAGATCATCTCTGACCCCTCACCTAAAACCATAGTCGGTTTAAGCAATGTTTCGCAGGGGACATGCGAGCGGCCGATCATCAACAGGACATTCCTTACTATGGCCGTTGCCTACGGTCTTGACGGCGCGATCCTTGATCCGCTCGACCGGGAGTTAGTCGATGCCGCGATCACCGCGGAGCTTGTCTTAAACAAGCACATCTACTGCGACTCGTTCTTAGATGCCTACAGGAAGAAGTAGGATGAAACGAAGAAGAGTTTTAAGGCATATATTCCGTTTTCGCAACCTCCGGGAAAGTTTCTCGCTTGCCGCAAGGGGAATAGCTTATTTATTCCTCTACCACCATAATATGCGTCTGATCTTCCTGCTTGGAATCCTTGCTTTTCTTCTCGGTCTATACTTTAGATTAAGAGGCATCGAGTTGGCCGCGCTGTGTATTACGATCACCCTGGTATTTATGGCGGAGATCTTTAATACTGCGATCGAGATGATGATGGACCTGTTTACTGCCAGGTACCATACACTCGTGAAGCTGGTAAAGGATATCGCTGCCGGCGTAGTCCTTTTAGCATCTTTAAATGCCGCGGCAGTAGGGTATATCCTTTTTGCAAGGAGGTTGATGAAATAATGAAGAGATATGTGTTGGGATTGATGTTTCTTTGCGCAGGCTTCTCGGTTTGCTTCGCGCAGGTAACCGCTGGCTCGATCCAGAGGAGCGAAGAGTTGATAGAGAAGGAGAAGGAGTTAAGGCAGAAGGTCGAGGTCCCAAGCAAGGTCTTTCCGATAAAATTCATGGTAGAGGGGGCATCATTGCTTACCGCTGAAGAGATCATGGAGATAGCCTCTGCCTATAGAAATAGATGGCTTGGTGAGAAGGAGGTAAACGAACTATTTGACCTGATCCGGAAGGCTTATGAGGAGAAGGGGTTCAGCGGGCAACCGCAAGAGATCTCCTATAGGATGAGGAGCAAATATTTTATGGTGCTGATCGTAGAAGAGGGTAAGGATTAACGTTTGACAAACCAGGGTGTTTATACTAAAATGCTTTATAAAGTCATTAACATAAAGGAGTGCTAAAATGAAGAAAATCGGAGTTATTCTTTTGGCGACTACGTTCTTCGCTTCAGCATACATGCCGCTATACGCAGAGGAAGTGGAGCAGCTGGAGAAGATCGACAAGGATATCCAGCGCGACAAGACACTAGTAGAGCGGATCTTCCGCAAGAAGGAGAAACCTGCGGTTGAAGAAGAATTGCCGGAGGGCGTAGGCGCTGCGGTATCCGGTGAAACCGTATTGGTGAAAAAGATCAATGTCACCGGTACCAGTCTGCTTCCGGAAAGGGAGATTGACGCCATAGTGGTGCCCTTTCAAAACAAGAAGCTTAGCTTAAGGGATATGCAGAAGGTCGCAGATCTAGTCACTGATGCATACCGCCAGAAGGGGTATGTTACTTCACGCGCATACCTTCCTCCGCAAAGAGTCAAAGGCGGGATATTAGAGATCAACGTAGTAGAGGGTATTACCGGATGCATAGAAATACGGGGAAATAAATATTTTAAAAGCTCCCTGCTAAGGAAAAAGATCAATCTTAATACCGGTGACCCATTTGATTATGATGAATTGAGAAAAGGACTGACTAAGATAAATGAGCAGAGAGACAGGTACGCAAAGACAGTGCTTGCTCCGGGATCCGAGCCGGGTACTACTGACATAATCATCGATGTAGAGGACCGCCTGCCGATACATCTCGGCCTGACTCTTGACAACTTCGGGTCCAGGTATATCGATCAGGAGCGTTTAAGGACCACACTGATCCACAATAATCTATTCGGCCTGGATGATATCTTCACATTGCAGTACCAGGTAGCAGAGGGTGAGAACTACAGGTTGTTGATGGCCAGGTATCTTCTGCCTGTGCATGAATACCTGAAGGTAGGTTTTCTTGCCGCGCAATCAAAATTAAAACTCGGCAAGGAATACGAAGCGCTTAACGCCAGGGGAAAGAGTGAGTACTACAGTATCTTTTTGATCCAGCATCTCTTTGACAGAGAAAATATTGATGCCAATCTGAACCTTGGCTTTGATTATAAGGATGTGTTTAATTTTCAAAACAATCTCGAGATCAGCCGTGACCGACTGCGTACCGCAAAGTTAAGTCTTGACTTCGATCTCACTGATGGTTTAGGCAGGACCATAATCGTAAACGAATGGAGTTACGGCATACACGGAATAATGGGAGGGCTTGAGGAAGTTGACGCCAAGGCCTCGCGCGCCGGTTCCGGTGGAAAGTTTTTTAAGGACAACTTAAGTATTTTAAGGCTGCAGAAAATGCCCTTTAACTCAACCCTTTTGTGGAAGAACGAGTTTCAATTTACCCCGTACATACTTACCGCGACAGAAGAATTTCAAATCGGCGGGATCGTTAATGTAAGGGGATATCCCCCGGCTGAAGTTGTCGGAGATAAGGGGTATTCGATGACCTGGGAGTGGTCTTTACCTGTTTACATCCTCCCTAAGGATGCGAAAGTTCCTTTCTCAAAAGTAATGTGGTACGATGCTTTAAGGATGATCCTCTTCTATGATTGGGCAAATGCAAATCTGCGCAGGCCGGCTGCCGGAGAAGAGGAGAGCACCACGCTCAGGTCTGCGGGTTGCGGTTTTCGTTTTAATCTACCCGAGGATTTTTCTTGCAGGATGGAATTTGCCTGGCCACTGGACAGGACTCCTTCCGACGGAGATCACATGCATATGTGGTTTGAAGTGACTAAGACTTTTTAAGCCACTTTATAAAACCTCCTTTTTAAAGATTTTTACTTGACAAAACAATTTTTAGTGTTATACTTAATACAAGTTCTTTAAAGCAGAAGCAAAAGCCACGGAGTAACAACGGGTTAGGGTCAGGCCGAAGGGCCTAAATGAAAAGTAAAGTAAAAATCCTCGCAACAGTAGTTCTCGCCGTTTTAATTTTCCCGGTTATTGCGAATGCATTACCTGAGGGAGAGAGTGTCGCTGTTGGTGATGCTACTTTTGTCCGCACCGAAGATACCTTAAATATAAACACGCCTTCCGAGAGATTAATTGTAAATTACGATTCTTTTAATATAGCTCAACAGGAGACAGTAAATTTCAACCAGCCATCATCCAGCGCGATCGCGCTGAACCGCGTAACAGGCGTTAGCCCTTCCGAGATTTTCGGAACACTCACTGCAAACGGCATCATCTATGTGATCAATGAACGCGGTGTTACTTTCGGGCCGAACTCCCGCGTTGATGCGGCTGCGGTACTGGCTTCAACTTTAGATACCTCTGACAGTGACTTCCTGGCAGGCAAAAGTATTTTTTTGGCGGGAAATGAAAACGCTTTCATTTTAAACCAGGGTAATATAAAGGTAAGCAACGGTGGTTTTATCGGATTACTTTCTGCTGCGGTAAAGAATGAAGGCTTGCTAGAAGCAGAGCTTGGTACGGTAGTTATGGCTGCCGGCGAAAAGATCACCCTGGCCCTTGATGACCTTAATGATATCTCCGTAGTAATCAATGAAGGAGTGCAGGAAACAGTTGCAGGTTTTGATAGCGCCATTGCAAACAGCGGAACGATTTCAGCTAATGGCGGTAAGGTAATTTTATCCGCAGATGTATTAAACGATGTCTTTGATCAATCAATAAATAATACCGGAATCATAGAAGCAGGTTCCATTCAGAGCCATAACGGAGAGATTATTCTGGTTGGAGCCGGAGCGCCTGTTACTAATATAGGTAAGATATCCGCAAGCGGCACTCAAGAGACAGCTGATGGCGGCAAGGTCTCAATAATCGGTGCTTCAGTATTAAGCAGTGGCCTGATCCAGGCTAATGCCGCAGAGGCAGGGGCAGCAGGGGAGATAATAATCGTTGCAGAGTCAGACGTAACCCTGGATGCCGCCTCTACAACCGAGGCCACAGCAGCAGTGCTGAATGGAGCCGGAGGCAGGATTAAGATTAGCTCAAGCGCAGGAAGCGTCATCGCAGCTGGAGCAGTGAATGTTGACGGCGGGCTGGTTTCAGGCAACGCCGGAACGATAGATATCGATGCATATGTACAATTGGAAATGAGCGGAATAATTTCCGGAAGAGCGCCTCCGCCTCCGGGATTCAATTCTGCTACCGTTCTTTTACAAGTTAACCTTCCCAATGACCCATCCAATGCGGAACTGTATACCCTGGACCTTTCAGGCGTTATAGTTGCCGGTAAAGTATATCTCTACACTAACCAAAGAGCAGATATTTCAGGTATAATAATCGCCCCTGTTGAGGTGGTTTTAGATTCACAGGGCGCCAGATTCTCCGGTTTTATCGCCACCGATCAAGGTACCTATAATATGAATGACGGGGATACCTTGCTTTCCGGAGGGTATATCGGCGATCAGTCCTGGACTGATAGCGGGCATATAGTAGTAGATGGACTTTTGATTGTGGACGGCAATATCTACATTGAGGCAGATGATGATGACAGCGGCTCAGGAGACTTTATCCAGAACGCCGGCACCCTTATCGTAGGCTCTGGCGACATGGAGATCCTAGGGGCTAATCTAGTCCTGGGCAACATCGTTTTTGGCGGAGATGAGTTCCTGGCCATAGCTAAAACAGGCGGAATTAACGTTTATGGTGTAATCGTCTCCAGGGAGGTAGAAGTAATAAGAGAAATAATCCGGCTGACTGAATCGATCATCCTCGACCCAATCGCTGATTCCTATACTAAACAAACTATTCCCGAGGAAAATTACGGCGATGATCCTCACCTGCTTATTTCCAGTGGTTCCGGAAATGAAGTCGACTGGACTTGGCTTAAATTCGACCTGACAGCTATCCCTGATGACGCAGATATTTCAAGCGTAATATTGACCCTCGATGCCCTAAATGGAAAAAATGTAAGCGTGGGGGCTTACCATACCGCTGATGATTCCTGGACAGAGCTTGGTATTAGGTGGAATAATCAGCCCGGAGGGCTAATCTTTGACTCTAAAATCGGACCTCCGATACTTAGCGGTTTAAATAATTGGAATCTGGATGCAAATATAATTGAAAATGATCTACTAGATAACTATACTTCCTGGGCTTTAATGGCAGAAGGTATTGATGATCAGCCGTTAAAGTTCTGGTCACGGGAGGGAGGGCTCCACGGACCGCAATCCGGCCCATCATTAGGTATCACTTACTCAACAATAATAGAAGAAAAAGTAGCCGGCTGTAACATCGGCGGGCTTCAGGACGGCACGATTACCTTAGTCTCAACCTCAAGCACCGGTGATGACATTACCTTTACTAATAACGGCCAGGCAGTTACCCTGGGCCGCGTTAATATTGACGCTCTTACCGGCGCAATAGTCAACCAGACCTCCGGAATCAATGTAATCGCAGATGAGCTGGTAATGAACGCAGTAGAGGGGATCGGCTCAGATAAAGCGATTAAGACCAGGATCAATAAGCTTCGGGCCTGGAATACAACTTCTGGCAATCTTCGCGTCGATAACTACGGACAGGACCTTTACCTGGTAGATCTGGAAAGCGCGGGATTTGCAGTGCAAAACGACGCTCCTTGCGGAGAAATAGAGATTTCAGTCTTTAGCCTTAATCTTGATTACGTTTACAATATAGACGGCGACATCGCTGACTGGGGAATTTACCTTTATAATCTGGGGGGGAACGTTATCGAGTATCTCGATGTCAATCTTCCTTCAGGGGGCAATGACATCGATTACTGGACTGAGGATAATTGTGACATCTATCACCTGGTCGCTCATTATGTCGGGCCTATGCACAGCTGGAAGAACCTCTATGATGCCGAGGCTGTTTATATTGATAGTGACGGGACTAATCTTTATATAGTGGTAGTAACCGGAGTGGAGAATGTCTCCCATAATCCCGGGGATATCGGCATTGACATAGACGGAGACGGTATTTATGAATATGCCATCCTTCGGGAAACTACTAGTTACGGCCGGGAACCGTACCTCTGTAGCGTAGCAGGGACGCCTATATATAAACCTGGGGCAAAACTCGGGTGGCTCCCCTCCGCTGGAGACAGGGATAAGTTTTGGATTGTTTATGATGGTTTTCCTATTGCTCCGGTAGAATTTGTTTATAGCGAAAATCAGAACAGCCACTATGTGATGGAAGCTAAAGTGCCTTTATCGCTATTAGGCCTGGATTCTGCGTCCGGGCAAGATGTAGGGGTGCACTGGACAATGAGCTGCGGTAATGACCTTGTCGAATTGATCGGAGATATAAACCCGTTATGCGACGTTAACCTGATCGTCCAGGACGAAGTCACAGGAAAAGGTAATATCTCTTTTTATGCTGACGGCTACATCAAGCAGCTTTCAAACGGGATAGTCACGATCGATCAGTCGCCAAGCTTAGTCAATCCTCCCCAGATAGTAAGGAGCACCTCGCATGATATCAGGGTCTGGTCTCCTGACAATACTATCGACGTAGAATGGAATCTTCCTGAGCAGGGGGCAGTTTGCGGGCATTATACTGCCACCGCGCTTGATGAATATATTATGAATAGAGGCTCAGCGGTATACACTAACGGCGGAGATGCGACGATCACTGCCAATAACGACATCAAGCTAACCCTGATCGATGCGCAGAACGGGGATGTAACAATTACCTCTAACTTAGGTTCGATTATTGACGGAGATTTAGGTGTTGCTCCGGCTGATTACGATGTTATCGGCCGTACGATAGTTTTAACGGCTGCCGGAAGCGTTGGCGGTCCTTCACCGGCGGAGATCGATCTGGGATATCCAACATTAGGTTTTTCCTATCTTTGGGATATGGTCAGCACAACCGATCCGGATGGTACCCCTGAAACAAGCTACACGGCAGTATTCAACCCTTACGGTAACAATGAATGGTGGTTTCAGCATACTTCACCGGCTTTATCGCCTGATAGCGATAATTGGTTTTTCCATATCGCGACACTAGGCAGCCAGTCAGCAACAGCTCATTTGGGGCCGTTTTACATCGATACTACGTCTCCGCAGATCATCATCACATTAGACCCTGCTTCACCGAATGGCTTAAACGGCTGGTATATTACTGTTGTTGATTCAAGCGCCACAGCCAGTGATCCGACGCCCGGTTCCGGTATTAACGCCGGTACCTTCCAGTACAGCTACGATGGCGGAGTATGGACGGCTTATACTGCAGGCGCAATCGTTCCCCTTACCGATGAAGGCATAGTCAATATCGCCTTCCGCGTCAATGATAACGTCGGGCATTTGGGCACAGCCTCAAAGAGCGTTAAGATCGACCTTACTGATCCAACGGTAACCATAACCCTTGATCCTGCTTCACCGAATGGCTTAAATAACTGGTATGTGACAAATGTTGATTCAAGCGCAACCGCTGATGATTATATCCCCGGTTCAGGAGTAGATCCGTCTACATTCGAATACAGCTATGACGGAAGTGCCTGGTTTGCCTACAGCACAGGCGGGATAGTCACCTTAAGCGAAGAGGGATTCAGTATCCCTGTATATTATAGGGTAAAAGACCTTGCCGGCCGCTCCGGTGCGGCGTCCTTAAGCATCAAGATCGATAAGACAGCCCCTGTAATCGATATCACTAACCCGACTGATGGTATGACTTACCCTGCGGCGCAAACACTGCTTTACACAGTAACTGATAATGTTTCTGGTGTAGATACGGTCGGTGGACCCCTGAGCGGAACGGTTTACAGTGATAATGGCGCATATGACATCACGATTACAGCCGTGGATTTTGCCGGTAATAATTCCTTAGCAGGAGTGCGGTTTATTATCGACATCCCTGCCCCGGGCTTAGCGCTTAACACCTACGGGCTGGTTATTAGATATTATTGGCCGCCTCAGGAAGAGCTGGGCGGTGTAAACGTAGAACCGACAGATATCATGAGTTCAGATGCTGTCGCTGGGCCGGTATTCTTCTATCATCCATTGACACCTTCGGATATGACCGGGTTTGAGGAGTTCCTGCTTGATGAGGGTCTCTACGAATTTATCGACGGAAACCTTAACTTCCTTGAGAATACCCCCTTCTTCATGTTCATGGAGGAGGAGAAAAAGAAGAAACAGCAGATTTAAGACATCACTGTCAAGTTTAAAGTTCTTAGGGGCAACGAAAAGTTGCCCTTTTTTTATAGAATTTTGCCCGGAATATAGTATAATGATCTTCTAGAAAGAAAGGAGCAAAAAATGAAAAAATCACTAATGATCTTCTGCTTAATCTTCTTTGTCTCTGGGTGCGCCAAAAAGCCGGCCTGCGGGCCTCAGGACCGGATCCTGGCCAAGATCAATAACTACGAGATCTCGCTTGGCCAGTTCGAAGATGAATTTAGGCAATCGAGTTACTCGATGGCTAATACCCTTGAGGCGAGGAAAGAGTTCCTGGATATCCTGATCAGCCGCAAGTTGATCCTGCAGGATGCCCAGAGCAAGGGTTTGGATAAGGACCCTGACTTCCTGAAGATGATCGAAAGATTCTGGGAGCATTCCCTCCTGAAACTTACCCTTGATCAAAAGAGTGCCCAGATCACCGGAAAGAAACTGGGCAGAAAAGAAGAAGCGAAACTCCTTCGGGAGTGGGAGGAGAACCTGCGCAAGAAGGCTTGTATCGTAGTAGACGAAGAGCTGTTAAATAAGAAAGAGTAGGAGGTAACTCTATGGATAATAAACATGCCTTTAAGCGGCGGCGAATCTATTTTATCAAAAAGAGCTTCCAAGCGAGGTTTATACTGAAGTTTTGCGCTTTGGTCGCATTGGGAGGATTGCTTACGACAAGCATCCTCTATATACTGGCGAAGCAATCGACTACGGTCTCGATAATCAACTCTCGCGTTGTCGTACGCACTTCCGCAGATTTCCTGCTGCCGGTACTCGCTCAAACGGTGCTGGTAGTAATAATCCTGGTAAGTGCGGCAATGGTTCTGGTCACACTTTTTTTCTCGCATAAAATCGCAGGACCCCTGTTTCACTTTAAAAAAACGATGCAGGCACTTGAAAGCGGGGATTTCTCGTCGGAATTTTCACTGCGTGAACTTGACCAGCTTAAGGAGCTTGCCGAGTCGTTCGATGATATGATCAAAAAGATAAAGGCTCAGCTTCTGATGCTAAAGGAGTGTCAGGCGAAACTCTCCAGAAGCCACTCCGAACAAGAGCTTAAGCAGGCAATAGCAGAACTCAAAAGTACCCTGGACTACTTTAAAACTTAATGCTTAAAAAGAGGGTAATTTGCCTAATATCCGTTTCGCTATTACTGTCGGTGCTTGCCACGTGCGCCTACTGCTTTAATGACGGGTTCGGCAACGCAAAAAAGCTTACCGGTGACCACTTCACTGTTTACTGCGCTTCGGGCATCGATCCTACTCATCTGGCTGATAATCTCGGCATCGGGTTGATCGATGAGTTGTTAGCTGGAAAATCCGTAAAGACAGGGTCCTCGGAGAAAAGCGGACTTACCGGGATGCTGGATACCTTCTTTGCCCAGATAATCGATATCCTTGATATGCCGCTTTACAGCTATAAGGGCAATATCAAGATCTGCAGGGATGATGCGCAGTTAAGCGAGGTGTATTACAGTCTGTTCCGTAGCAAGATCAAGAAACGCAAGGCTTTTTATGTCCACGATCTGAATACGGTCTATGTTTCCGCAGAGAGCTTCACCCGTGAGGTTCTCGGGCACGAGATCGCGCATGCGGTGATCAGTAATTATTTCGTGGTTATGCCCCCGATGAAGGTGCAGGAGGTCCTGGCCGGTTATGTGGAGTTTCAGCTTCGAAAAGTCCGTAGGTAATTGACAATTTATTAGTTTGGCGGCGTAGCTCAGCCTGATAGAGCAATCGGCTCATACCCGACAGGTCACTGGTTTAAATCCAGTCGCCGCCATAAACTTGTAAGCGACGCAATCCTGAGGAGATAGGTAA
>JBHPDM010000002.1:0-71142 GCA_042577285.1 Candidatus Omnitrophota bacterium
TGAGCTGGTGGTTCTTTTTCTGCAACTCCTCTATTTTGGCCTTGCTGTCTGAATCAGGGTAAGTAGTAATACTTCGCAGCTGGCCGAGCCTGGAGGACATCCCTCGGATCTCCTCCTCCAACTTCAGAAGCCTTGCATCCGCCTTATTGAGTCCGGCCTGCGCCGCCGCCTTTTGCGTGAGTGCCTGTTTCAACTCCGCCTCAAGCTTGGACTTCTGGCTGAGGGCCCCTTTTAACTCCTGCTCATCCCTGGATACCTGAGTAGCAAGTTGACGATTTTCCTTTTGCAGCTGTTCTACCTTGCTTTTATAGCCGGATTCTAAAACGGAGCTTTCAGCCTGAAGCTTCTTAAGCTTTTCGCCTGTCTTCTGGCTCTCCTGCTCCAGGGTAAGGAATTTCTGGCGGGAAATCTTAAGTTCCTCATCGGCTTGC
This sequence comes from Candidatus Omnitrophota bacterium, assembly GCA_042577285.1. Classification (GTDB taxonomy): domain Bacteria; phylum Omnitrophota; class Gorgyraeia; order Gygaellales; family Profunditerraquicolaceae; genus JBHPDM01. Next base: position 432 of record JBHPDM010000002.1, read on the forward strand.
GACTTTCTGGAGAGCGCATCCTCTAAGCTTTGTTCCTTCTCGGTTAGCTGAGCGCTAAGCCTGATAGACCCTTTTTGCAAGTCTTCTATCTTACTCTTCTTGTTCTTAGTCGGCCAGAAGACCACAAGCAGGATAATTGCTATGACTAAGTGGATTAATATCTGAGAGCCGAGTAATATCCGTGATAATAAGGTAGGGTCCATCGTATATTTTTAACTCTTACCGTGAGTCCAATGACAAAGCACCGGACAGATCTCTTTAGGCTATCTTAAGACCTAATTATAACATAAATCTTCCCATAGCTATAAACAAAAATCCCCGCAAGCTGATAAGGGGATTGATCTTATTGGCGGGCCCGAAGATATTTGAACTAAGGAATTACCGTTAGGGATATACTTAATCGCCTCCTCCTCCCTTCTTCCCGATCTTCCTCTCCATGAAAAAATCGCCGTAAGTCTCTGCGGTGATTTTAGTTGCTGGCGGGACGGATTCCGCAGGACTCTAATTGTACGATAAATGGATAGTAAGTGACTTATATGGCAAAAAGTGATAAAATGAATAAAAGTTAATCGGTACTATTGGGAAATAATATAATTTCGGATGGCTTTCTTGGGATGAACAATAACTTGCTGGCCAAATGATAAAGAAGGGAAGATAAAAGTGAATAAGAAGAAAATAGCCATGCGCCGATGCAATAACTGCTTAATGGCAGATACAAAGCCGGGATTAGTTTTGGATGGAAACGGCATATGCCAAGCATGCATTCATGCGCAAATGAAAAAAAAGACGGATTATAAGAAAAGATTCCGGGAGTTAAGACGGCTTTGCGATAGATATAAAAGAAAGGATGGTTATTATGACAGTATCATTACTGTCAGCGGCGGCAAAGACAGCCACTTCCAGGTGCATGTATTTAAGAAATTATTAGGCATGAATCCTTTACTTATCACGGTTGGCGACCCCTTTGCTAAAACTAAAGCAGGTATTCATAATATAAAAAATCTTTGTTCAGTGTTTAACTGCGACCTGATTTCTCTGCAATTGAGTCCGGATTTAGTCAGAAGAATGGTCAGAATCGCTTTTGAGGAGCTTGGCAGCCCTACCTGGCCGATTGATAGGGCAATTTATAGTTTTCCTATGAGGATGGCGATCAACTTACGCATCCCTTTGGTGGTTTACGGAGAGAACGTATGCTGGGAATACGGCGGAGTCCAGCAAAAGGAGACCTATAGCGCCAAAGAACAAATAAATAACGACGTAGTGAAACCGGTGGATTTTTCACTTTGGTATAAAAATGGGATCAATGATAAAGAGCTCAATATGCTTAATTACCCTACCGCCAAGGAAGTCAAGGAATCAGGGCTGGAGCCTATATTTTTAAGTTACTTTATCCCCTGGGACGGATATCGTAATTACGAAGTAGCCAAGAGATATGGTTTTAGGGATTTAGGGGGTGAATGGAAAAGACAGGGGTATATCGAAGACTACGTTCAGATTGATTCAGTGGCATACCTGATGAACGTATGGATGAGATATCCTAAATTTGGCTATGCCCGGCCAACCGATGTTGTAGGATATTGGATCAGGAGCGGAAAGATCACCAAAGAAGAAGGCAAAAGATTAATTAATAAACACGGCCACAAGCTTGATAAAAAAATCCTCAATGATTTTTTAGAGTTTACCGGATATACGGCTAAGGGATTTTGGGATATCGTGGAGAGATTCTGGAATAGGGCGATATTTGAAAAAACTAATGGCCGCTGGGTGTTAAAAAAAGCATACAAGCTAAAATAGGAAGTAACCAAAGTATAGAGATTATGCAAGAAGATCGCGCGGGATCAAAAAAGCAGCAGAAAAAAATCATCAGGGATATTTCGGGTAATTTTGGGACCAATATTATTGGACGGGTCCTTGCTTTATCCAGGGGATTAATAGTGGCTAAATTCTTAGGCCCTCACTTTTTTGGTATCTGGCACGGCTTGCAGTTAATCTTACAATACAGCTCCTATTCCCCCCTGGGATTAACAAATGCTATGAACAGGGAATATCCTTACTGCATAGGTAAAAAAGAGAACGATAGGGCGGAAAAGATTAAAGATACGGCCTTTACCTGCAGTTTGATCATGTCTTTGTTGTGTTCGATTGCGATCATAATGATTATCTTTATCTTCAAGCAAAAGATTTCCAGGGTAGTTGTGGTGGGGCTCCTGGTCATAGCTGTAGCCTCCTTTCTGCAGATCTTTTTCAGTTACTACAAAGAATTGTTTAGATTAGAGAAAAAAATAAAATCAGTAAATATTGCCTTGTTTCTGTTTGCGGGACTCAATCTCCTGGTTTCTGTTTTGTTAGTGGCAAGGTTGCAATTATACGCTCTTTATCTGTCTCTTTTACTTAGCTTTATTGTGATGATAGTTTATGCGCTGACGCAGACAAAGCACTATTTTAGACTGCAGATTGACCTGGGGGTATTGCGACATCTCATAAAAATCGCTTTTCCCTTACTTCTGGTCGAACTAAGCTTTATTGCCCTATCGACCGCAGACAGGCTGATGATTATCAAATTCTTGGATGTAACACAGCTTGGTTTCTATGGACTTGGCGTTTTAGTGATTAGTGCCATTTTCTACATACCGATTGCCATACAGTTTGTAACCTACCCCTATCTCTTGGAGCGATATGGCAGAACTCAAGAGATAAAAAGCTTAAGCCAGTATTTGCTCCCCCCCACTATCTTTTTGTCTTATTTAATACCCCTCTTGATCGGGATCATCCTGATAACGATTCATTTACCGATAAAATATTTTCTTTCGAGTTTTTTGCCGGGGCTGGGAGCAATCAAGATTCTAATCGCCGGAACCTTTTTTTACTCACTCGTATATCTGCCGAGTAATTTTTTGATTGCTTTAAAAAAACACTATAAAATAATACAGATCCAATCCGTTCTTATAATAGTAAATATTATTTTGAATTATGCTTTTATTTCGATGGGGATGGGAATTAAGGGAGTGGCCCTTGGTACATCTATTTCCTATGTGTTCCTGGGAACGATTCTTTTAGGTTATGCCGTAAAACATTTGCTTGAGGGGGCGCTGCCTGTTTTGAAGTTCTTCACTAAACTTTATTTACCTTTCATTTATATTCTAGGGGTTTTTGTCTGCTTAAATATCTTTGTCGTTAAAGATGTCGCTACTTTAGGAGACGATATTCAATTAACCTTGCTTCGCCTATTGATATTTATAGTATTTACATCGCCATTATTTTTTGCAAGAAGGGGAAGATCATTGCACTTAAGAATACCGCTGTGGCAGGAAGCAATACTTTAATCTTTCTTTTTTTGGGAAGTCATTTGTCTGTCTTGCGTAAGGTTCTCATGGGTGCAGAGCAAAATATGGTTCTGGCCAAGTGATTACCGGTAGAGAAAAGTTTATTAATGGGCTCGTTCAAGGCTTTGATGGTCAAACATCTTCTAGGATAGCTAAAATAATAATTGAAACGATAGTCTCAAGAAAACCAACGAAGCGCGGTTGAGTTTAGAAAGAGGTTAAAACAAAGGACAGATGAAGGTAACTTTCGTATATACCGACTATAATCCCTGCGGATACAACTGCAATAAATTTAATATGGGAGTGGCGACATTATCTGCGTGCCTAAAACGGGCGGGGCACCAAATAGAGCTAATACACATATCAAATAAAATAGACAAGAACCAATTCATCCGGCGCATCCGGGAAAGCAACCCCTCTCTGATCGCCTTTTCCTTCATCTCCAATATGTGGCCCCAAGTAAAAGAACTTACCCGATGGGCTAAAGAGCTAAATATACCAATGATCCACGGCGGACTACACCCCACTATAATGCCGCAGGAAGTAATTAATTGCGAGGGGGTGAGCATTTTATGCATTGGAGAAGGCGAAGGGGCGATCATCGATTTATGCGACAATATGCAAAAAGGGTTAAGTATCGATGGTATCAGCAATCTATGGATTAAGAAAACAAGCGGCGAAATAATCAAGAACCCTGTCCGGCCGCTAATTGAAAATTTAGACGATCTGCCGTTTTTAGACTATGGTATCTTTGACTATCCGCGATTGGAAGACGTAAAAATCATGAAACAATTGGCTGTGATGGCGTCTCGCGGATGTCCGTACCAATGTACTTACTGCTGCAATCATCTGCTTAAGACATTATATCCGAACAGCGAACATTACGTACGTTTTAAAAGCGTGGGTAGATTAATGGAGGACATCAAGCATGGTCTTTGTAAATATCCCTTTTTAGAAATAGTGTGGTTTACCGATGATACCCTATCGCTGGATAAAGAATGGTTCCTAGAATTTGCCGATAGATATAGTAGAGAAATCAATCTTCCCTACATCTGCCATGCCAGGGCTAACCAAATCGACCCGCAAATCGCAGACGCCTTTAAGAAAAGTCGCTGTAGACATATCGGACTAGGAATAGAAAGCGGCGATGAATATATCCGCAATACGATCATGAAAAGAAACCTCTCGGACCAGCAAATCCTAACCGCTTATCATATTCTGAAAGACCGCGGCATTGAAACAACGGCCTTTAATATATTGGGTGCCCCTTCTGAGACCATGGGTACGTTGTTAGAAACGGTTAAACTCAACGCCAAAGCAGATCCCAACAAGCTCACAAACGCATATTTTTACCCCTATAAGGGAACGGTCCTGTTCGATATCTGCAAAGAGAAAGGTTACCGCATCAAGCAGGATGCTTTATCTTTCTTTGAACGGCCGATATTACAGCTGAATACAGTCTCGGAAGAACAAATCATCTTCGCCTACAATTACTTTTCTGCCCTGACAAGATTATATAAAAAATACCTCGGTTTTTCGGAATCGTTATCTAAAAAATTGACCGCTAAGACAGACGAACTGCTTTGCCGCCCCAATTTCCCCTACCAACTTTTTAACAGGATTTATGGCGTCTTTGATTATTTTAAACGAGCGATTATGTTTTACGCAGGAAAATGCCCGCCAATATACAAAACGCTGCGCTTTCTCTGGCATAAGATTATGGGGCTATTCTAAGCCCAGGCTAGAAACTAGGGGGCTGCTAAAACTCCCTCATCTCACCGGATAAGCATAAATATCCATAAAACAAAAGCGCCGTAAGTGCTTCACGACGCTTGAGTTACTGGCGGGCCCGACGAGATTTGAACTCGCGGTCTTCAGATCGACAATCTGAATTCTCATAGGTACCCGTTATATGCAACCTTATTATCCATAATAAGTTGCGCCCTGTCAATATCTTCTTCGATATCAGCCTGTGACCGATTTGTGACTATTTGGCCCAAACGCTCCACAGCATGCCTTTTGTGCCCCGGCGTGATGTGGGTATATCGTTCTGTCATGCGTACCGACTTATGCCCCATCAGCTCGCTTATCGTCTTTAGATCAACGCCGCACATCGCCAGCTGCGAACCGTAAGTGTGCCTAAGGTCATGGAAGCGGAAATCAGTTATCCCCGCCTTCCTACAGGCGGCATAGAATGATTTCCTGATATCCTTGTAAGGCTTGCCGTCCGGACTGCAGAAGACATACGGACTCTCCGGGTGCTTCTTGGTCTGAATAAGCACCTCCTTGACCTCCGTGTTGATCGGGATCTCCCGATTCTCACCATTCTTTGTATCGCGAAGGGTGACTACTTCCCTCTTTATGTCGACATCATGCCACATGAGACCAAGTATCTCGCCCTTCCTCATCCCCGTGTTTAATGCGACCATAACGATGGGTCTGAGGTGGCCAGGACAGCTATCTACCAGCCCCTGGATCTCTTCCTTCGCAAGGAAGCGCAACCTAGGCTGCTCCCTATAGAACCTTATGCCCTTGACGGGATTCGTGCCGTGATAGTCTCCCCAGGCGATTGCGCGGTTGAACATGGACTTGAGGAGCGCCAGAATCCTGTTAACCGTGGCGGGCTGGACTTCACCACTAACTTCCCTCCTGTATTTCTCGACCTCTAAGGGTGTTATCTCGTAAAGATGCTTGCTGGCGAAATGTGCTTTCAGCCTTTTGAGGTTCGGCAGGACGGATCTTTTCCACGACCTGTTGTTCTGCCTTGAATACACTTCAAGATACCGATCGGCAAAAACATCGAACTTGACCTTACTGTCCCTCTTTATGTCAAAATGCTTGTTCTCTATGGCTGCCACCTGTCTCTTGCGCAGGACGTCCTGGGCTAAGGCCTTACTGAAGCCGACCCGTTCCCTGATACGCCTGCCGTTAGGAATGTAATAATCGATATAGTAGGTCTTGCCTCTTAGGTATATACCCATCATAACCCTCAATTCTCAGTGATGATAGATTATAACATGCTGTCACTACTTTGTCAATACGCTAATTGGCCTCGTATTCATCTACGCTTCTCTTGTCAATCCAATCCTCGATTCTGGCCACATCGAATTTAACCAGCCTGCCTATTTTGAAGTGGGGGATAAACCTCTTATTTACCCACGAATAAACGGTGCTGACTTCAACGCCGAGGTATACAGCCGCCTCCTTTACTCCGATTAACCGTTTCTGCATAATCCTGTCGCCTTTTGTTGCCTATTACCGCTCATTTCGGGTAGTTTCAGGCACTATTTGAAGCTAGAAAAAAATCTGGCCGATCCGTGTTATGGCATTAAAACATGAAGTCTACTTCAATGAAGGCACATTTAACCATTATTCATCTGCGGACTCTAATTCAAGTCTCTTTGGGGGAACTGCGCCATAGTTGCCTATACCTTTCCTTCTTGGGTTGTGGCCAAACCTATACTCATGCAACGGGCATGCGCTGCCACACTCCTTCACTTTCTTGTATGATCCGCCGTCGGGACACATAAATAGGCAGACGGAGCGAATAGCTTGCATTGCTGTTAGTCGTCTCATAATTTTCTCCCACTTACCTATCTTGGTGATACCACCTTTCACCAAGATGTACTTATAGAAACTCTTGAATGATGAAGTATGTTGAAAATAAAAGAGTTACGCCATTCATTCATATTTAACTATCGCTTTCTAAACTATATATTAACTCTTTGATTATCAATGGGTTATATCATTCATTCATTGCCATCTTTCACGTGACGGATGAATGAATGATCCCTTGAAAGATCCCCCAGTGGTTGGGACCACGCATATGGCTTCCTATTGTTATACAAGAACAACTTCTTCTCTGCCTCTGCTTTCTTAATCGCACGGAATGCCGTCGCCTCAGAAACCTTAGCTTTACCCGCCAATGATTTGACTGCTATCAACCTATCAGGCATCTTCCCTGTGATCCTAATCACCTCTTCGGTTGAAAGCTTGACCATCTTGCCTTTTTCAGCTGAACCCTTAACCTCAAGCCATAGCTGGTCATTTATAGCGATTATGATTGACTCGGGCTGCTCTCCGTTCCTCACTTTGTCGAAGTCCATCTTAATGACTTTACCTTTTTTGCTCAGATTGATAGCCGTATCAACCCAGGCCGGTATAACCGTTGAACCCCTCATCCGCTGGGTACCCCTGCGATCGCCTTTGTTATGGTGGTGTATCAACACTACTGATATGCCAAATTCCTGGATCAACAGATCTAGCCTATCGAGGACTCTCTTCGTTTCCTGCTCTGAATTCTCGTCTCCTGAATGCACCTTATACATGCAGTCGATGATTAAGACGTCGTATTTTCCGCCCCCCAATGCTTCCCTGAGCCTTTCAAAGCTATCATTATTGTTAATGTCGAACCAAAAAATAGTATCCAGGAATAGCTCTCCTGCTTCCAACCCCCTATATTCCAGAATTCTCTTGAGGCGCTTCTGCAGGTTCCGCGGGCTTATCTCGAAATTTAAATATAAGACCTTCTTCTTCTCCGGAATCTCAAAGCCCAAATAAGGCAAGCCGGAAGCCAACGAAACGGCCAAGTTAAGCGCTATCAAGCTCTTTCCGATCCCCTCTGGTCCGGATATGATGGCTTTAGATCTCGGACAGAGTATACCTTGACCCCACCAGTTATCTGTCTCGGGGAATTTATGCTCTAAGAACTCAAGTGCGTCTTTAGGTTCAAACTCAATATGGAATGTTGCAACGCTCATCTCTATCTCCTTTTCTATCTCTATTTGTGCTGAATATGATGCTCTTTAGGTCATCTAATGACTTGACGTAGGATGAGACTTCAACTGCGCCGTTGTTCCAGTACGACTGGATGAGGCCTTCTATTTCGGGAGCCGGCTCGAAAATAAAGTATACCTTTCTTTCTTCGCGCTCGTGGTCTATGAGTTTTACGTTCTTTGAACGGAGAAAAGCACAGAGGTATAAGTCTGAAGACCTGAAGCCAATTTTACCCTTACCCTTATCCATCTTTATCTTACCTCCTAAGGCAAATAAAAAACCCCGACCAATAGTTTTCTGTGCTATTGATCAGGGCTCTAGTGCAGCGAACCTCTGATTTATCTTAGCTTAACGACATTGCATCGTTAAGGCTATTCTCAATTATAGAGTAAGTATAACACGGGCGAATGGGCTTGTCAAGGCCTCCTCAGCCGGGGCAAGTGACTTGACGATTAATATTTCGATAACTCCTGATTTATCTTATTTAGTAACCGCTGAAGGCGAGTCGCGTAAAGTCTGGCCTTTGGAAAATATGGCATCATTTTATTTGTAGCGAAACGAGCGGGGTAATCGGTCAGAATCAATTCAACGACATCAATCTGCTTTTGCAGGGTTTTTATATATCCTGGGATCATTTTAACTGTTTCTGGGCTAAACTGATTCTCTTGCCCATGCGAAAACTCTAAGACCAATATAACGAAAACTGAAGTAACACAACTTTCGAGTATTTTCGCTTGGGGAAACACGACATTAAAATCCGTCGCTTCCTTCGAAGTGAAACTGCTCGTATCCAGCCCTTTCATTTCGCCTGTAAAAACAGATAACTCTTCTCCAAAGCGCTTCAGTTCTATCATAGCGTCACCATTAATTGGATAATTGATTTTGTCGAACTTCACGGAGGATCCCCTATCCTCAGGCTGAAACCTTGATTTTATAGCCCTAACATTAATTATGCTTACTGCGATAATAATGCATATTACAACAAGCGTTACATTGGTCTTCTTCATATCTCACCTCACTCCCTTGGCTCATCTTCCTTGCTCAAGTCCAAGTAAATAATCCCCCAGTGCATCAGGTTGCTGTTCCCGTACGTATCCCCGCGCGTAATGTTCTCCAGCGCCAAGAGGTTCATCCATTGGTCCTTTGCCAGCTTATCGTCAGGATTCTCAGCCAGATGCTTCTTCACCACCTGCACCATCTCCCAGCGCTTCTTGTTATACTCCTTGTTAGGTATGGTACCCATGTTGCTCATGCCGTAGTGGAACATCTGCTCGACAGTCCTCCACTTGTAGAATGTCTCGTAAAGGACAGGGGAATATCTTTTCTTCTCGAGTATCGATGAAAGAATCTTCAGCCCTTCCTCTGTTGGGCTCCCTTCGAAGTCATCGGGGGCACCGAAGCTGTCGCTGATAAGGTAGCAGTCAGAAATCCTCAACTCAATACAATCTTCAGCTGGGCTGCCATTGTATTTCTCCCTGAGGGGCTTCAAAAGCTCATAGGCCTTTTCGCCAACGCCATCCTTCTTGCTCTCCAAGAGTTCCAAGGCCTTGAGATAATCCTTCCTGTCACCTTTGTCGCTTATCAGGCTTACCTCTGCATCCTTGGACTCGGCTAAATACTTGCCCTTACCGTAGACCTCCACCAGGAGCCTTGCGCCCTCTTCCGTCAACTCGGCGAATGGCTTGCCAACTTCCGCCCATTCGCGCTTGTGCACATCCTCTTCCTTCTCTTCGATGCCCCCGTAGAAAACCTGAAGCTTTTCCGCGACCAAATCCTCCAGACCCTTGAACTTTTCTAGCTTGGCAGGCACTTCCATCGCACCGAGCCTATCCCTTATCTCCTGCAGGTCAGCCACAGCCTGCCCTGAGGCTTCCTTGATATGCTCTGTATCCTTCTCAGGATCTCCCCAACCGAGCCATAGAAGCATATCTGTGGTTACTGCCTCGATCTGCTGCATTGCGTAGACTAGCTCATCAAAAGCGTCTTCAGTCTCAGAAGCCAAAATGACGCCAGCAAATAATAACAGGGCTAACGTGATAATAATTACCTTACCCATCAATCTCTTCCTCGCTGTATCCTTCAGAAGCAAAATAATACGGGTTGTATTCTTCTTCCTCGATATCCCTACCAAGTACATAATCAGCCGTATTCCTGAAAACACTTGAAACGATAGGCGTAAGAAACTCTACGTCATCTTCGTGTTGCTCTGCCTTGCGACGCCTAAACACAGTTGTAAAAATCCAGCGCAGCAACATGGGAATCCTCGACTCATCCCCGTCCCGTAAGAGACTATTGGCATAGAATTCAATTTTAGGTGGGCTTGGTTCGAATGTGCGCCTGTAAACTAGATATAAATCCTCATCCTTGATGCTAGGTCCCATTTTCCATAAGTAATCCCTGTCGTCAAGCAGAGAAAGGTAGCAAAAAATATACAGCTTCCCCAGGATACCCAGAACCCTTTTCTTGAACAAGCCCTCTTCGAGGTAATCTTCCAATAAGCCTATGCGCCTGAATATGAACCCGAAAGCGGTAATTGAACTTGCCAGAAGACACCTGGACAACTCAGCCAGGATATCCAAATCAACCGAAGGGATTTCTATCAGGGAATCCATCAATTTTACCTCTAACTCTATATATAGCAAGATTAGCTTCTCTTGGGGTTTATCCATACATTCAACATCCTATCTTTATAGTAGCTTTATCAGCTTCCCTTTACCCCAAGAACTCTTAGCTTCCCCCTGAGCCTGTTGCATAAGCGAATAGGCCTTCTTCTTCCGAGTCTCTACTTCTTTTAACAAAACAGCTAGAACTCTCTTGTAACCTTTATTTCTACTGCTTACCTTCTTGAATTGACTACGCGTCATCGGAATAGAAGAACCATAGAGGCACTTCACTTTCGCATATTCCTTGCTGGGTATAAACCGAGCCAAGTTGACATACGCATTCCTATAAGCTTCGGCCTTCTTCCTATCCTTGATCAGCGCGCAGTAAAGAATCCAGAATTCAAGAGCCTCTCCTATGTCTTTCTTGGGGTGGGGGAGTAGCTTATCTGGTATCCCGTAGGCCATGAACTCGAAATCAGTGGCCACATTAACAAAATCTCTCACGATATCACTGAACCTCTGCAGTTTTCTCCCTAATTCATCACCTTTTCTTTTCATGTCCTTACCCGCTCTCATTCTATTTTGCTGAATTTCTCTCCATCCCACCGGTAGATTTCCTCATATCTCTTGCCAGTGTTATAGTTCGGCTTATAGTCAGACTCCTCGAAAACGAAAGCAGCTTTTCCGTCTATAGTCTCTAAGCGGGTATTCGGAGTCCCGGAACCGTGTTCGAATATGACCTCATGACTATCCTTAAACTTGATCACTTTAGCTCCGCTCGAATGTACCCCCGCCGCGTAAGTTATCGCCACCTCCGATGCGCCGTCCCCGTCTAAGTCGAGCTCTCTCGCCTCATAGCTCCTAAGGTCATCCTCTACTATGATCCTGTTGACTATCTCCTGCTGCGCATCAGTAAGAGACGGAAGCCTGATAAACGTATAATTACACTTGTACTCACCAAATTCCCAGCAGTACACCAGATCGGTCTCAGGATATTCTTCCGTACCTTCCATCTTTATGACGACCTCCCTGAAGCCGTCACCATTTATATCTTCCACATCTACTGTTTCGACATTCTGAAAATTTGGGAGCGCATCCCAGTAGATCTCTTTTCCCTGACTATCGAATATCTTGACCACCGCCCCCGTATCATCACCCCAATCATCTTCTATGTTAGTACTGAACCTGCAGTAATCTATTACCTTAACGCTCTCAGGCTTGCCATCATTGTTAAGGTCTATATCCTTGAAGTATGCTACTAAGGTGCGCCCGTAGTCTCCCTCGCCTATAGGACAGCCCCCTTGGTAGGCGGAAGCAGGTGTTAAAAATAAGTAGGTTGCCAAGACCATCAAAGCCACTATTAACTGTTTTTTATTCACTTGCTTTCTGTTTTAGTTTATTCTTATCTTCTACTAACCCCAAATGATGCATCTTCCTGTGACAATTAGGACATAAGGCTACCGCGTTGTTAATGGTATCCGTTCCGCCTTCTGCACGCTCCTTGATATGATGACACTCTAAAAATGGTTTGCCGTGGCGAGATAAGAAAGGTGCCGGCTGATCGCACAATTCGCACTTTCCTTTGGCTCTATTTTTTGCATTTGCGGATACATAAGGATTTCTAGGATAGTAAATTGATGTGGCTTTACGTGGAGGCTTAGTTTCTGCCTGAGAAGCAAGTTGCTTAACCTGCTTAGGATCTTTACCAGCGGCTTTATATTCTTCCCCTGCTTCCTCTTGCTGAAACTCTTCTCTGGTGAGTAATATTTTAGTGGCCGGCTGCTTCTCTGTTATGGAGGACCCTGATAATTCACCCTTTAACTCTCTGTAAACACCTATTAGATTACTTAGATCGTGGGCTAATGTATCCGTATCAGGAATGCTGTCTTTTGAATAATACTTGCCACATATAGTCCCCAGTTCATAACCTTTACCAAGCGTATGCTTGGCGTGCAGGTTTATCTTATAGGCCGGAAAGTCACCCAATGCAGACTTTATTATGCCCCTATAGTGTACTGCTGTGCTCTTTATCTCCTCTCGCGCCTTCTTAAGTGGATGGTACTTATCCTCAAACTGAGTCCAGCCTATGCCTAGCGTTAAATATACGCCCTCCATATTGGCATCAAAGAGGTAGACAATATAGTATCCCTTCTGAGCAGAAGTAGTAATACTTTTATCAAATATGCCTACCCACGGAATCTCTGCCCAATTGCCTTGGCCGGGAGCGCCTTCAATAAGATATTGTTTTGGGATATGTGCCGTGGCTTTGATTACTGCTGGTAGGTCACGCCTGATATAATTTGCGAGGCTATTGCCGGCTAATGCGCCTCTAGTATTAGCCTTATATTCATTTAATACTTTGAGTAATGCCTGCTTCATACGATTCCTTACATACGCTACTGCATCGCAACTATATGCTAATTATACCACTACTTAGGTATCATTTGAGCCTTTTTCTTGATCTCTAGAGAAATAAGTATCTGTCTTAGTTCCCTAGAGGAAAGATTATCGGTACGCCTCAGGCCGCAGTCATACCGTAAGAATAGTTGTAGCCGGATCAGCGCCTTTGTTTCTTGGATTATCTTATTGGTAGGCTTCATATCTCCCACCTCCTACCACAATAGACGCAGGAAGTGGGGGAATCTAACTAACTATTTTTCTTGGCATAAGCCTCTTTTGGGGAGTATAATTGGAATTATGGATAAACTCTATTGCCCAGAATGTAAAAGTGAATTAAAAATTACAGAGCTGGATATGGCGGGGATTAAAACTACCCCTATTAGCTTATTCAACTACCAAAAACAATGTGAGAAATGCAATAGTTTCTTAATCTTTAATCCCAAAACCAAAACCTTTAGAAAGCTATCTCCCTTGAAACGATGGTTTAATAATAGATTCGGTATTACAATGGAGATGAGAAAAACTAAGGAGGAATAATGGAAAATTGGTATTTGTATAGGCTCTTGGAAGACTATCTTTCAACACACCCTGTGCGACAAGGTATATTCGCTGGTCTCGTCAGCGGAACCGTAGTAGTAGTGTTAACGGAGTTCATTAAATACTTAGTAAACTTAGTAAGACGATAGCCCCTAAATCTGCCCTACAATCAACGAATTCTCCCATTAAAATTAATCAACCACTACCATCCCAAACCTAAAAATGGGTCACGTAAATTTCTCTGGCTTTGCATAAGCATCCTACCCCCTTGGGGGGGGGAAGCGGGTTTTATTCACGAACGGGGGCACAGTAAGAACGCCGCTTGACAATGTCATTACATGATGATACACTCAGCTCATCATGAGCAAGAAGAAAGGCAGTTTCATCCAGATAAGGATCAGCGAGGAAGAGAAGAGGAAGATCAAGCAAGAGGCTGGGAAGAAAGGATTTGACTCCATCTCCGCCTTCCTGCTCTGGCTTTTCAGGAAATCCTGCAGGTAATCATACCCACCGAATCACCCCTCGTGACCAAATTGTGACTATAATTGGTCAAAATCAACCAAAAGTGATCTAAGTTGGTATAAAATGAAAATCCCCGTAAGTGGCTACGGGGACTTCATTTATTGGCGGGCCCGACGAGATTTGAACTCGCGGTCTTCAGATCGACAATCTGACGTGCTGAACCAGGCTGCACCACGGGCCCACTAACTTGTATCCTAAAATTTGTATACGAAAGAGCCTTGCAACAATAGACCGTTTATATCTAAATCCAAGAGATCGTCGCTATGGGAGAAATCCACCTTGATGCCCTTATAGCCTATGTCGATATTCACAAATTTATGCGGCTTCAACCGGGCAACCGCCCTATATTCGATATAAGTATCTCCTGCATAGCCGATCCCGTTTATCTGGGCTAAAAGACTAAGATACTTAGTACAATCAAGCTCGGCTGCCACCCCGGCGCTGGGCAAGGGCAGAATCTCTGAATAGGTCTCATTATTGCCTCCCCCCTGCAGGTTCAGGCTGGCATCGTAAACCGTTAACTTTAGGAGTGGCGCTAAAGAAACACCCAGCTCATCATCACCTAAATGCAGGAGGTCGTACTGATACTGCGCCTCAAACAGGTTGTATTCCAGTTTAGTCTCTACGGCGACGCTGATACTATAGGTCTTATTCTGGAAATCTATGGATCTAGTAAGAATCTTGGAGCCTGAGAATTCGAAGCTTGCGTAATCAAAACTAAAATGGTGCTTCTTGCCGTCTAATCTTACATTGACCCCTACTGCCTTATCATCGCCAAGCCCCAAGTCATCCTCCAGGTCGAGCCTTGTCCCTGCGGATTGAGCATTTCCTGAGATATCCAGATCCTGATAGCTTGGTCCTGCGGAGATCTCCAATGCCCAGGCAGTACTCCCGCAGAATAAAGCCATAACCACTACTGCGATAATCTTCTTCATCATCTTTCCTTCTTAAATGGTGGGCGATAGAGGACTTGAACCCCTGACCTTCTGAATGTAAATCAGACGCTCTAACCAACTGAGCCAATCGCCCAAAGCCTTCTTAAAATTTACCCAGGAGGCCCATGGCAAAAGCCATCACAAAGAGCGCAACCGTCTCGATAATTCCTAAGACTACGATGTAGTTTCCGAATCCCTTTCCGGTCTCACCCATGGCATCGGCAGCGACTGCTCCGGCCTTACCCTGCATCATCGCTGAAGCGCCGATGGCTATACCGCTGATCACTCCCACGGCTGCAACCTCAACTCCTCTGGCGGCAAGTTCTGCGATCTTATTCATCACGATCATACCATAGATAGTCTGGGTAAGCGGTGCCCCGACAAAGGCGAGCATGATAAAAGAAGCAGGCTTATTATGGGCAAAGGCCTTCTTCCAGGCTCCGATCGCAGCCATACCTGCGATACCGGTTCCCAACGCTGAGCCGATAGCAGCAAAGTCAAGCACCGCACTTATACCAAAATCATGAAATTGCAGTATAGTCATTGTATCCTCCGTGACGGTTAAGCCGCTTCCCGAAGCGGATTATATCTGAAACCACTCCATTTTACATCAATATGGTTGCAAAATTCAAGTACATTCAATCGTACCCCATGCACTAAAACTCCCATCGGCCCGAGCAATATATTAAGAGAATGCCCTAACAATAATATCAAGGCAGTGGCAGCCCCTGAGATAACGCTATTAAAGCCGATACTCAGCGCCAATTTATTGAAAGAATCAGCGATGGCAACCGTAGCCAATCCGACGGCAAAAAGACGGATATAGGAGACCACATCAGTAAAGGTGTTAACAAAATTCAAAAGCAGGCTTCCTAACCCTGCGCCGATACCTTTAAAGATGTTCTTACGGAAACTTGTAAAGAATACCACCAAAACCGGCCCGACGATAAAGAACCACTTACCGAAAGCCGGAAAATTATCCCCGATGATCAGGGTCTTTGCCAAGAAGAATGCGCCCCAAAGGACTGATATCCAACCCGCTTCGGAGAGAGCAGTCAATGATGGCGCCTTTACAATCAGCCGCCAGAGGTGGGCAATGCTTAGATGCGCAGCACCCAGGAAGAAACAGAGCACCTGGATGTTTCTGCTGTTGCGTAAGGCCGGCAGCAGGGGTTGAACTGTCTGGGGAAGCCACTCCTGACCGAAAAACGTTCCGGTCAACACCCCCCAGGCTACGGCACAGAGGCTGAATAGGTAAAAGAGGATAAAAACTGATTTATCGCTGAGCTTCGAACCCCATTTTAACTGCGCCAGAAGCGTAAGCGCAAAGAAAATCGCGCCATATGCCGCATCTCCGATCAGCATCCCGAAAAAGATAGATAAAAATACCAGCACCCAAAGGCTGATATCAAACTCGTGGTATCCCGGCACTACTTCGATCATCTTAAATATCGGGCTGATTATCGATACCCAGCGCGGATTACGGATCAAGGTAGGCACCCTCTCATCATCTGCCGGGTCATCTACAACTATCCCCCACCTCTGCTGCCTGGCAGCCTCCTGTAAGGATTCTACCATATCATGCGGCACAAACCCGGTAAGATACGCGATCTCACCGGTAAGTCCCATCCCCCTTAACGCCTGGTGAAACTCTAGCCGGCTACGTAGAGAGTCCCCGATGTGTAGAAACTCCTTGTGGAAAGAGCTGAACCTGGAGATCTCTTCTTTGATCGCCTTCATCGTCTGGGTATCTTCGGCTAGCCGTGCGCGCATATCCTTAAGGCTGATCTTCGGCGGAATAACCTCCTTAAAGGGGATCTCCACCATCTTTCGTGATACCACTGCGCAATTGATTATACCCCTGACCGCGGAGATCTTTTTTACGATCACATCCTTAGGAAGGTTGTTGATCTCTTTGGCCGGGAGAGAATAAAGCCTGATATAAACCCCTTTTCCTGCCATCTCCTGCAAGTCCTGTGGGTTGAAATCTCCCCAGGCCTGCCAGCGGCTGATCATATTATTCATCATGCGGGAGTATTCATCAAGCCGCTCCAGGCGCTTTTGCGCATCAATGATGTGTTGGCAGGCGAACTTCCAGTCGCCTAAATCCTGATCAGTCTTTGCGCGCGGGTCTTTTGAATATTCTGCTGAGGATAAGATCCCCGATGCCTGAGCCAGAAGCGCAAGTTCATCATGCAGGCTGTTTATATCCGCCCCTTTTGGAGGCTGCTGATGTTTGACGTGTACAACGCCCAGCTTACGCAAAGAGCTGACTGCCGAGTCAGCATCCTTTGCCTGCATCAAAAGCGCTACTTTTTTCATCTGTACGATCATCGATTTTTCTCTCTCTAAATTTCCGGAAAATCAATTCCGCCTCGGCGCGAGGCAAACAACCAGCTATGAATTGGCGGTTGCGAGGGATGCTTCTTGATATGCCTCGATCTTCCTCTTGGCGATCTTGCTGCGTCCAACGGCATTAGTCATCTGATCCCCAAGATAGATCTTGATCAGGCGTATCGCTTCTCTCGCCTCGGGGATCTTTATCTTTTCAAAGAGATTCACCCTCTGTGTCGTGATACGCAGCTCATGTCTTAAGAGCTCGATCCCCTTTTTTATCACTCTGACCTCCTGAATCAACGCAGCTAAATTTTTCAACTCCTCAACTGCCGCATCCACCCAAAGAGGAGTGATAAAAAGATCATAATCCGCAGGTTTAAATTCCGCGCGAACAAAAACGGGTATATCTGTGCCGGCGATATTCCTTGTACCGGTAATCGTCTCTTGTGGACTGGCCCATCTTTTGATATCTATGCCCGGCTCAGCAAGTAATCCTGCCCAGCCGCTGGCCGCATTTCTCATCTTAGCCTCAAGCGCCATCTTCTCATGCAGTGCGGTTAACTGATGCAGGATCTCAAGCTGCAGCTGTTGCTTCTTAAGCAGCAAAGTCGGCAGATAACGCTCAAACTGCTTTAATGCATCGCGCTGCCTCTTTAATTCTCCTTTTGTAAGTTTGATTTTTAACATCAGCGCTTTGGCCAGTATTTCTCGATTATCGAAGGCTCGATCCCTGTCTCCTCGGGAGTAAAACAATCAGCCATGATCTGCCAGCCGCGGTCTAAGGCCTGCTCAAGCGGGATATTGACCTTAAGGGACATCATCCCCTGTTCAAACTTCCTGCCATATTGAAGAAGTTTTCCATCCCAGCTGCTCATCTGAAATCCCATTGCCTGCTTTTCTAAGCTGGAGCGGTAATCAGCAAATAGCTGAATCATCGTATTCATGATCGTACGATGGTCAGGGCGGGTCTTTCCGTTGACCTGCTGTTTAAGACGGCTGAGCGATCCAAATGGTTCAATAACGCCACCCTTTAGATAGAATTGTCCTTCTGTGATATAACCGGTATTATCCGGCACCGGATGGGTTACATCGTCTCCGGGCATAGTGGTTGCCGCGAGTATTGTAATCGATCCGGCAGTATCAAAATCAACTGCCTTCTCATAGCGGGCTGCTAACTGACTGTATAGATCCCCGGGATACCCGCGGTTTGAGGGAACCTGCTCCATGGTAATCGAGATCTCCTTTAAGGCATCGGAGAAATTAGTCATGTCCGTCAGAAGCACCAGCACCCGTTTGCCGGCTAAAGCAAACTGCTCAGCCACTGCCAGGCTGATATCAGGCACCAAAAGACACTCTACCGTGGGATCTGATGCGGTGTGGATAAAAAATATCGAACGCGAGATGGAATCATGCTCCTGCAGTGTATCCCTGAAGAACAGATAATCGTCATGCTTCAGGCCCATCCCGCCCAGAATAATGATATCTACCTCCGCCTGGGTAGCGATGCGCGCTAAGAGTTCATTATAAGGCTCACCGGCAATGGAAAATATCGGCAACTTCTGTGATTCTACCAGTGAATTAAAGATGTCGATCATCGGGATACCGGTGCGCACCATCTTATTGGGGATGATCCTTTTTATCGGGTTTACCGGCGGACCTCCGATATCGATCAGGTTCTGCGATAGTGCCGGACCCTTATCAAGCGGTGTGCCGCTTCCGTTAAAGATGCGCCCCAAAAGATCGTCTCCGCTTGCGATGCGCATGGGATGGCGTAGGAAACGTACCTTATCCCCGGTTGAGATCCCGCGGCTGCCGGCAAAAACCTGTAGGGCGACATTTTTTCCGTCAAGGCGGATCACCTGAGCCAGGGATCTCCCGCGCCGAGTAGAAACTTCAGCGATCTCTGAATAACCCACGCCGGATGCCTCCACGGTAATCACGTCTCCGGCGATCTGACTGATATTTGTATAGACTTTATGCACCTGCCTCTTCCTTCTTTAGGGCTTCTTTGACTATGCCTGAAATCTCATCTTCAAATCTCTTAAACTCAGCGCTTTTGCGTCCGGAAGAATTCAAGCCGCGGAAGAGCTGCCTTAGCTTCTGGAATGACTTCAGTGCCTGCTCCTTATCCTTAAAATCAAACTTTGCCTCTAGGATCTTATAGATAAAATCAAAGATATATTTTTGCCTATCGGCGCTAGTCGCCTCATCGACTTTATCGTAGGCGTTCTGCTGCAGATAGACAAAATCAAAGAACTCCCCCTTAAGATAGTCTATGTAATCCTCTAAAGAAGTCCCCTCTTCTCCTACCACCTTCATCATCTGCGCTACATCGCTGCTCTTACGCAGTATGGAGTGGCCCGCGCGCATCTGTTTTTCATCGATGAAACTCTTATATTTACTCCAGCTGATCAACGGATCGATCGCAGGATAGCGCCTGGCATCAGAGCGGTCTCGGGAAAGGCCATGGAATGCGCCTACGACTTTCAGTGTCGCCTGGGTAACCGGTTCTTCAAAATTTCCGCCGGCAGGACTCACTGTCCCGCCGATAGTCACTGAGCCGATGCTTCCGTCGCGCAGCCTGACAATACCTGCCCTTTCATAAAATGAAGCGATGCGCGACTCAAGATATGCAGGAAATGCCTCTTCTCCGGGGATCTCCTCTAACCTTCCGGACATCTCACGCATTGCCTGCGCCCACCTTGAGGTGGAATCAGCCAAAAGTAAAACATTCAGGCCCATCTGGCGGTAATACTCGGCAATCGTGACTGCAGTATAAACGCTAGATTCTCTCGCTGCCACCGGCATGGAACTTGTGTTGCAGATGATCACCGTGCGGTCACTTAAGGGCTTTCCTGTCCTGGGGTCGGTTATTTCAGGAAAAGTCTTTAAGGTCTCAACTACTTCGCCGGCACGCTCTCCGCAGGCGGCAATAATAACGATATCCACCTCGGCGTGACGGCTGGTCAGCTGCTGCAGGACGGTCTTTCCCGAACCGAATGGCCCGGGGATGCAATAGGTACCGCCGCGGGCAACCGGAAAGAGAGAATCTATCAGGCGCATCTTAGTGACCAGGGGCTCGCCCGGCTTTAATCTTTCGGAATAGGCGCGGATCGGGATCTTCACCGGCCAGATCTGCTGCAGGAATACATTGTGCTGCTTGCCGGATTCATCCTTTACCTTAGCGATCGGTTCTTTAAGATTGTATTCGCCTTTTTCTTTTATCTCGGCAAGTTCAAGACTACCCTGAAGGTTAAAGGGGACCATGATGTAATGCTTAAAGAGCTTCTCCGGTACAAAGCCTAACTTATCGCCGCTGCGTACTATATCACCTTTATTTGCCGTCGGGGTAAACTCCCATCTTGCCTCGTCAGGGAGAGCTTCAAAATAGACGCCGCGCTTTAAAAAGAAACCGCACTCCTGGGCGACATGCGGGAGCGGGTTTTGCAGGCCGTCAAAGATCTGGCCTAAAAGCCCCGGTCCAAGCTCAACTGAAAGCAACTCGTCGGTAAACTCGACCTTTTCCCCGACCTTAAGCCCGCCGGTGTTCTCATAGACCTGCATCTCGGCGAGATTACCCCTGACGCGGATCACTTCTGACTTAAGCCGTTCTGTTCCGTGGATAATGTAGGCGACCTCATTCTGGATCACGAAGTCATCTATCTCCACGGCGACCATATTGCCGTTGATCCTGGTTATGCGTCCGATTCTATTCTTCGCCATCTTATGCCAGTGCCTCTTCTAATAAACCGGATTTATCTGCCGAGTCAATCCTCTCCCAGCGCTCGAGGATAAGTAATTTAAGCGCATAAACTATCAAGGCATCTATGTCAAAGTAGTGCCCTGCGCTCAGTTCATCTAAAACACGCCACCTCTGCTGATCTAAATAATTCTCCCCTTCAATGATCGAAGGATTTTTCAGCGCGTTCATCGCTACGCGGCTTGTCTGCGGCTCTGCGTAATCCTCTTCACGCAGGTATTTGTCCGGATTGACCCGCTTGCGCTGCGCGCGGATCTTGACCAGTTCATTTCTTAGCGTCTTCTCAAAGGCGCTCCACTTCTTCAGGGTAGGCTGTCTTTCCTTATAGAGAGAAACTCCTGCATGGGTAAGACCCTTGAGCATCTCAAGTTCTCCTTGAGGGATCAGGCCGGTGCAGGTACGGATAAATTTATCAAATGATAGGGGTGGCTTTATCCCGAAATGAAGCATCGGCAAGCTGGATAAGAGATATGTGTAGTGCGCGCTCATCCTATCTTTTTCTCTTCTTCTTTTTTACTTCCGGGGTTGTACCCTTTAAGATCTCAGCCAGCTTGGGCTTCATGTAGGAACCGATATATTCGGCAAGGCCCTGGTCAGTAAAATCAAAGTGTGATTTGTTGCCGTCATAGCTGATGATAAAACCGGCACGTATATCCTCAGAGCCCCTGAGAGTTATCCCGCTTTTGGCTGCCTGCTTTAGCTCGCCTAAAAGGCCCTTCTCCAGCGCTGCCAGGTCGCTCTTCTTAAGCGATACAACTATATCGGATTTTTCTTTTTTACCGTGACTCCTGATCAGGCTGGCGATGATCCTGGCCATCTCCTGGGGGCTCAACGCCTCGCGCAGACGCGCGGTGACCAGACGGTCAAGCATAGCATTGACCTCTTTCTTCAGGGCAAGCAGCATATCCCTTCCGGACTGCTCAAGCTCAAGTCCCGTCCCCTCCTGCATCTTAGCCACTTTTTGCCTGGCTTCGGCGATGATCTTCTCGGCCTGGCGGCCGGCATCATCAACGATCCGCTCGGCCTTGCGCTTGGCATCCGCCTCTATCTCAATGGCCTTGCCTTGAGCAGCCTTTATGCCTTCCCGGTTGATCTTCTCTATTAACCCTTTTAGCTCTTCTGCCATGGCCTTCTCCTCTATAATAGACCTGTAAGAATAGGCCTATAAGACCCTTATTATAAGGGATTTACCCCCCTAATTCAACCCCAAATGTAGGGACGCTCTTTTTGCTAATCGGGAGAGTGTCCCCTTATTTACAAATCCTGTAGAAAAAAGGGACAGTTTCCGCTTTAGCAAAAAGAGCGTCCCTAAAGATTTCTTAAGGCTTTGAGGGGATCTCTGGCTTTCAGGATCGGGCGGCCAACTACCATATAATCCACCCCTGCCCTACGCGCCTCTTCAGGCGTTGCAGCCCGGGCCTGGTCACCCTTAGAAGAACCGGCCGGCCTTATACCCGGTGAGCAAATGAGGAAATTCCTACCCAGGCTCCTCCTGATCATCTTCGCCTCATGCACAGAGCAGACTATGCCATCCAGACCGCACCTTTTAGCCATCCTGGCCAGATAAAGCACCTCCTGAGACAGCGATCTTTTGACATTTAAATCTTTCAGAAAGCTCGGACAGATACTTGTCAGGATCGTTACGCCCAGAACTTTGACCTTGCGTTTCTTACAGGTGCGTGCGACTCCTTTAAGCGCTGTCGGACCGGAGAGTGTATGTACCGTAAACATCGCTACCCTCTGCTTTAAGAGCTCTTTGGTAGCATTTACCATAGTATTAGGTATATCGCTGAGTTTTAAATCCAAAAACACCTGCGCGCCTGTCTTGCGGATATCACGGATGATCTTTGGCCCACAGGCAGTATAAAGCTGCAATCCCACCTTAAATATCTTTACCTTAGGATACATGTGCCTTACCCAGCGCATCGCCTGAGCGTAACTATCCACATCTAAAGCTAAGATCAATTTCGGCGCCCGCTTCATACCCTCAACCTTCCTGTAAGAGCCTTAATATCTCTTAATTTATTCTTCCTCATGTATTTCTTGATCCCCTCGATTATCTCAACGCTTGAGCGCGGATTAATAAAATTAGCTGTCCCCACTGCCACAACACTTGCTCCGGCAAACATAAACTCCAGGGCGCTCTCGGCATCAACTATACCACCCATCCCGATGATCGGGATGATTACCTTATTGTACGCCTCCCAGACCATCCTCACTGCTATCGGGCGGATCGCCGGCCCGCTTAAGCCGGCGACGAATGAAGAGATCTTCGGTTTTCGTGAATTTACGTTTATGCTCATCCCGGTGAGCGTATTGATCATCGCCAGCGCATCAGAACCGCCCCGTTCGGCTGCGATGGCAACCTCGACAATATCAGTTACGTTTGGAGAAAGCTTGGTGATCAAAGTTTTCTTTGTCACCCGACGCACACTGCTTACCAGACTATAGGTCGCCCTTGGATCCTGCGAAATCAACTTTGTCTTGCTCAGGTTCGGGCAGGAGATGTTTAATTCCAGAGCAGCCACTTCCCTGACCTTATCCAGGCGGCGGGCAAGCCTGACGAATTCATCCGGGTTTTTTTGCGATGCGATGCTGACGATTACCGGGACGCCGATTTTTCTTAAGGCAGGAAACTTTTCCTTCAGAAAGACTTCCACTCCGGGATTCTCAAGGCCTATGGAATTAAGCATCCCGGCCGGAGTCTCGCAGGTACGCGGAGGTGGATTGCCCTTACGCGGCTTTAAAGTGATCGTCTTGGTGGTGACCGCGCCTAATTTTTTTAAATCCATAAACCCGGAGAACTCTTCGGCGTAACCAAAGGTACCGGAGGCGACCGTCAGCGGATTCTTCAACTGTAATTTGCCGATATTAACAGAGAGTTTATTTTGCATCTTATTTTATAATAATCATCCTCAAGGCGATAACAAGTAATAGTACGCCGAATGCCCTCTTCAGGAGCGGATCAGGAATCCCCTGGACAAAATGTGCCCCGATCAGGCCGCCGATGAAGAACCCTAAGCAGACGAACGCCGCGATGCCCAGCTTGACGTGGCCGCTGTAATAGTAACGCAACGCTGCCAACAGCCCGATGGGAGGGATCATGATCGCCAGGGTCGTCCCCTGCGCCTGATGCTGACTAAGGCCGAGAAGAAACACGAACGCCGGGATCAATATCGTTGCGCCACCGATACCAAAGAGACCGCTTGCTATGCCTGCTACTAAACCTAATGCTACGTAGAGAACATGATTCATGGCCCCGCCTCCTAAAAACTAGGTTCAATACACAAAACCTTGTATTTTTTAAAATCCTTTAATCCGCCCTCGATAAAGCTTAAGTTCGTTAGATATTTCATCTTGCACCAGATAAAAAATTTAGAGTGCGGTTTCATAGCAAAATTCCATTTCACGAAGTGAAAGAGAAAATAAAGCATTAGGACAAGCGAAATCCAGGCAAAAACAGGCCAAAAGAAACCTGCCTGAGAGAGCGCCAATAGAAAACTTGAGAATGTAAGGCCAGCGAAGAGGTGCAGCAGATGAAAGTGCCCCAGATAAATAAATCCCCGCAATGGCAACGGCAGAGTAAAGCAGGGTGCGCCTTTCAAGAACTGTAATATCACTACCACCCCGTTCTTCTTGACGTACTTATCGATCAAGGGCAGGTGCGCCTGGCCGTAGGTCACCCAGACCCTTCTTAATGCCCTAAGGTCAGCCCGGTGCATATGGTCGACTTTTGCTTTGGGCGCAAAGTAGAATTTCCAGCCGCGGCTTCGATGCTGGTAACTCAAGTCCATATCCTCGCCCGTAGGCCTATCCCAAAACTTCGCCCCGATCTCCTTCATCGCGCTCCTGCGGTAAGCGACATTGCAGGTACCGAAGAAATAAGCCTTATGCCCGCCGATATCTAAGGGCAACGGCTCCTTCGGGAAGCCGGGGAAATATCCCTCCCCGATCCATCCATAGCGCGGAGAGACCATATTAAAACGGAAATGCTGACACCACTCCTCGACTGAATTATCCGGGTCTACTTTCATGGTAAATACCTCGCCACCCACTGCTGCGATCTTAGGATCTTTCTCAAAATGCAGGAGCATCTCGCTGACCCACTCCTTATTCGGCGCGCAATCCGCGTCGGTAAAGAATAAAAAGTCTCCCTTGACCACCTCTAGCGCCTTATTACGGGCAAATCCGGGCGAAGGACAGTTAGGGATCTCTACTAATCTGATAAAGGAATATTTTGCCTGCCAACTCTTGATGATCTCAACGGTCTTATCGCTTGAGCCGCCATCTGCGATCACCCACTCCCAGCGCTCGTGGGGATAATCGACTTTGAGCAGGTACTCAAAGGTCTTCTCGATCGTACGTTCGAAGTTCCGCACCGGTATGATTATCGAAATAAAAGGTCTCTGGGACATCTCTCTTCTCCTATCTCCAGATTATCTGTCTGGCATCAAATACCGGCCCTTCCTTACAGGCCCTTTTGAATCCATCTTTAGTATTAACCGCGCAACCCAGACATGCCCCGATACCACAGGCCATATGCTCCTCCAGAGAGACCTGGGCGGGAACCCTGTGCAAGGCGCTCAAGCGCGAAACCTCTTCCAGCATCATGCGGGGACCGCAGGCAAATATTACCGCTGGTCTTACCGGCCGGCGCGGATCAGACTTACTGCATAAAACATTCCTTAAAAGACCGGTAACCCTGCCTTTAAATCCCCTTGTTCCATCGTCAGTAGATATTTTAACACTACAACCCAAAAGATTAAACTCTTTTTCGCAGAATACTTCTTGTTTACTCCTTGCCCCGATCAAAACTGTGATCTCAGCCCGGGGGTAACCGCGCCTGAGCTTTTCTGCCAAAAATAGTAACGGTGCCACCCCCATGCCGCCGGCGACTAATATCGGCGTGCGGCGTGCGGCGTGCGGCGTGCGGTAAATGAAGCCATTTCCCAAAGGACCGATGATATTGACTTGAGCGCCCTTTTTCCTCTTTGATAGTATCTTTGTTGCCTGCCCCACTACCTCATAAAGTATCTCTACACTTGAATCGGTGATGTTATGGATGCTAAACGGCCTGCGCAGCAGCGGCTGGCATCCATTGTTAACGCGCAGATTAATAAACTGCCCCGGCCTGCCGAGACGGGAAATCTGCGGGGCTTTAAGGATAAGCTTATAGTAATCCTGCTTAATCTTGAGGTTTTTTACTATCCTTACATCCCGGATCAAGCTCTTGCTTTCAGATTTTGGCATTATTTCTGGCATTTAGGGCAAAAATAGGTACCCCTTCCCCCTAAGGCTATTCTCTTTATTAAGGCCTTGCATCTCTTGCAGGGTTTACCTTTACGGTCATAGACCTTATGAAAACGCTGATAATCTCCGGTGGTCCCTGAAACCTGCACGTATTGATCTACCGATGAGCCCTTGTAACGGATCGCTTCCCTCAGAGTCTTTTGGACCTCTTTAAGAAGAGATTCCCTCTCTTTATCCGATAGAGTATTAACCCGTCGCGCAGGATGAATCCCTGCCCTGAATAATGCCTCTGCGGCGTAGAGGTTGCCGACCCCTGAGATAAATGTCTGATCTAAGAGCAACGGCTTTATCTTAGTCTTCCTGTTGTCGAGCATCTTCGTAAATCTAGATGCATTTAAAGCAAATGGTTCCGGGCCGAGCCCCTTGACGAACTTCAAAGAGTTCCAGTCGTCTACAAGGCGAAGTTCTCCGAAGAGCCTCTGGTCCCGGAAATCCAGATCCTTGCCGCCGGTAAGATGAAAGCTCACCCGGGAGCTGTTTCCTTCCCCCGGATAGACCAATTGGCCGGTCATCTTCAGGTGAATGGTCAAGCATTTGCCATTTGATAGCTTTAGGATCAAGAGCTTTCCCTTGCGCAATATCGTCTTGATCCGCGCACCCTTGACCCCTCTCTTGAATTTATCAACTGAGGGCTGACGGATCACCTTTGGGTGGTGGACGCAAACCCCGGTGATCTTTTTACCCAAGACCGCTCTTTCTAATTCCCGCCTGATTGTTTCTACCTCCGGTAGCTCTGGCATCTTATTTACTTAATAGTTCCTTTACCTTCTTAACCGCATCCTCAACTGAATTTACCTTGATCACCCCAGGGATATCCCAAGAATTAAGACTGATCACAGGGATCCCAAACTGGAGACAGTAGGAGAGCTCAGAGAGCGTACCAGCTTCGCCGGGTAAGGCAACTACCGCATCCGCGCTCTTTACCACCAGCACATTTCTAGCCAATCCTAACCCCGTAGGAATCGGGATATCCACATAGGGATTAGCATCATTTTTATCGTAACCAGGTAATATACCTATAGTTAGCCCATTTCCGGCCTTAAACCCCCTGCAAACTGCCTCCATCACTCCACTTAAGCCACCTGAAATTAGTATATCAGCCACTTTAGCCAGTTTTTCCCCTAATTCCTGGGTAATCTGCTCCACTTCTTTCGTACACTTATGCCCACCTATAACCGATATAGTCTTTTTCATTTTCTCATCTCCCGCACATTACCTATCTTGTTGCGGGACAGTCCCATAGGGACAGTCCCTGGCTGCCTAACTTAGGCTCGCGCTCTTCATAATTGGTGCCCCTGACAGGATTCGAACCTGTACACCTAGCGCCGGAGGCTAGTGCTCTATCCAATTGAACTACAGGGGCATCTTGGAAAGAACAAACTCCTTGTCGTCAACCTTAGACTGCTGAACAGAAAACCTCTTGAAATTGCCAACGCCCTTCTTAGTTAAAATCTGCTGCATATAATCTGCGCAGCGCTCCTTCCCTGTGCCGCTTCCGTAGGTTGTGAAGAGAACTGCTGGTTTAGCGCCTACACCACTGCATTCATCGAGAAAGGTATTCACCGCCGGCGCAGGGGCGAAGGCCCAGACAGGGGTCCCCAGACAGATCAAATCATAACCTGAAAGGTCCGGGTTTACCGGCGCGATCTGCGCCCTCTTATGCCTGATCGCCCTAGCGCACTGACTAAAGAATTTATTTGATTCATCCAGCGCCGTTAATTCTATAATATCGACTTCCCCTTTTTCCTTCAGGCGTCCGATTAAAACTTTAGCCACTTTCTTGGTGTTGCCGCTGTAAGAATAATAAATAACCGCGCTTCTCATGGTTCTCTCCTCAAAAAAGACTTAATTGTTTTTCGCCTTCGTTGTCGGCTTCTTCCTTTGGATCAAAGATCGAGACCTTACCATATTCTCCGTCGAAGCCGGCCTTGATATCGACCTGCCCCCCGCGCACCCGCAGGATACCTTCGGCAACACGCTTTGGCAGGCCCTTAAACAAGTCATCTTTAGGAATTTTATTTAAAATATCAAACTCTGTGCCAAACTTGGCGATGTAGCCGCGGTAATCATTAGCCACTGCCTTTGAGGCTCTACCTACGCCTCTTACTTCAGCAATGATCTCATCCAGGGGGATCAGGTTTTTAAAAGGGATCGCGTTCTCCGGCTTAAAACCCTCCGGACGATCAGATAATTGTTCTACGCGGTTCATCACCCCGACGGTAACGCCCTTACCGCACTTAGGACATTTCCCGCCATGCTCCTTTGTTTCCTTCGGTGAAAAACGCACTCCGCACTGGCGGTGCCCGTCAAAATGGTATTTCCCCTCTTCAGGGAAAAACTCTACTGTGTATAAAAATCTTTTTCTGTCCTTTGTCTTTAATACATCCCTGATAGTCATAAAGTCTAAGTTACAATCAAAGACATTCGCCTCCCGGCCGATCTTTGAAGGAGAGTGTGAGTCTGAATTGGAGACTAAAGTAAACCTGTCTATAGCGCTTAAGCGCCAGTTCATCGCCGGGTCGCTGGAGAGCCCGGTCTCAAGGGCGAATATCTTGGGCGTCTGCTCCTCAAAACAGGCCTCAACCTTATTAAATCCGGACATTGAGCCAAAAAGGGAGAACCAGGGGGTCCAGATATGCCCGGGGATCAGTATACAATTCTCGTCGATATCAAAGACGATCCGCGCCAGCCCAGCTGCATCCAGTCCTAATATCGGCCGCCCGTCAGAGGCAATATTGCCAAGACCTGCGAGGCGGTGGTTGATCTTATCCACGGTTTTAAAGGAGGGAGCCAAAATAACATTATGGATCCGGTAACCCCTCCCGCCCTTTGAATAAATACTGCTGATCTCACAGCTGAGGATAAAATGTATCTCTTTATGCTTAAAAAGTCCGTTGCCTAAATCCTCTAAATTGTGCTTCAGCTCCTCAAGCCAGAGATGGTGCGTGAAATCCCCCGTGCCCATCAGGGTGATCCCCTTGATCTTCGCCCACTCCGCGATATGCTGGATATCCATATCCTTACTGGTGGCGCGGGAGTACTTTGAATGAATGTGAAAATCGGCGATAAATTCCATCTTTTAAGCCTTGTAGACGACCTCGCCTTTGCGGATCGTATATTCTACTATACCCTTTAATCTCCTGCCAAGGAAGGCACAATTTTTTGATTTAGAGAGAAATGTGTGTTTCTCGACGGTCCACTCCTTCTCGGCAGAGACGATGATCAGGTCTGCATCGCTACTCTTACCGAGCGTCCCCTTATTAATCCTTAAGATCTTTGCCGGATTTAAGCATAATTTCCTTACCAGCTGCGGCCAATCAAGTATCCCCGGATCAATAAGCCCGGTGATGCTTGCGGCAAGCTCGGTCTCAAGGCCGGTGACGCCGAATGCCGAGCGCTCGAACTCTATATCCTTTTCATTCTCGGTGTGCGGGGCATGATCTGAGGCGATCGCATCAATAGTCCCATCTTTTAACCCCTTCTTTATCGCTTCGACATCGGCCCTGCCGCGCAAGGGAGGATTCATCTTCATATTCGTATCAAACCTGAGCACATCCTCTTCGGATAAACAAAAATAGTGCGGGGCAGTCTCGGCGGTTACCTTTATTCCCTTTTTCTTGGCGTGGGCAATACTCTCAACTGACTCTCTACAGCTGAGGTGGGCGATGTGTAGAGGGGTTTTTGTTTCTTTAGCCAGCTTTATATCCCGCTTTACCCTCTTATACTCCGATTCCTTTGATATCCCGCGCAGGCCCATGCGCGTAGAGGTCAGTCCAAGGTTAACCAGCCCGCCGTTAGAGAGAGCCTTGTCTTCAGAGTGACAGATCACTAAACTTTTCTCTTTCGCTGCGCTCTCAAGCGCCTCCGACATCAGCTCTGCTTTATCAACTGAATTTCCGTCGTCGGAGAAGGCCAGTGCACCCTCTTTCTTTATGCCGGGGATATCGACCAATTCTTCACCTGCGCGGCCTCTGGTGATAGCAGCGCAGATCAGAACATCTGCCTGGGCGCTCTTGGCGAGCATCTTCTTTAATAGTTTCACATTCTCTACGCTATCGATTGCGGGATTAGTGTTAGACATGGCAAGGAGTGTAGTGATGCCGCCCCTTAACGCTGCCTGGGTACCGCTCTTAATCGTCTCCTTGTCCTCCCTGCCCGGCTCCCTCAGATGCACGTGCATATCCACGATCCCGGGCATTACGATCTTGCCGGTGGCATCGATTACTTTGGCAGAATTAGCGCGGATATCCTTAGCGACCTTGCTGATCTGGCCGTTCTCAAGCAAAATATCCGCGACCCCGTCACGCTTGTTAGCGGGATCAACTAGACGGCCGTTTTTAATAAGGATCTTAGCGCTTTTCATTTGCCTGAGAGACTAAGAACAGGACCGCCATCCGCACGGCGATACCGTTGGTAACCTGTTCCATTATGACTGAATTTTCTCCGTCAGCGACTTCGCTTGACATCTCTATCCCGCGGTTGATCGGACCGGGATGCATCACCAGGATCTCTTTTTTCGCTCTCTTCAAGCGCTCCTCTGTGATACCGAAGGTCCGAAAATATTCTATCTGCGATGGGAAAGCAGCCTTATCGTCCCGCTCAAACTGCATACGCAGGACATTCACCGCGTCCGCATCACGCAGCGCTTCATCTATGTCATGACTTACCCGCGCCCCCATCTGGTCTATCCCGGGGGGGATCAGCATTTTCGGCGCGCAGACCGTGACATTGGCGCCCAGTTTTGTCAGGCCCCAGATATTTGAACGCGCCACCCGGGAGTGCGCGATATCCCCTACAATCGTCACATTTAAGCCCTCGATCTTACCTAACCTTTCCTTTATGGTAAACATATCCAGTAATGCCTGGGTGGGGTGTTCGTGCCAGCCGTCGCCGGCATTGATCACGCTGACATTTACATGGCGGGCCAGCATCGCTGCGGCACCCGAGGCATTATGGCGCACGACTATAATATCGGCTCTTAAGGCTTCGAGGTTGCGTCCGGTATCAATAAGCGTCTCGCCTTTTTTAACGCTTGAGGTCTCAACCGCGATATTAATCACATCCGCGGATAATCTCTTGGCTGCGACTTCAAATGAGACCCGGGTACGCGTGGATGGTTCATAGAAAAGGTTCAAAACTGTTTTTCCACGGAGAGCCGGAACCTTCTTAACCTCCCTGCCGGAGACCTCCTTAAAGGACTCGGCAGTAGCAAGGATCAGTTCTATTTCTTCCTTACTCAATTCTTCTAATCCTAAGAGATCTTTTTTAGTCCAATTCATAGTTTTACTATCCGCTATACGCTATTTTTCAACGATCACTACCTCATCGCTGCCGTCGGCCTCGCTGATCCGTACCTCTACCATCTCATTTATTGAGGTAGGGATGTTCTTACCGGCGAAATCAGCCCGCACAGGCAGTTCTCTATGCCCGCGGTCGATTAAGACGGCAAGCTGTATTGACGTTGGCCGGCCAAAATCTATTAATGCATCCAATGCAGCCCTGATCGTCCTTCCGGTATAAAGCACATCATCCACTAACACCAGGGCCTTGCCGGTGATATCGAAATCGATCTCGGTCTTACGCACCACCGGCTGTTCTGCTATCAAGGTCAGGTCATCCCGGTAAAGCGTTATATCCAGAATACCAACCGGCACATCTTGCCCCTCGATCTTCTTGATCGCAGCCGCCAGCCGCTTAGCCAGATACACCCCGCGATTCCTGATACCCACCAGGCAGAGGCTTTTTGTGCCCTTATTCTTCTCCAGGATCTCATGAGCGATACGCATAACTGCCCGCTGCATCGTCTCCTTATCTAATACCTTTGCTTTTACCTTCATCTCCCTCTC
This sequence comes from Candidatus Omnitrophota bacterium, assembly GCA_042577285.1. Classification (GTDB taxonomy): domain Bacteria; phylum Omnitrophota; class Gorgyraeia; order Gygaellales; family Profunditerraquicolaceae; genus JBHPDM01. The sequence continues at coordinate 32,781 of JBHPDM010000002.1, forward strand.
CGGCTAGCTGACAAAAAAAATCCCAACCTCTTTATTTACAGATAGTTGGGTAAATCTTACTTGCAGAATCATCTCGATCATCTCCACCTTGCCAGCCTCTCATGGGCTGAGCTTAAAGGTCCTCTTTGATTTTGTTAAATATACCACCTAAAACCCCTTTTGTCAAGTCAAAAGTTGGGACGCTCTTTTTGCTAATCGGGAGAGTGTCCCCTTATCCACAGACCATGTGTAAAAAAGGGACAGTTTCCGCTTTAGCAAAAAGAGCGTCCCTTTTGTTTAATGAGGAGGAGGGCGGCGATCAGGGGAATCGTTGCCAGGGTCACCCAACCGTAGAGATCCGCCATGCTCACCGGCCGCTGAGCATAACCGGCCAGATACAGGCCCTTCCCAAAGATACCCTCCAAGACTGAGCTGGATGTAAAGCTGTGAAAGATAAAAGCTACCGACAATAATATAAGTACTACCCGGTCCTTGAAATTTACTTTGATCAGATAATATATACAAGACATGTAGGCCAAGATGAGAAATATGTAGCCGTGCAGCCAGCCATTAGGATTCAGGAAGGCGATGTAAGAGACCAAAAGGGAAAGATTCAAGGTATCCTTGCTGCGCAAAGGGACCAACATAAAGGCATATAAGACAAATACGATCAAGGCAATGAACGCAGTAACCAGCCCCCGGCTGAACTTGAAGAACTCTATCCCGTATGTCGTGGAGGAAAAGAAGACATATATATATCTTAAGAGCGACTGATTCTTATAATCCATAATCAGGGTCTCCGGATTTAAGCAGCTTCTCTTTAAATATGATATCTGCTCCGTAAGCTTTAACGAAGTCACATTAGGATCAAGCGCTCGCAACAACGCTCCTGAGGCGAATGAAAACAAAACCACTGAAAGCAAGATCAGCAACGCCAACCTGATCCGCTTCTTATACAGGAAATACGGGATTATAAGCAGCGGCGTATATTTTACCATCACCGCCAGGCCGATCAGCAGGCCGCAGGCAAGATCATCCTTGCGAAGATAATATCTAAAACCCAAAAGCAAAAGCGCCAACATCAGGATATTGGGCTGACCCAGGTCAAGGTTAAGAAAGATAAACCTGGCCATGACCAGGAATGATAAAGCGTAAAACAGGTAGAGCTTCTTTCCGACGAGACTGTTGCTACAGACCAGCTCCTTTGCTGAGGCAAAGATAAAAAAGAGCAAAGAAAACTGTAGCAGGTACCAGAGGGCATCAGCTGCTCTCTCCGGAAAGAGCGCAAATGGCACCATAAAGAGGGCAAAGAGCGAAGAGTATTTAAACTCCGCATGCTCCTGGTCTTCGGGTATGTAGATATCCTGCTTGTTCAGGATCCTCCGGCCGGTGACATAATAGATGTGAAAATCGCTGAAGTTCCTCTTTGGGGCGCGCCTCTGGTGGCGGACAAAAGAGAATATCGAAAGTATTACCAGGATTATGATTAGTGCCTTCTTCATCAGCCGGGGATAAGCTTATTTGCCTTTAGGACCTTGAGTATACGGCTGGCTGCCACACCAAGCGCAGAAGCGTTCTTATGGCTTTCGCCGGCGATATAATCAATTGATACATCCTGCGGCCCCATCCCTAAACGATCAAACTCATCTATCAGGTCAATAAAGATTATTCTTTTAGATTCTATGCTCTTTATGAGCTTATGCAGCGGCCGATAAGGGTAATTCTCCTTAAAATCTTTCACCCTAAGCCCGGATTCGCTGAATATGACTACGACTAGCTTTCCTCCGAGGCTAGCGGCGATATCGGCGGTCTCAAGTATCGCGCTCCTTACCGGCCCAAAGAACTTCTCCTGATGCAGATAGTAAAGATTATCCAGCTCTGTACCCACGCCCAGGCGCTTCCTCTCTCTCCTGATCGATGCCTTCTTAATGCGGTAGGTAAAATATCGCACCAGGGCGCTGTGACGCATAAGCAAGGTCTTATTGAAATAATACTCGCCGGGCTCCGGATCATTAAAGACATAGTTCAAGATCAAGAGATCCGGTGAATACTTTAGGCCCTTGTCTTTAAGCTGCTCCAGTTCCTGGAAGGTGTTGTAGCCCTCTACGCCGAAATTGAGCACCTGGTAATCCCAAGCGCCGGGCTGTTGATCTAATAACGCTTCAAGCTGCCCGGCGAGGGAATCTTTCTCTTTGAGCTTCAGGGAGAGGGTTTCGGAATCCCCCAGCATGATGATGCGGAAAGTTCCGGCGGGTTTCTCTATTCGGTATTCCTGGCCCCGGAAGCCGTCAGAGTTTACAGATACAACTCCCAACTCTGTATCCGGCACCAATTCATAACGAAGGTAGGGATTTGCGCTTCTTTGATAAATCGGCCGTTCGACCCAGCCTGACATCCTCCAGGCAAGGCGCATAACCGCTTCGGCAATACCCAGCACAAGGCAGACCGATAGAGCCGAGATCAAAATATTAGTAACGGAGCGTTTTTGCAAAAAATCAGCTGTTTTTCTGCGCTATATCTCCGACGATCGGAAGCTTGAACTTCTCGCCCTGGTAGGCCTTGATCATCAAAAGCACCCAGAGGATCAGCCCTATGATCCCCATAAATGGGGCCAGGAACCATCCGACTACCGGAATGATCACGATGACATTCAAAGCTGCAAATACCACGATCGACTGCAGAGCATGAAAACGCACGAACTTATTATCCTTTTCGAGCAGATAAAATATCAGCCCGGTGATCCATCCCCCCAGGTAACATAATAGCCCGGCCACATTGGCCTGGAGCCCTGAGGAGGTCTTGCCTAGATCTTTTGCCATCTTGGCCTCCTTTTAATGAGCACATAACTTACGAGCACGACAGTGCGAGTAAGTTATTGTGCGAATTAACACCGACAGCTGCAAGTAGATTTCGTAAGAAATCTACGCAGCGTATAGCTGACGGTGTTAATAGGTCCTTCCTTATCACCAAAGATTCTCCCTGATCCATCCGTCGGTATTCTCGACCAGCTTTACTATACCGCGCGAGCCGTGCTTGACGCCCTGCGCGGCAACCTCTACGCCCTTAGAAAAATCCTCACTCATCCCTCTTAGGGTCGCGCAGCCTGTTATCAGAGACGCGCTCAATAATACAAAAAGGATTATGCATCTTCTCTTGAGACTCATTATTTCCCTCCTCCGACGAATTTCGCTAAACGCTCTCTGGTCCTGTCTCTGCCCAGATGATATATGAGATCAAATAATCCCGGGCCGACGGTTTTTCCGGTAAGCGCCACCCTGATCGGGTGGATCAACGCCTTGGAGGGGATATTCAGTTCTTTGATCATCTCCCTGAAGGAGCTTTCGATAGTATCAACCTCAAACTTATCCAGGTTTTCCAGGCGCTCGATGAAAAGCTTAAATTCCCGTGAGAGATCTCCAGATAGATGTTTGGCACGCGCCTCGGGATCCATGCGTACCTCCTTGAGAAAGAAGAAATCAGCCCAATCCGGAAAATCCGATAACTTAGACAACCTGCCCTGAAATAGCTTTACCAGAGAAACGAGCTCTTTACGGTTAAAATCATCCTTTTTGATATAGCCCTTCTCGATCAATAAGGGGATTAGCTCGTCTGTTAAATCCGAGGTATCCGCCTTCTTCAAGTACTGGTTATTCATCCAGTTAAGCTTATCCAGGTCAAATGCAGCAGAGGTCTTATTCACATTCTTAAGGTCAAATAACTCAACCGCCTCCCGGAGGCCGATGATCTCCCGGTTGCCACCCGGAGACCAACTTAAAAGCAGAAGATAGTTGACCAGGGCCTGCGGCAGGTAACCGGCCAAACGATACTCGCTGATCGCGGTAGCCCCTGTCCGCTTAGAGAGCCTTCCTCCGTCTTTGCCTAATATGAGAGGCAGGTGCGCGAATTCCGGGACGGCCAACTTCAACGCTTCATAGAGCAGGACCTGTTTTGGGGTATTGGATATATGGTCATCTCCTCTAAGCACCTGGGTGATCTTCATTTCCGCATCGTCTATAACACAGGCAAAATTGTAGGTGGGAGTCCCGTCTGATTTGATCAGCACCTGGTCCTTGATCACCCCGGTATCAAATTCAATATCGCCGCGGATCAGATCCTTTACCTTGAGTTGCTTTTTAGGCACCTTAAAGATGACCGCCTCGGCGCCACTCTCTGATTTTTCTGTATAGGCCCCGCCTTCCTTTAACAGCTTCTGGGCCTGGTCCCGGTAAAGATCAAACCTTTTGCTTTGATAAAAGACTTCATCCCAATCAAGCCCCAGCCATTTAAGGCTATCCAGTATCTCGTCAAGATATTCCTTCTTTGAGCGTGCCTGGTCCGTATCTTCTATTCTAAGAATAAACTCTGCGCCCTTTGACTTGGCATAAAGCCAGTTAAACAGCGCTGTGCGCGCGCCGCCGATGTGCAGGCTTCCGGTCGGCGAAGGAGCAAAACGAACCCTAGTCATATGACTTTATTCCCCTCCTCGATCGCCCTCTTATTGATCCCGATCAGTTCTTTTTTCGGAGCCATAGCCTCAAAGACCTCAAAGACCGTCTCGGTCTTTACCAGCTGTTTACGCGCCAGATACGCCCCTACTGCGACCATGTTGGCGACTTTGATGTTGCCTAACTTAGAAGCGATATCGGTAAAAGGCGCTTGCACGATAGCGGGCTCTTTATCCGCGCAATCTGCGACTAAAGAGCTGTTGATCACGATCAGGCCGTTGTCTTTTAATCTTCCTTTAAACCGCTGCAGCGAAGGCTGATTCATAATGATCAGGGAATCTGCCTTCTCGATATACGGCGAGCTGATCTTGGTGTCGGAGACGATGACCATACAGTGGGCAGTTCCGCCGCGCACTTCAGCCCCGTAAGAAGGAAACCAGGTCACGAATTTGTCTTCCCTCATCGCTGCATCGGCCAGGACTTTACCCAAGAGCATGATCCCCTGTCCGCCGGCGCCGGCGGCAATGATTGTCTCCCGCATCTATTTTAGCCTCCCCAACGGAAATTCCTTAGACATTATATCCTTTATCCAATCATTCGCCTGAAGCGGCGATTTACCCCAATAAGTCGGGCAGGCAGAAAGCACCTCCACCAGAGAGAATCCTACGCCATCGACCTGGTTCTTAAAAGCCTGCTTCACCGCTTGTCTGGCCTTTCTGATCTCCTGCGGAGAATGCAGGGATACCCGCTCCACGTATTTTACTGCCGGCAACTGCGCTAACATCTCAGATATCTTTAAGGGCGGGCCCGCAGAAGCCATCTCCCTGCCCTTAGGGCTGGTGGCAGTCTTCTGCCCTAGCAGGGTAGTGGGAGCCATCTGCCCGCCGGTCATGCCGTAAATAGCGTTGTTAATGAATATAGCGGTCAAGTTTTCTCCCCGGTTAGCTGCATGGATCGTCTCGCTCGTGCCGATCGCTGCCAGGTCTCCATCGCCCTGATAGGTAAAGATTATTCCTTCCGGCCTGACCCTCTTCATACCGGTTGCAACCGCCAGCGCCCTTCCGTGCGCTGCCTCAGAGCAATCAAAATCCCAGTAATCATATGCGATCACAGCGCATCCAACCGGAGCGATGGCAATCGTCTTCTCCCTGATGCCCAGCTCATCCACTACTTCAGCGATGATCCGGTGCGCAGTGCCGTGTCCGCACCCTGCGCAGTAGTGGGTCGCAATATCCCTTAGCGATCTTGGACGGCTGAATATCTTCTCCATCTAAAGAGACTCGACTTTCTTTAGGATCTGGCCCCCATTCGGGATACCGCCTCCGGCTCTTCCTAAAAACTCTACGGGAAATCTGCCGTCTAGCGCCAGCCTTACATCCTCGACCATCTGGCCGCAGGACATCTCGACAACTAAAAATTTTAGCTTCTTTTTCCCGGCAGCGAGTTTCCGGAACTCCCCCTCAGGAAACGGCCAGAGAGTGACTGGCCGGATCAGGCCTATTCTTTTACCCTTCTTCCTGAGATCGTTCACTACCCCTTCAGAGATCCTGGCCATTGCGCCATATGCTACAATAATGATCTCGGCATCCTGCAAAAACGCTGTTTCGGCACGCTGCTGGCTATTCTGAATCGTCTTATATTTCTCCTGCAGCTTAAGATTGAGATCTTCCAGGGCGCCATCTTTAAGATAAAGCGACCTGATAATATTAGCATTTCTGCCCTTGCATCCGGTAAGCGCCCATGGTTTAGCCAAAGGCTTTGGCTTATATTCCTTAAGCTCCAGGGGTTCCATCATCTGCCCTAACATCCCGTCGCCCAGGATGATCACCGGACTGCGATACTTATCCGCCAGATCAAAGGCGAGCGGCATAAAATCATACGCCTCCTGCACGCAGGCAGGGGCCAGCACGATCGTACGATAATCACCATGCCCGCCGCCGCGGGTAGCCTGGAAGTAATCAGCTTGAGAAGGAGATATATTGCCCAGGCCGGGCCCTCCGCGCATTATATTGACGATCACGCAGGGTAATTCTGTTCCGGCCATATAGGAGATACCCTCCTGCTTCAGGCTGATCCCCGGGCTGGAAGATGAGGTCATTGCCCGCGCACCGGCTGCGGCAGCGCCGAAGACCATATTGATCGCGGCTAATTCCGATTCAGCCTGGATGAATACCCGGCCGGCTTTCGGCATATGTTTAGCCATATAGGCGATCAGCTCATTCTGAGGAGTGATCGGATATCCGGCATAGAGATCGCAGCCGGCCTGGATCGCCCCCTCGGCGATCGCCTCATTCCCGCTGATCAATATTTTTTTTAACATCTTATTTATAGACCTCTATACAACAATCCGGACAGATCAGGGCACAGATCATGCAGCCCGTACACTCCTGTGGCCCATTGAATTCAACGGCATTAACGCCGAGCTTATTCAGCTCCTTGCATTTTCCGATCAAGCCCTTAGGGCAAAAACTGACGCAAAGCAGGCACCCCTTACATTTATCTTTATCAACGGTTATCTTTGGCATAGAGATTTTACTTTAGCAGCTATACCTGAAGCGTCCAGGCCAAACTTCTCCAATAAGATTTCTCGCTTACCAAAGGGGATAAATTCGTCAGGGATCCCGATACTGGCTACCGGCTTGCCGATCGATTCACTGACGGCGCTGCCGAATCCGCCGCACAAAACGCCCTCCTCTACGGTAATAATATATTTTACCTCATCAGCCAGCCTTTTCAATAGATCAGTATCCAGGGGTTTTGCAAAGCGCGCATTGATCACCGCCCCTGAGAGGCCGTCCTTGCGCAGGCGCCTCGCCGCTTCAATCGATGGAGCTACCATACTCCCCAGAGCGATGATCGCAAAATCACGCCCCTCCTCTAAAACCTGGGCCCTGCCTAATTTCAACTTTGCGCATGGTATCTCCTGCTCAGGAGAGGCGGCTTTTGGATAGCGCAGTAACGCAGGCTTCCCCAGCTCAATGGCAAACTCCAGCATCGCCCCTAATTCCGCAGCAGCAGCCGGCGCCATGATCACCAGATTCGGCAACCCCCGCAAATAAGCGATATCAAAAACCCCGTTATGCGTAGGCCCGTCCGGCCCGACGATTCCGGAGCGGTCAAGCGCCAGAGTAACCGGCAGGTCCTGTAAGGCGACCTCCTCAAAGACCTGATCATAGGCCCTCTGCAAGAATGTTGAGTATATAGCTACTACTGGTTTTAGCCCCGCCTTGGCCAGGCCTGCGGCAAAACACACTGCATGCTGCTCGGCAATGCCTACATCAAAAAATCTATTCGGGTAGGCGTCGCGGAACTTATCTAATCCGGTACCCTCCGGCATGGCAGCAGTGACCGTGATCACCCGCTTATCCCGGCCCCCTAACTCCACCAGCTTCTCCGAAAATGCCCGGGTAAAAGTCTTAGGACCTATAGCCCCTTTAGCCTGCGGCCTGCCGGTTGCTACGTCGAATGGAGCGGCGCTGTGGAACCTGACCGGTTCATCCTCTGCCGGTTTATAGCCCTTACCCTTTTTAGTGACTAGATGAAGCAATAAAGGGCCCTTGATATTAAGGATGTTCTTAAGCGTCGGAACCAGGACTTCAAAATTGTGCCCGTCTAAAGGGCCGAAATAACGGAAGCCTAGCTCCTCAAAGAACATCCCCGGAACAAATAATCCCTTGAGCCCCTCTTCAAACCTGTTGGCGAGCTTTATCAGCTTGCTTTCTTTGGGCAGGCGCGACTTGACGAAATTATCCAGAGACCCCCGGAAACGGTTGTATATAGGTAAAGAGATGATCTTATTTATATAGGTGCTCAGTGCCCCGGCATTGGCAGCGATACTCAACTCATTAGTATTTAGGACCACCAGAAGGTCTTTTTTGACGTGCCCGGCATTATTCAGGCCCTCAAAACATAAACCCCCGCTTAAAGAACCATCCCCGACCACTGCCACGACTTTATAGTCCTGCTTCCCGGGTAGATAATCTCTGGCGCAGGCAAGGCCGACTGCCAGTGATACCGCGGTAGAACTGTGGCCGGAGGTAAAGATATCATAAACCGACTCGTCCTTATTTGGAAAGCCGCTTAAACCCTGATATTGCCTAAGCCCTGAGAACTCCCTACTCCTTCCGGTTAAGATCTTATGGGCGTAGGCCTGATGCCCGACATCAAAGAGGATCTTGTCTTGCGGCGCGTCTAAACAGTAATGCAAGGCAAGGATCAACTCCACTGCGCCCAGGCTTGAGGCGAGGTGGCCGCCGGTATCCGAGACTACCTCGATAATGCGCTGGCGTAACTCCGCGGCAAGCGCAGGCAACTCGTCCAGCTTAAGCCTCTTTAGGTCCTGCGGCTCTTTAATCCTCTCTAACAACATCTACCCCCCGGCATCCTTACCCTCAAGCGGCTTTAAACCGAGCTGTCCCTTTTTATCCTTGATCAATATGTCGATCTTCTTCTTGGCATTATCCAGTCTCTGCGAACAGCTGCGCGAGAGCTCGATTCCATCCTGATACTTCTTCAGCGCCTGATCCAGAGAAAGGTCACCCTTCTCCAGATCCTCGACTATCTTCTCTAACTTCTTTAAAGACTCCTCGAATTTTAATTCTGCCATTTTAATCCTCCCTTAAAATTATCTTTTTGCTGCACTGCCGTAACTCTACTTAAAAATTCACCCCTGTGGAGCCTGGTCTTAACCGTATCACCCCTCTTTAATAAACTGGTATCTTTAAGCGCAATATCCTTAAGGGGCAAAAAGGTAATGCTGTATCCCCGCGACAAAATATTTAAAGGGCTTAAAGATGCTAATTTTCCCGCGCAGTTTGCAAGCTGCGTACTCTTAAGCCTGACCAGATGCGAGGCGCGCACGTATATCTGCCTGGCGAGATCTGCAATCTGCCTCTGATGCTGCTGTAGCAATAGGGCCGGATTACCTAAATTCAGACGGTGCGTCAGATGAGCCAATCTCTCCTGAAGGCGGCCGGCCAGATCAAGGCAAGAGCGCTTAAGCATCCGGCTTAAATCGCTAAGCTTTGCCTTTAGCTCCTCTTTTCTGGGGATCACCAGCTCTGCAGCAGCCGAAGGGGTCGGCGCGCGCAGGTCTGATACAAGGTCGGCGATCGTCCAATCCCTCTCATGCCCCACGCTTGAGATCACCGGTATCGCGGAATCATAAATCGCGCGGGCAACTACCTCTTCATTAAAAGCCCAGAGGTCCTCTATGCTCCCACCGCCCCTGCCGACGATCATCACCTCTATACGCTCTTTAACCGGTAATCCTTGGTTAAGGCGATTCAGGTCATGAATCGCTGAGGCGATCTCCTCCTTCGCTCCCTCGCCCTGCACCCGGGCCGGAGCGAGGATTACATGGACCTGGGCGAATCTTCGATCCAGGACATTCAGTATATCTTTGAGTGCCGCGCCGCGCTGGGAAGTCACCACGCCGATCCTGGAGGGAAGATAGGATATCGGCCGTTTATGCTTTAAAGAAAAGAGGCCCTCCTTCTCCAGCCTCTGCTTTAATTGCTCAAGGGCCAGCTGCAGGCTGCCGATGCCCTTGGGCTCCAACGTCTCTGCATAAAACTGATAATTACCCTGCTTCTCATAGACGCTGATCCTGCCAGAGAGAATCATCTGCAAGCCCTCTTTCATCTGGAATTTTATGCGTGACGCAGCTGTTGCAAAGATCACGCATTTAAGCAGGCTCTCTTTATCCTTAAGGCTGAAGAATACCGTACCGCTGGGGATCCTGCTCACCCCCGAGATCTCGCCCTCCACCCAGATATCAGCGAAAGTATTATCAAGGATCAGCTTTATATCCCGGGTGATCTCTGAGACGGTATAAATATGTTTAGTCCTTTTCATCTTCCTCCAGGATCAACATCTGGACCGAATAGGGCTTAAGGACCATAGTCTCCTGATACAGGCCATCAACTTGTATCTTCTTCTCATCTACGGGAGAGAACTCGCACTCCTTTACGCAGGAGGAATCCATGCTATATCTCTTGTATAGATAATCGCCGTTTAGATTCTTAAGCGCAATCTTGAGTGTGCGCGGGGAATCCATTAACTGCCTGGCGCGCTGATCAAGGGCAAGGGCCTTCTTAAGCATGACCTTCATCCTCTTGGTCAGGCGAAGCGATGAGATCTGCAACTCTGCCTTCAGAAGCTTATCAAACCTGCCGGACTTGATCAGCCTGAGCATAATCTTCCTTTCCCCGCCGCTTAACAATGCGATATTCCTTGAGATGTAATTCTTGGCGATCTCCGGATCGATGTAATTATAGATCATACATACATAACGCTGATCATCTTTTGTGGCGATCACTCCGACAAATTCATCATCGGGCTTCTGATCAACAAACATCTCTCTGCCCAGCACATTCAGCATCTGAAAGACCTGGTATATTGACTTAGCTCCCCCCTTATACGCCAGGGGATTGGCGGAATAGAATATCCCCACATTCCTGTTGATCCCCTCTTCATTGTTCTGAAAATCCTCCAGGCAGTAATAGAACTGGCGATCGACCCCGGCCTGATACATCCTTTGTATCCGCGCTGGGATGTAGCTTGATGCGATATGGGCATCTTTGCCGCGCTCCGGCACAGAGTTAACCTGCCGGTCATAGTTCCATTCTCCTACGATCAACGGAGTATCATTCTTGAGGCGCTTAAAGTAGGTGAGCCAGCGCCTGACCAGAGCCAGGGAAGTCATCTTATAACGGGTGATCTCCCCTTCGGCGCGGGGATCTGTAGAATAGGCATGCCAGCTGATAAAATCCAACGGCAGCCTGCGCGCGTTACAGAACTTCATCAGGTCATAGATCAGGCTATTCCCAGGGGTAAGTATAGAGTTGCCGTCGACATTCTGAAACCACCAGCTGACTGCAGGACCTCCCACCGGTATATAGACCTTATATTCCTTCTTTAGTTCCCTTACCGCCTCGGCTACGGCGCGGTATAAAAAGAGGTAATCTTTTCTCCTGCCAAGAAAGAACTCCTCAAGGTCCGGGGCGTTCCATACCTCATACCAGATATTAAATTTTTTCTCGCAACTTAACCTGCGGATAACCGCCTTGATCGCTTCTTTGAAAGTGCGCAGGTGACGCAGAGGACTCTTCTTATCGCGTATCCTGCCAAGCCCGGCCGGCATCCCAAAGAGGTTCAATACCACTATTCCGCCGGCATCAGAGATCTTCTTGATCATCTCTTCGTAGTTGGCCAGGAGCTGATCCTGCGCTTCCGTGTCTTCGATCAGCTCCTTTACTTCCCAAAGATTATATTGCAGGCGGAATATCCCTTGCAGGCCGATATCCCTCTCCCACCGCTCTAGCGACTCCTTAGAGCTGAAGACGCGCGGCCGGTTTTCTTTATGGATTTCTCCGCGTCCGCTCAAATCTATATTGGGGTGATAAACTCCAGGCAGGGGGATAGTCTTGCCCTTAGTATCAAGGGTATATTCCAGATCCGTACTTGCGCAGGCAGGACAGATTATTAATAATAGAAGAATGCAGAGTGGGATTATAAAGACCTTACGCATCTCTTAGAGTTTCTTCTGGATCCTGGTAATCGACCTTGACTTGCCGGTAGCCTGATCTACGTCAAGGAGTACACCCTGCAGCCAGATATTCTCCTTGGCCACTTCAAATTTTACCGGAACGCAGGTGAGGAACCTCTCCAGGACATCCTCCACCCTTCTGCCGATCACCGAATCCAATGGCCCGGTCATACCCGCATCGGTAATATAGGCGCTGCCTGAGGGAAGGATCCTTTCATCGGCGGTCTGGACGTGCGTATGCGTCCCTAAAACAGCTGATACCTTGCCGTCCAGATACCAACCTAAGGCCATCTTCTCCGAAGTTGCCTCAGCGTGCATATCCACGATGATCACCTGCGCCTCTTTTGAGAGCTCTTCCTGCGCTGCCTGCGCTGCTTTAAAGGGGTTCTCAAGCGCTTCCATAAAGACCCGGCCGTTGACGTTGATCACGCCCACCCTGACGCCGTTTGCGGCCTTAAAATGATTCCAGCCGCTCCCGGGAGCGCCGGCGGGAAAATTAGCCGGCCTTAAGATCCTGGCCTCCTCTTTTATGAGCTCAAAGATCTCCCTCTTCCTCCATATATGGTCCCCTGAAGTAAGCACGTCAACGCCTGCGGCAAACAACTCCTGCGCCACGCGCGCCGTGATCCCGGAGCCGCCTGCGGCATTCTCGGCGTTGGCGATCACAAAATCTAAAGCCTGCTCATCCCTTAACGCGGGGAGCAGGATCTTTACCGCTTCCCGGCCGGGGCTTCCGACTATATCTCCGATAAACAGGATCTTCATCTTATTTTGCGTATTCGATCGCCCGCGTCTCGCGGATGACCGTCACCTTGATCTGACCGGGGTACTCCATCCCCTCTTCGATCTTCTTGCGGATATCCCTGGAGAGATTTATCGCCTCGTTGTCGGAGATCTTCTCCGGCTGAACAATCACGCGGATCTCGCGGCCGGCCTGGATCGCGTAAGACTTCTCTACGCCCTTGCAGGTATTGGCGATCGACTCCAGCTTCTCTAACCTCTTGATATAAGTCTCTAAGGTCTCGCGTCTTGCCCCTGGACGGGTGGCGCTGATCGCATCCGCGGCTACCGTAAGCACCGCATAAAGGCTCTTTGGATCGACCTCTTCATGGTGCGCCTCGATCGCATGCAGTACCTCCGGAGACTCGTTATACTTTCTGGCCAGGTCCGTTCCGATCTTAGCGTGCGTGCCTTCGATCTGATGATCCATCGCCTTGCCGATATCATGCAAGAGCCCGATGCGCCGGCCGAGTTTAAAATCAAGGCCCAGCTCAGAGGCTATCGCCCCCAAAAGAAAAGAGACTTCTTTGGAATGCTGCAAGGCGTTCTGCCCGAAGCTGGTGCGGTATTTCAGGCGGCCTAAAAGTTTAAGCGTCTCCGGATGCAGGCCGTTCACCTGCGCCTCAAAGGCAGCGTGCTCCCCCTCTTCACGGACCTTCTCATTCATGTCCTTCTTGGCCTTCTCGACGATCTCCTCGATCCTTCCCGGGTGGATCCTCCCGTCGCTGATCAACTTCTGAAGGCTGAGGCGTGCGATCTCTCTGCGCACCGGGTCAAAACAGGAGATGGTTACGGCCTCCGGCGTATCATCGATGATCACGTCGACTCCGGTGGCCATCTCCAGGGCGCGGATATTCCTGCCCTCCCTGCCGATCACCCTGCCCTTCATCTCATCGTTGGGCAGGTTTACAACGCTCACTGTAGATTCTACCGTATGCTCGGCAGAGCAACGCTGTATAGCTAAGGTGACGATCTCCCGCGCCTTCTTTTCGGCGATAGTGCGCGTCTCCTCCTCATGTTTCTTGATCAACCCTGCCTTTTCATTAGTCAGCTCCCCGCTGAGGCGATTAAGCAGGATCTGCTTTGCCTCCTGGGCAGAGAGGGAAGCGATCTTCTGCAGGCGTTGTTTCTCCTCCGAGATCAACTGCTGCAGCTGGGCGTCTTTGGCTTTAATCGCATCTTCCTGTTTCTTGGCATTGAGAAGCCTGGCTTCGATCTCCCCCTCCTTCTTCTCCAGGAGACCCAGCCTGCGGTCGATATTCTCCTCCTTCTGCGCTAAGCGTTTCTCTAAGTTTAATATCTCCTGCCGCCGGTCCTGGGTCTGCCGCTCAAAATCCTGGCGCAGCCGGTACAAAAGATCCTTTGACTCAAGTTCTGCCTCTCTGCGCTTTGCCTGAGCCTCTTTATCAGCCTGCTCAAGGATATATTTAGCCCTTGACTCTGCATCCTGGGTCTTCTTCTCGGCAAGGTACCTCCTTAAAAAATACCCCGCCAGGCCAAAGCCCAGAGCGATACCAAAAAATATGATTATATTCAACATGATCGGGTCGACACCTCCGTTCTTGTAACTTTTTTAGGTAGGAAGTCAGGCGAAGATGACCTTTGTGACGCTTACGTCGTGATCAGCGGCGGGGAGGATAGGTAAGATCTGAAAATCAAATGCCAGGCCGATGGTCGGCTTGAGCCTTGGGAGTTTGCTCAAGAACCGGTCGTAATATCCTTTGCCGCGGCCCAGGCGCCTGCCCTTCTTATCAAAGGCGACTCCCGGAACAACTACCAGGTCCAGGTCCTGCGGACTCACAGCTTTGGATTTCACGGGTTCTTTGGTCCCATAAGGGCCCGATTTTAGTCGCGTACGGGCACCTAATATATAAGGTTTAAGCGTTCTATCTTGGCCGCAAACCGGCACTGTAACTGTCTTACCTTGTTTTTGCGCAACCTTAATCATATCCTCAGTGTTTACCTCGCCATCAAACGAGACGTAAAACATCACGCTCTTAGCTTTGCGAAAACTCGCATTCTCCGACAACTTCCTTTTTATATCTCTACTTTTTCTATCCTGCTCATCCTCCTTTTGTGTTTTTAGTCTTAAGAGGATTTTACTACGTATTTGCTGTTTTGTCAACATCGCCACACCTTAAACTTAACTTACGCGGCTTCTGGGTCAACTTATAATTCTTAGGGCTCTGGGCTTTTCTGATCTTCTCCAGCTGTTTTCGATTATCGAGCTCCTTATAGATCAGCACCCAGGCGCAATCCTTATCTTTGTCCACCTCACACTTTCCCTGATCGGTTCCGCCGCAGGGGCCGTTCAGCAGCCCCTTTGAACAGAGCGTGATCGGGCAGATCCCGCCGGTGATATCCAACACGCACTCGGCACACATCGAGCACTTTTCCAGGAAATCCCCTTTGGCATCGACGGTAGCTCCGAAAAGAGTATCGCAACCCGGCAACACTACCTTGTCCAACCGGTTATTCTCCTTGACCGACTGCGTGCCGAGGCCGCAGGCAAAGACCAAAACTGCCTCTGCCTCACGCAGCGCCAACATGTTCTTAGCCAGCCCGGTCTTTATCTGAGCTGCAACACATGGCGCATCGGGTATGCAACTACCGACAACGCTCTTGCCGTGCTTTTTGAGCTCCTCCTGCATAAGGGCGAGCTCCTCTTCACCGCCGCTCTTGCAGGTGGTTGCACACTCGCCGCAACCGACGAGAAAGATCTTATTATACCCTTCAAGGCTCTTAAGAATATTCTCGACCGCCTTTTGTTTTGAAATAATCATTCTTCCTCCGCTTCAGCCACTTCAGAACCGCCCCTTTAGACTATTGCATTTCGTTGATCACCTTCTGGGAAACACCCTCCTGCTGCAGATAGCTGATATCGGATGCCGAAAGCGTAAAGCTTGAATTTGACATGCGGATCCTGTCAATGATCACATCTTCATGCGCCCCCTGTTTGCTCAGATCCACGACCTGCTGCAGGGACATCTGATCGGCGCTGACTGCCTGTTGGCTGGACGTAGAAGCTGACTCCTGACCCGGTTTCTCTATCTGGCTGCCGACGAGCGCGCCGCCCAAAGCGCCTGTTGCCGCACCGATCGCTGCTCCCTCTCCGCCGTGGCCGCTCTGATGCCCGATGATCCCGCCTGCTGCCGCACCCAAAATGCCTCCGATCACGGTTCCTTCGCCAACTCGCGTCTTATTTGTCTGGCATCCCAGGACTGCCAAGGCCAGGACTAAACACAATACGGTCACAACCATTCTCTTCATCTAACTCCTCCTTCTTTTTTAAGTTTTTGTCTTACGTAATCTCTTAAGGCGCTCTTTGATCTTTGCCTCGTGTCCGATATCCGTCGGTTCATAATATCTTACCTTGCGAGCGGTGTAGTCCTGCTTGACAAAATGCCCTTCATAGCTGTGGGCGTACTTATACCCCTGGCCGTGACCGAGTGCCTCTGCGCCCCGGTAAGAAGCATCTTTTAGGTGGTCCGGGACCTCCTGCGTCTTTTCCTTCTCGATATCTGCAGAAGCCTTGTCGATGGCCAGATACGCGGCATTAGACTTCGGCGCGCAGGCAACATAGATCGCAGCGTGGGCCAGCGGGATCCTCGCCTCGGGCATGCCGACGAACTCCGAGATCTGCAGCGCGGCGTTAGCAAGGACCAGCGCTAAGGGATCGGCATTGCCGACATCCTCTGCGGCGGCGATACAGATCCGTCGGGCGATAAAACGCGGGTCCTCCCCGGCATAAAACATCTTCGCCATCCAGTAAAGCGCAGCATCCGGATCTGAGCCGCGCATGGACTTTATAAATGCTGAGGCAGTATCGTAATGACCGTCGCCATCCCGGTCATAAAGCACTGCCTTCTTCTGGGTGGACTGCTGAGCAACCCCCAGGTCAAAATTAACTGATCCATCCTTAGCCTTAGCGGTAGTCAATACTCCGATTTCCAGGGCATTTAATGCTCTGCGCGCATCGCCTTCGCAGGATTTAGCGAGGAAGTCAAGCGCCTGCTGATCAACCTTTACCCTGCGCCTGCCAAACCCTTTGAGCTTATCCTTCAGGGCGCGGTTCAGGATGCGTAAGATCTCATCCTGCGAGAGGCTCTTTAACTCAAAGACCATCGAGCGGGAGATCAGGGGTGATACCAGGGAAAAGAAGGGGTTGTTCACCGTAGCGCCGATCAGGACGGGGTTCCCATCCTCTACATCAGGCATCAGCACATCCTGCTGCGCCTTGTTAAAGCGATGTATCTCATCGATAAAAAGAATCGTCTTCTTACCCGTATTAGAAAGGCGCACCTTTGCCGTAGCGATCAGGCGTCTTAACTCTTCGGTGTTAGAGGTGGTGGCGTTTACCGGGGCATAATATGACTTAGTGGTATTGGCGATACACCGGGCAAGCGAAGTCTTTCCGGTGCCGGGCGGTCCGTAAAGGATCAAGGAACTTACCCGGTCCGCCTCTATCGCCCGGCGCAGGAGCGTATCCTTTCCTAACATATGCTCCTGCCCGACGAATTCTTCCAGGGTGCCGGGGCGCATACGCACCGCAAGGGGAAGATTTTTGTTAACGGGGAGTTTATCCGCAAATAAATCTGTAGATTGTTTAGTCATTTTAACTATTGACTGTCCGGCACTAATTCAAAAAAATCCCCACCTGTGCCGTTGGGCTCTATAGGTTGAATCGACTTGTTTACAAGTGGGCGCCTCCTTCGCGTGCCTTAGCAAGCGAAGAGTCAGCTCCCCTGAGATAGCTGTTGATTCACCTCTTAGTCAGCTCCCAACGGGCACGGCAGGGATATGTAAAATGAGCAAAGTTTAACTTCGTGTAAAAAGTATAACACATCTTTTTATGCAAGTCAACTTATCGCGTCCGTGCCCCGAATTTATCCGCTAAAACCCTGGCAATAGCTTCGTGAACCGGCTGGATCTCGCCCTCGGTCAAGGTACGCTCGTCGCAGCGGTAGATACAAGAGACGGTCAGTCCCTTACAGTCAGAGGGGATCTGTTCGCCGGTGTAATAATCGACTACCTCAGCCTTGCGCAGCAATGGGACGCCCTCTTCCTTTACGCTCTCAAGCAGGCCGGAGACGGAAACATCCTTCTTGACCACAAGGCTGATATCCCTGGATATCTGCGGATATACAGGGAGCGCTTTAAAGCGCTTTTTTATCCTTGCGCCGGTGATGATCTTATCAAGCTTCACCTCAGCGGTAGAGATCCCCCTCTCCAAAGCCTTCATTACGCCGATCTGCTCTTTATTAATATTGATCTTTATCAACGAAAGGTCCTTGCTATTGCTAAAAGTATAACCTTCTACGCCTAGCCGGGAAAAAAGGACTTCTAGGATCCCCTTTATGCGCAGGAAACCTGCCTCGCCCTTATCCTTGCGCAGGGCGGCATTCGGCTTCTCGCCGCAGAGGGCCAGGCCTAAGGTTAATTCTTCACGGATGGATCTGTCTTCGCTGGAGAATACATTGGCGATCTCAAAAATATTGACGTATCCCTGCCTCTGGTTTAAGTTATAAGTCACCCGGGATACAAGGCTGGGGATCAGGCTCGACCGCAAAACTGCCTGCTCCTTGCTTAAGGGATTTAGGATTCTGATAAGTCCCTCATCGACGAGGCTATGGGTGATCACCTCGTTCAGCCCCAGGCCGACCAGCATATCCTTGATGCGCGTGACCATCTCTCCTTTGGCATCGCTGGCTGCACGCAGCCTGACCCGCGGCGAGGTCTTAGGAATATTTTCATAACCAAAGATGCGGGCTACCTCTTCGATCAGATCGACATCCAGGCGCAGGTCCTGCCGGCGCGATGGCACTTCAACGCTCAAGGTATCTCTGCCAGAAGATCTTGTCTTTAACCCCAGGCTGTTTAAGATCCCCTTGACCCGGGCCAGACCGATATCAACTCCCAGGGTATTGACGACTGAGGCTATCTTTAAGGTTATTTTACGCTTTTTATCTGTGGATGCTCCTGCGCTTTTGACCGATTCCAGATCCCCTCCGGCGAGCTCACCTATCAAAGCAGCTGCCCGATGCGCAGCAAGAGCGATCCCTTGAGGATCTACCCCCCTCTCAAACCTGTAAGATGATTCGCTTTGCATCCCTGCCCTCTGCCTGCCCCGGCGCACCACTGCCGGCTGAAAGAGCGCAGACTCAAGCAATATATCCTTTGTGCTCCCTGAAACTTCGCTTTCCTCGCCGCCGATGATCCCGGCGAGGGCAACCGGTTTTTTGCCGTCTGCGATCACCAGGATATCAGGATCCAGCTCCCTCTTGACCCCGTCGATGGTCGTCAGGCGCTCCCCCTTCTTTGCCCGGCGTACACAGATCAGATCGGTTCCCAGTTTTTCCAAGTCAAAAGCGTGCAATGGTTGGCCCAGTTCAAACAACACATAATTGGTAATATCCACTACATTATTCACGCTGCGGCAACCCACCAGCTCCAACCTCTTCTTAAGCCAGGCAGGAGATTCCTCCACCCTGACGCCCTTGATTATCGTAGCGCTATAATTAGGGCAATCCTTCTTATCCTGGACGCTGATCTTGAAATTAGTTTTTGATTTTGGATTTTTAGTTTTGCCTTTAACTTTAGGGATTTTAAGCCTGGAATGGGTAATTGCCGCTGCTTCGCGCGCAACGCCGATCAGACTCAAAAGATCCGGCCGGTTAGGGGTGATCTCGACCTCAAAGATAAAATCACCATCCTTCTCCTCTAAGGCGGTCACTTCGATCCCTGCCATAGTCAATTTATCGGCGAGTTGGCGCGCCGGCAACTTTATATCTAGGAAATCTTTTAACCAATTATAAGTTAATCTCATATCGCGCCCTAAAACTGATTCAGAAACCTTAAGTCGTTTTCAAAAAACATCCTGATATCGTCGATGCCGTATTTAAGCATCGCGATACGCTCAATGCCCATGCCAAAGGCAAAGCCGCTATACTTCTTAGGATCATAACCGACATTCTTAAAGACATTGGGATGGATCATCCCGGAGCCTAATATCTCAAGCCACCCCTTACCCCCGCATACCGAACATCTGCTCTCTGCTCTGTGCTCTGT
This sequence comes from Candidatus Omnitrophota bacterium, assembly GCA_042577285.1. Lineage (GTDB taxonomy): Bacteria > Omnitrophota > Gorgyraeia > Gygaellales > Profunditerraquicolaceae > JBHPDM01. The sequence goes on from JBHPDM010000002.1 coordinate 52,602, forward strand.
GCTCTGTACTCTCTTGCATATAATGCAAGAAATATCTACCTCTGCTGACGGCTCGGTAAAGGGAAAGAAGTGCGGCCTAAAGCGCATCTTGATATCCCGGCCAAAGACCTTCTTGGCAAATATCTCCAGGACCCCCTTTAGATCCGAAAATCTGACATCCTGATCGACCAGAAAACCCTCGACCTGATGAAACATAAATGAATGGCTGGCGTCCACAGCATCCGGACGGTAGACCCTACCCGGCACAACTACCGCCAGAGGCGGCTTTTGCGCCTTCATCATCCGGATCTGTACGGGGGAGGTATGGCTGCGTAATAATAATTTATTCTTGGCCTGCGGTAGGTCGACGTAGAAAGTATCAAAGACGTCTCTTGAGGGGTGGTCCAGAGGGATATTCAGCCCGGTGAAATTATTATACTCAGTCTCTACCTCCGGCCCCTCAACGACTGAAAAACCCATCTGTTTAAAGATCGTACAGATCTCATCGATCACCTGTGTGATCGGATGAAGATGGCCCAGATCCTGGGCGATACCGGGTAATCCGATATCTACAGCAAAATCCGTAACACCCGGCTGCGCAGCGCCAAGCACTTTCTGTTTCTCCTCGATCACGGCAGAGAGCCGCTGCTTGATAGTATTGGCTTTCTGGCCGAAAGCCGCCCGCTCCTCTTTAGGCAGAGTAGGGATCAAGGCGGTCAGCTGGGCAAGGAGGCCCTTCCTGCCCAGATACTTTACCCGGAACTCCTCCAGCCTGGCCGGAGAATCAAGCTCCTTGGCCTCAAATTCTATTTCAGCTTTAAGAATCTCAATATCAACACTGCGCATAACACTCCTAATAATATAAAGACAAACCTTCTCTTTGAAGAATTAACCTTCTCCTGCAGCAGTCTCCCCGGACTTACCTTGCGCAGCATCTTTGCATGAATATCCAGATCCCCGCCATGTTCAGGACAGGCGCGATGAAACTCGCCCCTGACCTCTACCCGGTCTCCTTTGGCTTTATAACCTCCTGCAAAACGCACGTCCTTTAATAGATGTCTGGCAACCCAGATACCGATCGAGGCCTGGCCGTCACGTACGTTCACCCAGGCGTGATCCCCGCGCTTCATTATATCCCCGATCACCTCGCCTTCATAGACTACCTCTTTACCATCGAAGGCGGCAGCATCTCCTATCAATTCGACGGAAGAGACTGATTGGGCATGGCAATTAGTAGAAACTAAAAACACAGCGCAAGAGATTATAGTCGGCAGAATCAGTAAACTCTGTACTCTCTTCATTACTTTCCCCTTATTGCCGCAATGAAAAATCCCAAAAGCGTGAATACCGCGATAAACTCAAGCCTCCCCGCCCACATCTGAATAATATAGGTCAGTTTTAAAACCGCCGGCATCCCGGCATTTGTGATTCCGCAGGAAAGCCCCACATTGGCAGCCGCAGAGGTGGATTCAAATAGGGCCCTTAAGAAAGGATGGCCATAGAGCATCCCCACGATCGCCCCTGCGCCGTATAGGACAAGATATGCCAGCGTGATCAGAAGCGCAAAGCGCACCTGCTTATCCTCGAGAAACGCCTCTTTGATGTGGTGGTACCGCTGCACCACCACTGCCTTCTGGGGAAGCATGATCTTCTTGATCTCCTGCTGCAGGGCCTTAAAGATGATCCCGATGCGCAGCATCTTTATGCCGCCGGTAGTAGAACAGCTGCTGCCGCCTAATGCCATGGCGCAGATCACTCCGACCAGGGCCAGGTCCGGCCATTCCCTGGCAAACTGTGCGGCATATATGGTCATATAACCGGTGCCGGTGTGCGCCGAGATCAGCTGATAAAACCCCTTCCTAAAGAGCATCAGGGGCCCCGGGTAAAGCCCTCCCCTTTCCAGGCCGACCGCGACTATGGCAAAGATAATCATCGCGCTGATGAAGAAAGTGATCATCTCGATGTTCCTACGGATCTCTCTGCGGTTACCGGTCCAAAGATTATAGTGCAGCTTAAAGTTGATCGCTCCCAGGAACATAAACATCATCGTTATGATCTCGAAAGGAAAACTATGGTAATAAAGGATATTCTGCGACTGCGGGGCAAATCCGCCGGTGTCAAAGGCGGCCATAAAAACGCAGGCTCCGTGGAAGAATGCGCGCAGCGGCTTCATCCCGTTTATGATCCCGACCCCCCCTAAGACTACTGTGCCCAGGACCAGGTATACTACGCTGACCAGCCAGATGAAGCGCGCGGTGTGCACCACGTTAGGCAACACCCTCTCTTCCCGCGCCTCCCCGACATACATCTTCAGCGCCCCTGAGACCCCCCTGACAAAGAATGAGAGCGCGATGATCACGATTCCCTGGCCGCCGATAAACATGATAAAGTGGCGCCAGAAGTTATGCGTAAAGGAAAGATGATCCAGGTCCTGGACTAGGACCAGACCCGTCGTGGCAAATCCGGACATAGCATCAAAGCAGGCATCAAGATATGAACCCCAGTGGCCGCTTAAATACAGGGGTATTGCGCCCAGGATCATCGCCACGATCCAGGAGAGAGCCACCACTACCATCCCCTGCATCCAGTCCAGGTCCTTATCGGTAAAACAAAGCTTAGTCAGGATCAGGCCGAAGATAAAGGTTATCTCTACCGCGATCAGGAAATCAAAGAGCGGGTTTATCTCACCGAAGAGAAACCCGGCCCCTAATGGCACCAGCATCACCAGGCCCAGCCCCATGATAATCTTGCCCAGGTAATAACCGATCGCTCTTACGTCATCTATGGTGGGGTGAATGATCATAGCGATATCAAAAAGCAGATCAGGAATGCCGCCAGCATGATGCACAAAGCGTATGCAAGCTCAGTGGCAATGCCTAAAGTTATATTTACTAATTTTGCGATCATCTCGCTCTACCTTATATCAGGTCTTTCCTACCAGCACATCCATAAGCTGCGGCTCATTGCCGATCTGGGTCAGTGCGACGATGTCATCGCCCAGCATAAGCTTGGTATCCCCCTTGGGGACGATCACCAGGTTCTTGCGCACGATCGAGACCAGGACCGAATCCGGCGGGAGCTTGATATCCTTCACCTCTTTATCGATCACCGGAGATTCTTTCGGCAGGTCGATGCGTACAATGGCCAGCTTCCCGCGCTTAAAACTCATCAGGTTGACGAAGTCAGAGAAAGATACCTCCTCTTCGATGATCTTAGCGATGATCTCCGTAGTATCGACTGGGACATCTACACCGAGCTCTGAGAATGTGTGTTCGTTATCCGGCTCATTTACCCTGCCGACGGTACGCTGGACCTTGAACATCTCCTTACCCAGCTGGCATACGATCAGGTTATCCTCGTCTTCGCTGGTCACCGCGGCCAGGACTTCAGCGCGCTTAATACCGGCCTCCTCCAGGATGTGCGGATCGCAGCCGTCGCCGTTGATCACCAAGACCTCTAGATCCTTGGCTACCCTTTCACAGGTCTCCCTGTTTTTGTCTACTATGCAGACGGTGTGATTATCAGCCAACAGTCTCTTGGCCAAAAAATATCCTACATTACCTGCGCCTACGATTACAATATACATCTTTTGTGCCCCCATCTTATAGCCCGAACTTTTGCTTTATTTTTTTCAGGCTTGACACCTTGACTACGGCCATCATCATATCCTTTGCCTGAAGCGGAGTAGACGGCTCCGGGATGATCGCCCCCTCCAGCCTCTTGATCGCGGCGACCATAAACTCTCCCGGCATATTGAGCTCCTGGACCATCTTGCCTACAAGGCTATTCTTCGCCTCTACCTCGATTACCCCCAACTCCTTGCTCTCGATAAGATAGCTTGAAAAGCGGCTCTCAATGATCTGGTCGCGTAATTTAGAGGCGACAAGCACCGTGCCACTGATCACGTCCAGGCCTAACGCCGAATAGATGTGTGCGCGCTGTGGATCATAAACCCGCACTACGACCTTAGGGACCTTAAAGATCTTCTTGGCTACCTGCGCCGATACGAGATTGGTATTATCGCCGTTGGTCAGCGCGCAGAAGACATTCGCCTTTTCGATCCCCACCTGCTTTAAGAGGTCCAAGTTGAAACCATTGCCCACTGAAGTAAGCCCGTTAAAGCTGTCTCCCAGCCGCTCAAAGGCGTCTGGGCTCTTATCGATCACTACGATATTGTGCCCTTCGCCGGACAAAAGTTTTGCCAGCTCCGAGCCTACCCTGCCGCAACCTACGATTATCACATACATCTTAGCGACACCCCTTTGTTTATCCTGGTAATGGTCCTACTTCTTGGTTAATTCTACTAATTTCTTAAATGCCTTACTGTCCTTGACTGCCAGGTCGGCCAGGATCTTCCTGTCCAGGGTGATCTTGCATGTTTTTAGCCCCTTCATAAATGAGCTATAGTTAGTACCGGCCTGCTTGCAGGCTGCGCTGATACGCGTGATCCAGAGCCGGCGGAAGGTCCTCTTCTTTACCCGCCTGTCCCGATAGGCATAGACGAGCGCGTGCATCAGGGCCCTGCGAGCCTGCTGATAGTGCTTGCTCCTCTGCCCCCAATAACCCTTTGATCTCTTTAGTAGTCTTTTCTTGCGCCGCCTTGTAGCAACGCTGTGTCTTGCTTTAGCCATATGGTAACATCCTCCTTAAATGTTTTTTGTATTTTTTAGTATCGATACCCTTGCGCCTGCGTAGCCTGCGCAGCCTTTTTGCGCTCTTGCTGGATAAAAGGTGGCTCTTACCTCCCGATGAACAGCGCACCTTCTTGTTTCTACTCAACTTAAACCTCTTGGCTACTCCCTTTTTTGTCTTTAATTTACCCATTCTTTACACCTCGCTTATTTCGGGGCTATTACGAAGGACATGATCCTGCCTTCCATCGATGGCCCTCTCTCCAACTGCCCTTTATTCTGCATATCGCTGATAAATCTATCCAGGATCTTCCTGCCCAGGTCTATATGCTCCATCTGCCTGCCCCGGAAGAACAGATTTACTTTTACTTTGTCCCTTTTGCCCAGGAAAGTGACCGCCTGCTTTAATTTTGTTTGGTAGTCGTGGTCATCGATATTGGGCTTGACCCGGATCTCTTTAAGTTTGCCGTGCCTCTGATGTTTCTTGGCTTCGCGCTCCTTGCGCTCCTGGTCGTATTTGAACTTGCTGAAATCGATGATCCGGCAGACCGGGGGGCTTGCAGAAGGAGCGACCTCTACCAGGTCTAGTTCCTGCTGGACTGCGCTCTGCAAAGCTTTATCTGTCGGCATGACACCTAACTGATCTCCCTTAGGCCCGATCACGCGCACCTGGGGAACGCGGATCCTTTCGTTGATGCGGATGTACTTTTTAATCTTAGCACCTCCTGTTTTCTACTTCCTCTTTGATCTCTTTGATAAATTCCTCCAGTCTTCTGCTACCGGTATCCCCCTTGCCCCTTTTTCTTACGGCGACTGTCTCCTCTTTACGCTCCCGCTCGCCGACGATCAGGGCGTAAGGTACCTTGGCGACTTCAGCCTGGCGGATCCTCTTCTGCAGGGTTTGGCTGCGAGCATCTATTTCGGCCCTGATCGAATTCTCTTGGAGTGTTTTCCTGACCTCCTCGGCATAGTCTTGCAAAGAATCCTTTATCGGTATGACCACTGCCTGAACCGGAGCAAGCCATGCGGGGAAGGCGCCGTTGTAATGCTCAACTAATGCTCCGATAAACCGCTCAAGGCTGCCCAGGATCACCCGGTGCACCATGATCGGCTGCTTCTCCTTACCTGCACTATCTATATAGGTAAGTTTAAACCTCTTGGGGATGGAGAAATCACACTGGATCGTAGCGCACTGCCAGTCTCTGCCTAGCGCATCCTTTAACTTGATATCTATCTTAGGGCCGTAAAAGGCGCCTTCGCCGGCATTGACCTTATAGGAGAGGCCCTTCTCCTTTAGGGAGCCCTCCAGCGCCTCTGTAGCTCTTTGCCAATCCTCTTCGCTGCCGATAGACTTCTGCGGGCGGGTGCTCAACTCTATGCCTAGATCGCTGAAGCCGAATACCTTCATCAGATTAAAGACAAAATCAATCACCGCCTTGATCTCATCCTTGAGCTGCTCCGGCAGGCAGAAGATGTGCGCATCATCCTGGGTGAAACCCCGCACGCGCAGCAGCCCGTGCAAGACACCTGTCTTCTCGTGGCGGTAGACTGTGCCCAGCTCAAATAATCTCAAAGGCAACTCCCGGTAACTTCTGATCTTTGATTTATAGATCAGGATGTGGCCGGGGCAGTTCATCGGCTTCAATACATACTCCGCGCCGATCTTGGCGGATTTCTCAGCCGGAAGGTTAAAACTGTACATATTATCTTTATAATATTCGTAGTGTCCGGAGGTGTGCCAGAGCTTAGAATGCATGATCTGCGGGGTGATCACCATCTGATAGCCGCGCCTTAGATGCTCTTCTTTCTCGTAATCCTCGATGATCTTGCGCAGCAGCGCTCCGCGGGGGTGGTAAAAAACTAAGCCTGCTCCTGCCTCCTCGTGGTAGATGTCAAAGAGCTCTAAAGAGGGCCCAAGCTTTCTGTGGTCACGCTTCCTGGCTTCTTCGAGGTTCTTTAAATGCGCAGCCAGCTCGTCCTGCGAATCAAAGCAGGTGCCGTAGATCCTCTGCAGCATCGGGTTCGTCTCGATCCCGTGCCAGTAAGCGCCGGCGACCGATAAAAGCTTAAAGGCCTTGATTTCACCCGTAGATTTTAGGTGCGGGCCGCGGCAGAGATCCAAAAACTTCTTCCCGGTTTTATAAATAGAGACCTTCTCTTCGGTAAGCTGTTCGATCAATTCTACCTTGTAATCCTCTTTTAATGGCTTAAAGAGCTTAAGCGCATCTTTTTTAGAGAGCTCCTCCCGGATGAAGGATTCGTCTTTAGCGATGATCTCGCGCATCCTCTTCTCGATCTTCTGCAGATCATCGTCGGTAAATGGTTCCTTTTTATCAAAGTCATAGTAAAACCCGTTCTCGATAGCAGGCCCGATGCCAAGCTTTACGTTCGGCCAAAGCTCCTTCACCGCCTGGGCCATCACGTGGGAACAAGAATGTCGTAGTGTGTGTATATCCATATCTTTTGAAATGGTCCCTCGCGATCAGCACATTACTTATAGTCGCTCGGGACTGCGCTTTTGCTTACGCAAAAGCTGGTGGGCCCAAGAGGACTTGAACCTCTGACCTTTTGCATGTCAAGCAAACGCTCTAACCAACTGAGCTATGAGCCCACATCTATTAATTTCTGCTGGGCCATGGTGCGCTATCTATTTAACCCATGAGCCCCCGCGTCTTTATGGGCAAGGAGGGAGTCGAACCCTCACGACCTTGCGGCCAAAGGATTTTAAATCCTTCGTGTATGCCATTCCACCACTTGCCCGCTTATACCGGCCTTTGGTCCCTCGCGCCTATGCGCAGCACTGATTTCGCTCGGGATGAATTTTGCTGCGCAAAATTCAAGGCGACGAGCGGATTCGAACCGCTGGATAGCTCTTTTGCAGAGAGCTGCCTTACCACTTGGCTACGTCGCCGTCTATCAAAGAATCTTTTTTACCGCTTTAATGATCGTATCGACTTCTGCCAGGCAGCCAATACCCAGATCGCCGCAGGCAAGCCGCCCTTTGCGCGGCTCAACAAACCTGATCCCTAGCCCCTGCAGCTTCTTGATGTTGCTCTGCACGATCTTATTGCTATACATCCCGTCATTCATCGCCGGACAGACCAAGACCGGCGCCTTTGTCGCGCAGACAACACAGCCAAGCAGGTTATCGCAAATTCCTCCGGCGATCTTTGCGATGATATTGGCTGTGGCCGGAGCGATCAGGACCAGGCCTGCCCGTTTTGCCAGAGAGATATGCCCGATCTCCCACTCCCCTGCCTGCTTAAACATCTCGCAGAAGACCTTATTGCCGGAAAGCGCCTCAAAGACGACCGGACGGATCAACTCTTTCGCCTCCGGGGTCATCACAACGCTGACCCTAAAGCCCTCGCCTGTCAGCCTGCGTACGATCTCACAAGACTTATAAATAGCGATCCCGGCAGTTACGCCAAGGACCACCTCTTTCTTTGCGGCCATCCGCCTATCCTGCCTTTGCCTTCTTATATCGCAGCTTATCCTGGATGATCTCATGCAGGGCAATGGTCGATGGTTTTATTGCCGAGCTCATATCGATCAGCTTCGGCTTGCCCTCAGAGATCTCAAGCGCCCTCTTTGAGGCCATCACCACAAGCTTATAGATCGAATTACCGCTCTTCTCCAGAAGCTGCTCCAAAGGTACGTATAACAATTCTGCTCCTTTAACGCTTGCCGTTGATTTCGCAGGAAACGATCTCCTGCAGTTGCTTTACCGCACGCTTCAATACCCTGTTTACCAGACGATAGTCGTAACGCCGCGACGCAGAGAGCTCGGAGTGCGCCCGCCTGATCCTGCGCGCGACCTCCTTGCCGTCCGTCTTAGGACAGCGCCTTTTCACCCTGGCGCGCAGCGCTGCAAGAGACGGCGGAAGGATGAAAATAGTGACCGCATCCTCAGGATACAAGCGCTTGATCACGCGCGCGCCCTTTAAGTCCAGGCATAAGACGATGCTGCGGCCACTCTTTAGCTGCCGGTCTATACGCTCCCTGGGCGTTCCGTAATAATATCCCAGGAAGTTGGTCCATTCAAGGATTTTCTGCTTCTCACGAAGTTTTAGAAACTGCTGCCTGCTGATGAAAAAATAATCCCTGCCCTCTCTCTCCTTCGACCTCTTCGGCCGGGTAGTAAAAGACACAGACCCTGACAGGCGGCCCTTAATTGCCCGGGACCTTAGGAGCTGTTTTGCCAGCGTTGTCTTACCCGAACCCGATGGGCCGGAGATAACGAATATTAGTCCGGATCTTCGCTTCACGTATTATTCTATATTCTGTAACTGTTCGCGAATCTTCTCGATCTGGCTCTTTATATAAATGACTTTCCCCGAGATGCCCGACGCGCAGCTCTTTGCGCCGATGGTATTGGCCTCGCGCTGCATCTCCTGGGCGATAAAATCCAACTCTTTACCTATCGGCCCCACGGCGTAGAGCCGCTTGGTCAGGTTTTTGATGTGGTAACTCAGCCGCTCGATCTCCTCGCTGATATCGGAATACTTCAGAAAGCTGGCGCGCTCTTCATCCGCCTTGATCCTGGCTAATTTCCTGCGCACCGCCTGCTTGAAGCGCTGCCTGATCACTTCCAGGGAACGCTTTAGCGTTTTTGCCCTGTTTAACAAAAAGGCATGCGTAGCGCGCCCCTCATTCTGCCTTGCCCTGATCAGGTCATCCAAGGCCCCGGTTAGGGTCTTACTTAACTGCTGCCAGATCTTGCCTTTGGAGAATTCCCCCTCCTTCAGCGATAATACCCCGGGCAGGTGTATCAGGGCGCTTAAATTTATATCATTGGCGACCCTGAACTTCTTCTCTACGCCTTTCAGCGATGAGATGTAACGCCTCAACAGCTTCTTATTAATAGATACCTGGGAGGCTGCGCCGCCGGTGATGCGGATTATACAAAGTACCCTCCCCCTTTTAATCCTGGACTCGATGATCCTCTTTAGCCTATCTTCAAGTGAAATCAGCCCCTCCGGCAGATGAAAAACCGTCTCTAAGAACTTGTGATTTGAGCTCCTCAACTCGACGAGGACCTTACCGATCCCCTTAAACTCCGCCTCTCTGCTTCCAAATCCGGTCATGCTTCTTAACATATTCTACCTCAATAGGTTACGCCCAGCCATTGACCTTACGTTCCTTTTCAGTAACCGCCTTGGTGGGGTACAGATCAACGATGATCTCCTGTGGTTTAAACCACAGCTTGATCTCGCGTTCAGATTCCTTGGCATCGGAGGAGACGTGGATCACATTTTCGTAAACCCCCAGAGTGGTTATCCTTCCGTATGAGCCGCGGATAGTCGTTGCTTCCGCCTTCTCCGGGTTCGTCGCTCCGGCAAGCTGGCGGCACTTCGCGATCGCATCTTTTCCCCAATACACCAACGCCATCACCTTGCGCCGGTTGTGTAACTCGCCGCGGATATATTTGACCAGCTCCCCGAAGAAAGGTTCCTCTTGCAGATGTTTGTAATGTTCTTCGGCAAGCTCCTTTGAGACGCGCACCATCTTGGCCGCAACGATCTCCAGTTTACTCTCCGAGAGCCGGGTCAGGACATTGCCGGTCAGAGATTTTTTCAGTCCGTCGGGCTTGACCAATATTAACGCTGCCTCATTCATCTAATCATCCCTTTCTGATCTTATTGACTACCCTTTCAAGGTCCTCCTGCGAATAAAATTCTATAGTGATCTGCCCGCGCTTCTTGCGCCGGCTGATACGCACCTTAGTCGCCAGGGCGTGCTGTAGCTCATCTTCTAAAACTACTAGGTAAGGATCTTGCTTGCGTATCGAGTGCTTTGGCCTTTTGACGCTGGGACGGTGAGTCTTTATCAAGCTTTCCAGCTCCCTTACGGATAATCCCTTTGAGATCACCTCCTGCGTAAGGCGACGCTGCTTATTCCCATCATCTATCTCCAAAAGAGCTCTTCCGTGGCCGAAAGAAATTCGCCCCTTCTTCATCTCATCCTGGATCTCTTTAGGCAATTTCAACAGGCGCAGGGTATTAGTAACAGAGACGCGCGCCTTTCCCAGGACCTCGCTGATCCGCTCCTGCGTCAACTTAAACTTATTCATCAGGTACTGATAAGCCCGCGCCTCTTCAATCGGATTAAGCTCCTCCCGCTGAAGGTTTTCGATCAGCGCTAACTCTAATGAGTCTTCGTCATTGATCTCCCTGATTATTGCTGGTATCTCCTTTAATTGCAATAGGTTAGCTGCGCGCAGCCTTCTTTCTCCGGCGATTAACTCATAGTTCTCCCCCCGCCTGCGTACCAGAATCGGCTGGATCACTCCCTTCTCTCTAATCGATTGGGCTAAATCTTCCAGCGCCTGATTATCAAAATCCTCCCGGGGCTGAAATTGGCTCGGGCGTATCGCTCCCAATCTAAGGAATGATATCTTCTCCTCCTTGCCGGTAGATTCCCGCTCCGGGATCAATGCGCTGATACCTTTCCCTAATGCTTTCTTCTCCATAGTCACTCTCCTGATTTAATTTCCTCTTTGCTCTCTTCCTGCGTAGAATTGTCCAATCTGACTTCCGGAACCTTAAGCCCGGATAATTCACCGGCTAATGCAGCATAGCGCTGCGCGCCAACAGAATCCTTATCATACAAAGCAATCGGCTTGCCAAAGCTCGGCGCCTCGCTAAGGCGGATATTCCTGGGAATCACGGTCTTATACACCTTCTCATGGAAGAAATTCCTCGCCTCCTGGATTACCTCTTTAGTAAGGTTAGTGCGATAATCCGCCATGGTCAAAAGTACGCCCTCGATCTTGAGGCCTGGGTTAAGATTGTCCTTCACAAGATTAATAGTGCTAACTAGTTGCGTTAAGCCTTCCAGGGCGTAAAATTCGCACTGCACTGGAATGATCGCAGAATCTGCAGCGCATAGCGCATTCACGGTAAGCAAGCCCAACGACGGTGGACAATCTATTAAGATAAAATCAAATTCAGTCCTTGCTCTTTCGAGCGCTTTCTTCAATCTATATTCCCGACCCAAAACACTGACTAATTCCACTTCTGCTCCGGTAAGATCAAGGTTGGAGGGGGCAAGGGAAAGATTCGCCACTCCCGTCGGCTGCATGGTCTCTTGAATGTCCAATTCGTCAAGGAGGATATGATAGGTGCTCTTCTGGATATTGTGCTTATTGACGCCTAAGCCGCTGGTGGCGTTCGCCTGCGGGTCAAGGTCGATCAGCAAGACCTTCTTTCCTGCCAGGGCTAAATATGAGGAGAGATTGATTGCAGATGTAGTTTTGCCAGTCCCGCCCTTTTGGTTACAAAGTGCTATTACCTTACTCATTGATATTTATACATTTAGGAGATGTTTCACGTGGAACTATGCGCTGCTACAACTGCTATTTATCCCTATTATCCGTGAAATCAAATCCTTGTCAAGTATTTTCTTAGCGAGTTTTTATGCTTACACGAACTTTGGCAGGCCTGGCTCCCTCCATCCCGAAAAGTCCCTTTTCCTCCTCGGAGAGAACCGTAATCATAACTCTACTACGCGGCACCTTCAACTCCTTAAGCGCCTTTTCAACCGCTTCTTCAACGCTCTTACCCTCTATCTCTATGCTCGAATTAGCTGTCATTTTGCCCTGGCAATCCTCAGCTGATTGATCAGCATGAATGTGCTGTTCGTAAACCAATACAAAACTAACCCGGATGGCATCCGGTAAAAGATGAATCCGAAGAGGAGCGGGAATAGGATCATCATCATCTTCTGCTGCTCCTTGGAGCCGCCTGCAGAAGTCGCCATGGTAATCTTCTGCTGGAAGAACATGCCCAGCGCCATCAGGATCGGCAGAATATTTATCTCGTCACCCAGAACCGGCAACGCCGTCGGCAATGTGAACAATCTATCCGGCTCAGAGAGATCCTTGATCCAAAGAAAATGAGCGCCCTTCAGGGCTACGGAGCGCATCAAAACCTGGTAGAGTGTGAAGAATACCGGGATCTGAAAGAGAAGCGGAAGACAGCCCCCTAAAGGATTTACCTTGTGCTCCCTGTAAAGCTCCATGGTAGCTTTGTTGAGTTTCTGTGGATTATCCTTATAAGTATTGCGCAGCTCCGCGATCTTAGGTTGCAGCGCCTGCATCGCCTTCATAGAGCGCATCTGCTTAAGTGTAAGCGGATAGAGGAGGAAGTAAATTAGGACGCTCAGGATCAGGATCACTACGCCCCAATTATGCACTATCCCATAGAGAAATCCCAGCAGCTGCAGGAGGATTTGGGCGATAAAATCGAGCCGGCCAAAATAAATCACATCGGTCCACTCCTGGTTGACGCTAGAAATAACCTGCAACTCCTGTGGCCCCAAGTAGATATGAAAATTAAGCGTTCTTTCAGCTCCGGGAGCAAGGGTCAGCTCCGGGAGGAGAAGGCTAGCTATTGCACTAGAGCCATGTTTTCTGATCCTTGCAGCCGCGCCCCTATCAAGATCTTCAGGTTGGACAATTACACAGAAATATCTATCCCTGGCAGCGAGAAATTTAGCTGACTGGAAATCCTTATCAACAGGCTTGCCAAAGTGCAGCGTGGCCTCCGGCGTATTGACCGCGATGTGCTTGAAGCTCATCCGCTGCCTACCCCTGGAGAAATCCAGTTCCGCGAGAGTCAAAGGAAGATCTACGATGATCGAGCCGGAAGAAAGGTTTTCTACCGTTAACTCTAACTCTATGGCATATTTAGACTTAGAAAAAATGAAGCGCTTAGTTATGCGCTTGACCGGATCGCTAAAGCTAAAAGAGGCCTCGCGAGAGGAGACTGCGCCGGATTGGAAAACCACCCCGTCAAGACCCAGCTGAAAACCACGCTGAAGATCAAACTTATGCGAAAGGTAATCTTTAAAGATCACTTCTTTAATCGCGGCACGCCCCTGGTCAAAAACCAGGATCATCCCGTCACGCTCTAGCTCTATGAGCTGAGGATCCGCCAGAGGTTCTGCCTCAACGGGCGATTCCTGTATAGCATCCCTGGAAGGAAAATTTCCGCCAGCTCGCTCAACAGTGCGCCCGGACTCAACTATATTCCCTGTAAGTGGTTGCTCAGCAACAGGATACAACTTTGGAGCGATCCTAGACCAGCTTAACAGGATCAACATTGATAATGCTATCGCGAAGATCAGTCGTTTATCCATAAATCCTTTCTCTGTTTATAAAATCTACTGCTTAGCGCAACGGATCATACCCGCACCTGCCGGAAAAGGGATGACAGGAGATTATCCTGGCTGATGCCTTGAGCGCTCCACGGCAAAACCCATACTTTAGGATCGCCTGTTTCGTATATTCAGAGCATGATGGCTCAAAACGACAGGAAACAGGCAGGATCCTCCTGATGTGCTGCTGGTAAAAGTCTAGTAGGGTGAGGGCGGCCCGCCGCAACATAGGCGCTTAGACCGCCAGCCGCCTACGGCCCTTCAGACGGCGACGGGCGATCAGCTTGCGGCCCGTCCTGGCCTTCATCCTCCGTCGGAAACCGTGCCGGCGCTTTTTTACGATCTTTGTGGGTGTTTTTAGGTTTTTTTTCATAGTTCTCCGTCCATATTATAATAGGTTGATAATTATAACATAAAGTGAAAGCAAGTCAACCAGATATTCATGAAATTTATTTTTATTTTCTGTTGACTGGCTAAAATTTTATTGTATAATAATGCACGCTCTTGTATAATATCCCCGAAGTTGGATTTCCACAGAGTTTTCCAAGCTGTGTATAAACTGTGAATTGACATGCCGCAGAACCAAAACATCTGGCCAAGCGCCTTAGAGCGTCTTAAGGAGAGCCTGGGCAAGACTACCTTTGAAACCTGGATCCTGCCGCTCAAGCTTAAGCAGGCCGAAAACGGCACGCTCACCCTGGAGGTGCCTGATAGCTTCTTTAAGGAGTGGGTGGAGAAGCATTATCTTAATGATATAAAAAAGGCGGTAGGTTCGGTCTCTAAAAAAGCACTCTCTGTAGTCTTAGAGGTCGGGGCGCCCGCGCAAAGCATAGTCGACAGGGCCCAGATGCAGTCGGCCGGGGCCAGGCAGCCGCTGGCACAACGCACTTCGAATCTGAACCAGCGTTATACATTCGAGAATTTCGTTATCGGCCCTTCCAACCGTCATGCCCACGCATACTCATTGGCAGTTGCAGATTCGCCGGCTAAAGCCTATAATCCGCTTTTTATTTACGGCGGCGTCGGCCTGGGCAAAACTCACCTGATCCAGGCGGTCTGCCATCACGTAAAGGATAAAGCTAAAGATAAAGGCGTAAAAATCCACTACATGTCCTCCGAGCGCTTTACCAATGAACTGATCGCTGCCATCCAGCACCATTCCACCCCCGCTTTCCGCCAGAAATACAGGAATGTAGACGTGCTGGTGATCGACGACATAAACTTTATCGCCGGGAAGGAATCGACGCAGGAGGAGTTCTTCCACACCTTTAATACTCTATACGACTCACACAAACAGATCATCCTCTCCTCTGACCGTCCGCCGAAGGAGATCGCTAATCTCCAGGAACGGCTGGTCTCGCGTTTCGGTTGGGGCCTGACAACCGATATCCAGCCGCCGGACCTAGAGACCAGAGTGGCGATTTTGAAGAAGAAGATAGAGAGAGAGCCGATCTCTGTGCCGGACGACGTGATCTTCTTCATCGCCTCCCTGATCAAAACAAATATCCGTGAGTTGGAGGGCGCCCTGATCCGGATCGTCGCCTATTCATTATTGGAGGAGAAGCCGATCACCCTGGATATGGCCAAACAGGTCCTCAAGGACCTCCTGAAAGAAACAAGGAAGCTGATCACGGTAGACTTCATACAGCGCTGCGTGGCAGAGGAATTCGGTACATCGATGCAGGAACTTAAGATGCGCAGGCGCAATAAGAATATAGTGCGACCAAGGCAGGTAGCGATGTATTTGAGTAGAGAATTGACTGATTCGTCGCTCCCGGAGATCGGGGATTTTTTCGGGGGAAAAGATCATACTACGGTCCTGCATTCATGCAACAAGATTAAAGGAGAGATAGTTTCCAACGAGTTACTCAAAGAGCGCATCGAAAAGTTGATCCAGGTGATTAAACAGTGAATTCAAGTGTTATTAAGTGGTTCTTATCCGTATAAGATAGAGTGAAGTAAGGGGTTGGGGGATTTTAAACAGGGATGTAACCGGCTTACTACTAAGACTATATCAATATATACTAATAAATACTAATAGGAGCGTACGAAATGAAGTTTAAAACAAATAAAGCAGACCTATTAAGCGGCATACAAACTACCCAGGGGGTGATTACATCTAAGGCGGCTTTACCTATACTTTCCAACATACTTATCGAGTCTATCCAGGATGGGGTCAAGCTTACAGCAACCGATTTAGATATAGGTATAAGTTGTGAAATACCTGTGGAGATCCAGGAGCGGGGTTCGATCACTGTCCCGGCCAAGAGATTCGGGGAGATCATCAGGGACCTGCCGGGTGAAGATATAAATATCCATATTAAGAAGAATAACCTGGTCTTGATCGAAACTCAAAAATGCCAGTTTAAGATCATGGGTCTTCCCGGCGATGAGTTTCCTAAACTGCCCGAGTTTAAAGATAAACAGGTGATCAAGATCGAGCAGGAAACCCTCAAGAGCATGTTGGGGTTGACATCTTTTGCGGTTTCATATGACGAGTCGCGCTATATTTTGAACGGCATACTCTTTAAGATCAGTAAAGATAAACTGACCCTGGTCGCTACAGACGGCAAGAGGTTGGCGATAATAGAGAAGAAACTCAAGCAACCGGCTGATAAAGAGCTAAAATTTATCGTTCCCATCAAGACGATCCAGGAGCTTAACCGTAACCTTGGGGGGCCGGGGGAGTTATCGTTGACGCTTGGGGATAACCAGGCATTGTTTGACCTGGGCGCGGTGATCGTAGTCTCCCGTCTTATCGAGGGGGAATTCCCGGATTATCAGCAGGTGGTGCCGCCGGCCTCAGATAATAAGATCGGGGTATCCCGCGAGGACTTTTTGTTGGGTGTAAAGCGGGCGGCGTTGCTCTCTACCCCGGATTATCAGGCAGTCAAATTAGAATCCTTTAAAGACAGGATGGTGATCTCCAAAACTACTCCCGATGTCGGGGAATCCCGCGAGGAGATCCGTGCAGAGTATAAGGGTAAGGAGATCGCAGCAGGCTTTAATCCGCAGTACCTGGTAGATGTGCTGAAAAACCTGACGGATGAGAGCATAGATTTTGAACTGGCAGACAGCGAGAAACCCGGGGTTATCCGCAGAGAGGGCTATACCTATATCGTGCTGCCGATGCGCCTAAGTTAAAATGGAGGAGATAAAACACACCATCCGGGGCGTATTTAGGGAGATGGAGAAGCGCAGTATACGGGCAGCCGGGGAGGACCCGCAGCGGATATTTAAGGACGTTCTGGCCCCGAAGGAGCGCAAACACGCCAGGATCAGCTCATTTAAAAACGGAGTAGTACATATTAGGGTGGATTCTTCCGGGTGGCTTTACCAGATGAACCTGGGCAGGGATGTTTTGTTAGCAAAATTGCGCCGCAGATCCAGTAAAGTCAAAGATGTGCGTTTACGCTTAGGACAGATAAAATGAAAAAGAAGATAAAGAAAGGTCGGGCTAAGGCAGCGTCGAAAGTAAGGGCCGCGCCGCCTGTCAAGGCCAGACAGCCCGGCGGGACGTCCGTAAGGCCTGACAAGGAGAAGGCCTATGATGCCACCACGATCCAGGTATTAGAGGGGATTGAGGCGGTAAGGCTCAGGCCTGCGATGTACATCGGTGATACCTCTAACCGCGGCCTGCACCATCTGGTTTATGAGGTTGTAGATAATTCCATTGATGAGGCGCTTGCCGGCCACTGCGATAAGATCAGCGTAGTCGTGCACAACAACAACAGTGTCAGCGTGGCCGATAACGGCCGCGGGATCCCGGTAGATATTCACAAGACCGAGAAGAAGCCCGCGGTCGAGGTAGTCCTGACCACCCTGCATGCCGGAGGAAAGTTCGATCATAAGGTCTACCGCGTCTCCGGCGGCCTGCACGGCGTGGGGGTGAGCGTAGTCAATGCGCTCTCCGACAGGCTGGAGGTGGAGGTAAAGCGCGAAGGCAAGACCTACCACCAGCGTTTTGAGCGCGGCAAGACCGTCTCAAAGCTTACCGTTGTCGGCAAGTCAGCCGCTACCGGCACCAAGATCACCTTTAAGCCTGATAAGGAGATATTTAACAACATAAATTTTTCATACGATACTCTCTCCCAGCGCCTGAGGGAACTCGCCTTCCTGAACAAGGGGCTTGAGATCAACCTGCAGGATGAGAGGCAGGATAAGGAGGTAAAATTTCAGTTTTCCGGCGGGATCGTCTCTTTTGTAGAGTACCTGAATAAGGGCAAGAACACCCTGCATAAGAAGATCATCCACTTTGAAAAGGAAAAAGAGAAGATCCAGATAGAGGCTGCGTTGCAATACAGCGATGCCTACGCTGAGAACATCTTCTCCTTTGCCAACAATATAAATACCACCGAAGGGGGCACGCACCTTTCCGGCTTTAAGTCTGCGCTTACCCGCGCGATCAATCAGTACGCAAAGAGTAAGAATCTGCTCAAAAACGCCGGTAACATCACCGGCGATGATACGCGCGAGGGTATGACTGCGGTGATCTCGGTAAAAATTCCCAACCCGCAGTTTGAGGGCCAGACAAAGACAAAGCTTGGTAACTCCGAGGTCGAGGGGCTCGCCGCCTCGGCAGTATTTGACGCCCTGGTCGGCTTTTTTGAGCAGAACCCCTCGGTCGCCAATAAGATCGTCGATAAAGTCATCCTTGCTTCGCGCGCCCGCGACGCAGCAAGGAAGGCCAGAGAGTTAACGCGTAGAAAAGGCGCACTTGATTCCGGCGGGCTGCCCGGGAAATTAGCCGATTGCTCAGAGCGCGATCCGGC
>JBHPDM010000003.1:0-65891 GCA_042577285.1 Candidatus Omnitrophota bacterium
GTTTTATCTATCATTTTAGTTTTATTCATTGCCAAAGCCATGCTCATATCTTTGTTTTTCTATAAAGAGATCAGGGCAGCTCAGAAAAGGGATCCTGCGGCTAAGGGATTCCTTGAGGTGCTCTTTCTCTATCAGGGGTTACACGCCCTGATCGCGCACCGTTTCGCTCATTTTTTCTATAGATTACGCTTTATCTTTTTCGCGCGCTTTATCAGTCAGATCTCAAGATCCCTGACCGGGATCGAGATCCATCCCGGGGCCAAGATCGGTAAGAGGTTTTTTATCGACCACGGTATGGGAGTGGTGATCGGAGAGACCTCTATTATCGGCGATGATGTGCTCTTGTATCAGGGGGTCACATTAGGCGGCACGGGCCTGGAAACGGGGAAGCGGCATCCCACTATCGGCAACAACGTCGTGATCGGAGGGGGTGCCAAGATCCTCGGCAATATCACTATCGGCGATAGCTCATACGTAGGCGCAAACGCGGTAGTGATCAAGGATGTCCCGCCAAACTCCACAGTCGTAGGCATCCCGGGGAGGATCACCAAGCAGGACGGAAAGAAGATCGAAGGCGCATTAGATCATGTTCACGTACTTGACCCGATCAAGCAATCAATGGAAGAGCTCCAGAAACGGATCGATAAGCTGGAGAGAAAACAATAGATTTATGCCGATCTCTGTATATAATTCTTTCACCCGCAAGAAGGAAGAGTTTACACCGATAAAGCCTCCAAAAGTAAATATCTATACCTGTGGCGTCACCGTTTATGACGATTCCCACATCGGCCATGCCCGCAGCCTATATTGCTTCGATCTGATCAGGCGCTATCTTAAATATCGCGGCTTTAAGGTAAATTTTGTACGCAACATCACCGATATTGACGATAAGATCATCAACCGCGCCAATGAACTCAAAATCGACTGGAAGGAATTGGTCGGGAAGTATATCTTGAGCTACCAGGAAGATCTTTTAGCGTTGGGTATTGAAAAGGCTGACCACGAGCCCAGGGCAAGCGAAAATATTCCGGAGATGGTTGAATATATCAAGGTGCTTCTCGATAAGGCCTTTGCATATGAGTCGGGCGGGGATGTTTATTTTAATGTCAGGAAATTTTCCGGATACGGCAAGTTATCCGGGCAGAGCATAGACCAGATGCAGTCAGGCGCAAGGATCGAGCCGAGCAAAAGCAAAAAAGATCCTCTGGATTTCGCCCTCTGGAAGAAGTCGAAGCAGGATGAACCTGCCTGGGATAGCCCGTGGGGCAAGGGCCGGCCCGGATGGCACATCGAGTGCTCAGTAATGTCTCAAAAGTTCTTAAAGACTGATACCCTTGATATACACGCCGGTGGACGGGACCTGATCTTTCCGCATCATGAGAATGAGATCGCCCAGGGTGAGGCAAGATCCGGAAAACAGTTTGCTAAATATTGGATCCACCACGGCCTTCTGACGATCAACGGCCAGAAGATGTCCAAGTCGCTGGGGAATTTTATCTCGATAAAGGATATCCTGAAAAAACATAGCGCCGATACCCTAAAAGCTTTCTTCCTGGGCGCGCATTATGCTTCACCGATCGATTATAGCGAGGATCGGATGCGTGAATCCGCAGAGGCTCTAGAGCGGATCGTAATTTTGCTGCAAAAAATAGATTTAAGGCTAAAGACCGCAGACCAAAGACCCAAGACCGCAGACCTTAAAGAGATAGAAAAAATAAAAGATCAATTTATTGAAGCGATGGATGATGATTTTAATTCGCCCCGCGGCCTGGCAGCGATATTTGATCTGGTGAGTTTAAGCAACAAGAAGATAGAAGATGCGGATTTTCTCATCCATGCAAAGGCATCCTTAAAGGAGATGCTGGATATCTTCGGGATATCCTTAAAGGTCAAGACGAAGACCAGCGCAATTACCGATAAGGATATTAAAGATAAGATTCAGGCGAGAGAGAAGGCGCGCAAGGATAAGGATTATGCGCTCTCTGATAAGATCCGCAAGGAGCTGGAGGCAAAGGGCGTCATTCTGGAAGATACAAAGGATGGCACCACCTGGCGCAGAAAATTATAAGTAGTTTTGCGGGTGGCTTGGACTGATTTTCGAGGTGCGTGATGCACCGAGAAAACAGTCCAAGACAGGACCCGCAAAAAACCGACCCTGAGCGAGAAGGTCGGCAGATTCATTTTATAGCAAAGAGCAGGTTGACTATGAAAGGCAAATTTATTACATTTGAGGGCAACGAGGGGTGCGGGAAGAGTACGCAGGCGAGGCTCCTCTCTGATTATCTGAAGCGAAAAGGGCACCGAGTGATTTTTCTGCGCGAGCCGGGCGGGACAAAAATCAGCGAGAAGATAAGAAGTATTCTTTTAGACGCTGAAAACGATTCGATGTCGCCGGCCTGTGAGATGCTGCTTTATATGGCGGCGCGCGCTCAGATAGTCCAAGAGATCATAGGCCCTGCGCTTTTGAAAGGTAAGACCGTGATCTGCGACAGATTCCTGGATTCTACCATCGTCTATCAGGGGTATGGCCTGGGCCAAAATATAAGTCTTATTAAGAAGCTGGGAAAGGTTTCTACTTACGGGATAAAGCCGGATCTGACGATATTACTGGATGAGGCTACTGAGGAAGGCCTCAGGCGCTGCGGCAGGGTAAAGGACCGTATTGAGCAAAGGTCGATCAGTTATCATCAGCGCGTAAGACGTGGATACCTGCACCTGGCCTCCCTCAACCGCCGGCGGATCAAGGTGGTAAAGGTAGAAAAGAATAAAAATCTCACTCAGCGTAAGATCAGGGGGATCGTAGAGGATGTCATTTAAAGATATAAAGGGACACGCCAGGACTATCGAAAGGCTTAAGGGGTACCGGAAGTCCGGAACCCTGGCCGGCGCCTATCTTTTTAGCGGACCGGAGGGGGTGGGCAAGGCGCTATCAGCAAGGGCATTTGCCAAGAGTGTAAACTGTTTAGAGGCTGAGGTTGATTCCTGCGATAGATGTATCTCTTGTAAAAGAATCGATAACGCTCAGCACCCGGATGTCTATTTTATCGAGCCCTCTGATAAAGGAATAATTAAAATAGAATACATCCGCGAGCTTAAAAAACGTATCGCCCTTAAGCCTTACGAGGCAAAGTTTAAAGTCTTTATTATAAACGAAGCGCAGCGGATGAACGCTGAAGCGCAAAACGCGCTTTTAAAGGTGCTGGAGGAGCCTCCGGCGCATAGCCTGATCATCCTGGTCAGCTCAAAGCCAGCTTTATTATTTGGGACGATAATTTCACGCTGCCAGGTGGTAAAGTTTTCACCGCTTACCAGAGACTGCCTAAAGAGTATCCTGCAAAAGGATTACCGGCTGGACTCGGTCCTGGCTCACTTTTTAGCCTATTCCTGCGAAGGCAGGATCGGTTCGGCCTTGAATTTAAAAGACCGGGACGCTTTAGGCGAGAAGAACGCGGTGATCGATGCCTTTGACTTGCCGCGCAGGCCGCCCTTCGATACCTTATCAATAGCTGACAGAAGCCAGGCGCGCAGGCACCTGAATACCTTGAGCCTCTGGTTTCGAGATATATACCTGGCCAAGTCAGGGATAGAGCATTCCCAGATAATCAACATTGACCGCAAGGCAGAGCTGTTAAAGCTTCCAGACCGTTACAGCTGGGATGAGCTTGACGAGATCCTGAAGTCCATATCGGACTCAATATTTTATCTGGAGCAGAATATAAACATTAAACTATTACTATCGAACTTACAGGCGCAATTATGGAAAGCAAGATCCTGATCAGGCTCAGGGATGCCGGGCAGAACTGTTTATACAATGCCGCAGGCTTGAGCATTAAAGAGGGTGAGCATGTCATCGTCGAACATGACCGGGGGCTTGATTACGGGCAGGTCATTTCTCCGAAGAACCGGGCCCAGGAGAAGTCAAAGGAGACGCTAAAGAAGGTGGTGCGGTTGGCCACAGAGAGCGACCTCAGGCAGATCGCCGATAACCGCTGCAAGGCAAAGAGCGCTTTTAATGCCTGTATTAAAAAGATCGAAGAGCATAAGCTGGATATGAAGCTTGTGCGCGCCGAATACTCTTTTGACCGGACAAAGATCATATTTTATTTTACCGCCGAAGGCAGGGTGGATTTTCGCAGCCTTGTGAAGGACCTGGCCAAGATCTTCAAGGCGCGCATCGAATTAAGGCAAATCGGAGTAAGGGATGAGGCAAAGATGTTCGGCGGATTCGGGCCCTGCGGCAGGGAGCTTTGCTGCGCGAAGTTCCTTAAGGACTTCGAGCCGGTGACGATCAAGATGGCCAAGGAAGAGGGGTTACCCTTAAATCCACCCAAGATCTCCGGGTTGTGCGGGAGGCTGATGTGTTGTCTTTCCTTTGAATACGAGACCTACAAGTCCTTATCAAAGGGGCTTCCCCGCGAGGGGGAACGCGTCGCCACCCCCCAGGGTAAAGGTAAGGTCATAGGAGTGAATGTGTTTAAAAGAACGGCTACGGTTCAACTGGAGAGCGGGATTCAGGTAGAGGTGTCGTATAAGTAGAAAAAAGATGGAGAATAAATTTTATATAACTACGCCTTTGTATTACGTCAATGCCGCGCCTCATATCGGGCATTCCTATACTAATATCGCAGCTGACGCCCTGGCGCGCCAGAGGCGCCGGATCTTAGGGGATAAAAAGGTTTGGCTTCTCACCGGTACTGACGAGCACGGCGAGAAGATCCAGAAGGCCTCCGTTGATAAAGGTCTAGAACCTCAGGCCTTCACTGATAAGATGGTTCTTCAGTTTACGGGTCTCTGGAAAAAGCTGGATATATCACACAACGATTTTATCCGTACCACCGAAGAGCGGCACATCAGGTGCGTGCAGAGGGCCTTAGAGATCCTGCATAAAAACGGAGATATCTACAAAGATAAATACCAGGGCCGATACTGTACGCCCTGTGAGACGTTCTGGACTGATGCGCAGGCGCCGGAATCACTTTGTCCTGACTGCAAACGGCCCGTAGAAAGGATCGCCGAGACTAATTATTTCTTCAGGCTATCAAAGTATCAGCAGTGGTTGATCAAATATATCGAGGAGCATCCCGGTTTCATCAAGCCAGATATCCGGCGTAATGAGGTGCTAAGTTTCCTGAACTTAAATGAATTAACTGATCTTTGTATCTCACGGCCTAAGGAGCGTTTAAGTTGGGGGATACCGGTTCCCTTTAGCCCTGATCACGTGGTCTATGTCTGGTTTGATGCCCTGATAAATTATATCAGTGCCGTAGGTTCTTTTGACGCTAAGGGTAAATATAGCTCCAAGTGGTGGCCGGCAGACCTGCATCTTATCGGTAAGGATATCTTAAGACAGCATGCGATATATTGGCCGATCATGCTGCGCGCGCTTGATATAGAGTGCCCGAAGACTATATTCGCCCACGGCTGGTGGATGATCGGCGAAGATAAGATGTCCAAATCGCTGGGAAACGTCACCTCCCCAGTCGACATGGTAAATGAATTCGGCATTGATGTATACAGGTATTTCCTGTTGCGTGATGTATCCTTTGGTCTTGACGGGAACTTCTCAAGAAATGCGATTATCAAGCGGTTCAACAGCGACCTGGCCAATGACTTGGGCAACTTGGTCTACAGGACGCTGACTATGTGCGAAAAGTATTTTAAAGGCGATATCCCTGTTGCCTTGGATACGATTAAAGATAAACATGCAGAGGCGATCCGTGAGAAGATCGCGCATCTTAATGAGGAGATCTCCTCCGGCAGAGGCTTAGGCGGACCGGATTTTGATTTCAGTCATCCCCTTGAGAAGATCTGGGAATTGATCAATATGGCGAATAAGCATATCGAAGATACTAAGCCCTGGAATCTTGCCAAAGAGAACAAGACAGAGGAGCTCAAGGGATTTATCGCTCTTTTATTGGCAGTGATCAGAGAGGTCGCCCATCAGATCGCGCCTTTTATGCCGCGGACAAGAGAGGCTATCGTTAAGCAGATCGGCAGGGATAAGATCAAGAAAGGAAAACCGTTATTTCCCCGCATAGATAATAAAACTCCAGGCTCCTGATTTTAGACTCCTGACTCATGCTTATAGATACACACTGCCATTTAGACTTTCCTGATTTCGACCGGGACAGGGAAGAAGTGATCGCCCGTTGCAGAGAGCAGGGCATAAGTCATATTGTAAATATCGGTTCCAGCCTGCGCGGCTCTAAAGATTCCCTCGCCTTGGCCAACAGCTGCGATTTTGTATATGCTACCGTCGGTTTACACCCGCATGAGGCGGATAGTTTTAATGAAAAGATACCCGTTGTTCTCTCACAGCTCGCCCGGGAGGAAAAGGCGGTTGCTATCGGGGAGATAGGCCTGGATTACTTTAAGAATTATTCCAAGCAGGATAATCAGAGAATATTATTCAAGAGCATGCTTAAACTGGCAAAGGCGGCCGGTTTACCGGTTGTGATCCACAACCGTCAGGCCCAGGAGGATACGTTAAAGATCATAAAAAGCTTTATGCCCCTTAAGGCGGTAGTGCATTGTTTTTCGGGTGATCAGGATTTTTTAAGGGAATGTCTGGATCTGGGGTTTTTTGTTTCT
Organism: Candidatus Omnitrophota bacterium; assembly: GCA_042577285.1. Lineage (GTDB taxonomy): Bacteria > Omnitrophota > Gorgyraeia > Gygaellales > Profunditerraquicolaceae > JBHPDM01. Next base: position 6,592 of record JBHPDM010000003.1, read on the forward strand.
TTTACCTGTAACATCACCTATAAGAAGGCAGAGAAGTTAAGGGCTCTGGTGAAAACTGCGCCGCTTGAAAGGCTCTTCCTTGAAACTGATGCGCCATTCCTTCCGCCGGAGGGGCTGCGCGGGGCGAGGAATGAACCGGTCTATGTAAAGAATCTTGCAGAGGAGATCGCCAGGATCAAGGGCTTAAGTTTTGAGGAAGTAGCCAGAATTACCACAGAAAACGCAAGGGAATTCTTCGACTTAAAATGAACAGGGCAAATGTCTCGATCGTCAAATGTAATGATTATCAGCGCTCCTCGGTGCAGGAGTCTGTTGCCAGGGCGATAGATCTGATCGGGGGGATATCGAGTTTTATAAGGCCGCAAAGTAAGGTCCTGGTCAAGCCCAATCTTCTGATGGCAAAGGGGCCTGATTCCGGTATCACCACGCACCCCGAGGTAGTGCGCGCCGTCGTCAGGATCCTAAAAGGGATAAATTGTCGGGTCATCGTCGGAGACGGGCCGAGCGTCTGGGGGAACAAAATAGAGGATGTGGATGAGGTCTATGAGAATACCGGCATAAAGCAGGTCTGTCTGGATGAGGGTGTTTCACTGGTAAAATTCGATAAAAGGCGCTGGCATAAGAAATTCCCCTTAAGCACATGGCTTGATCACTGCGATCATGTAGTAAATCTGCCTAAGTTTAAGACCCATGACCTGACTACTCTCACCGGTGCTATAAAGAACCTCTTTGGCGTAGTAACCGGGAGCTTTAAGACCGAACTGCATAAGAATTATTATAAAATCGAAGATTTCTCCGCTATCCTTGTAGATATTTATGAAGCGGTAAAGCCTTCTCTGACCCTAGTTGACGCAGTGGTGGCAATGGAGGGGGATGGGCCGGCAAGCGCCGGAAAGTTACGCAAGCCCCGGCTCCTTTTGGCCGGTTCCGATTGCGTGGCGCTGGATAGTATCCTGGCTTTGATCATGGGTATAAAGCCGACTGATATCGTAAGCACTAAGCAGGCGGCAAGCAGAGGCCTGGGGGTGGCTGATCTCGATTTTATCTCAGTAGCCGGAGAAAAGTTGCAGGATGCCATCGGCGAACCATTTTTGCTGCCGAGTACTTCGATGATCAAGAAGATCCCCGGGCCGGTGATCGAACTGGCAAAGAAGCTGATCAAATTCCGTCCTTATGTCTTGCGCGAAAACTGCACTAAGTGCCGGGCCTGTATAGATGCCTGTCCCAATAAATGCATACAAATGAAGAATGAGTCGATAACCTTTGATTATAAAAATTGTATCTCCTGTTTCTGCTGTCAGGAGGCCTGCCCAACTGCAGCGATTCAAGTGAAGAAAAGTATTATCGCTAAAATAATCGGCCTCTAAAAGGAGTAACTATGAAGATCCAGACGATAGAGTGGCAAAAGAGCCGGATCAGGATGATCGACCAGACGAAGCTTCCCGGAAAGATAGAATATATTTACATCCACGACCTAAGGGCTTTATGGCAGGCGATAAGGTCGATGAAGGTGCGCGGCGCCCCGGCCCTGGGAGCTGCAGCGGCTTTAGGCGTTTATTTAGGGGTCAAAGATTCTCAGGCAAAAAAATTCGCTCAATTTAAGAAAGAGCTTGATCAGACGATTAAATATATCGGATCATCCCGTCCTACTGCGCGTAACCTCTTTTGGGCCCTGGAGCGGATGCGAAAGTGCGCCTTAAGACATAAGGGTGAGCCTACCCTTAAGTTAAAGCGGATACTTTTAAGAGAGGCGCGTAAGGTTATCGACGAAGATAAAGCTGCCTGCCGCAGGATCGGTAGATACGGGCAGGTACTGATTAAGAACAAAGATTCCGTCTTGACGATCTGCAATGCCGGGATCCTGGCCACTATAGATTACGGAACTGCCTTGGGAGTGATCTATGCGGCTCTTGCTAGGGGTAAGAAGTTTAAGGTCTTTGCCTGCGAGACCAGGCCGATGTTGCAGGGGGCGAGGCTTACCACCTGGGAGCTGAAGAAGAAGGGCGTTGATCTGACTTTGATCTGCGATAGTATGGCAGCGGCATTGATGCAAGGGGGCAGGATTAAAAAAGTGATAGCCGGAGCGGACAGGATCGCGCTTAACGGCGATACCGCTAATAAGGTCGGTACGTATAATCTGGCGGTTTTATGCCGATTTCACAAGATACCCTTTTACATCGCAGCACCCTCATCGACCTTTGACTTAAAGATCAGATCGGGCAGCCAGATCCCTATTGAAAGCAGGCCCGCTAAAGAGGTCACGGAGTTGTTTTTTAAAAAGCGGATTGCACCAGGCGGGATCAAGGTCTTTAATCCCGCTTTTGATGTCACTCCGAACGGGTTGATCAGCGCGATGATCACAGATAGGGGAGTGATCAGGCCGCCTTACAGGAGGAATATTGCCAGGATCATCGGCAGGCAGAATGCGGGTAGATAAGCTCGGCGAGTTTGCTTTGATCGAAAGGTTCAGAAAGCCCTTGAAAGTGGATAAAACAGTCCTGCAGGGCAGCGGTGACGATTGCGCGGTATTGAAGTCAGGCAAAAATACTTATCAGCTTCTTACCTGCGATGCGCTAGTCGATGGGGTTGATTTTTCGCTGAGAGACGATCCTTTTTTAGTCGGCAGAAAGGCGGTAGCGGTTTCTGTCAGCGATATCGCTGCCTGCGCCGGGATCCCGCGTTATGCTCTTGTGACTTTAGGCCTGCCCCGTAGCACGGAGGTCAGTTTTATAGATAGGCTTTATAAGGGTATGCAAAAGGCTTTAAAGAGATACTCAATAAACTTAATCGGCGGGGACCTGACCCGCTCTAAGCAGTTAATGATCAGCGTCACTATCGTAGGCAGTGTCAGGAAGAAGCGCCTTGTATTGAGGAGAGGGGCAAAGCCAGGGGATATTATTTTTGTCACCGGCAGCTTGGGTGGCTCGATCCGCGGAAAACACCTGCGTTTTACCCCGCGAATAAAGGAGGCGCAGAAATTGACCGGAAATTTCAAGCTGAATTCCATGATCGATATATCCGACGGGCTCGTCCAGGATCTTGAAAATATCCTTAAAGAAAGCGCAAGGGGAGCGGTTATCTACGAGGAGTTGATCCCAAAAGCCAAGGAGGCGCATAATTTCAAGGAGGCGCTTTTTATGGGTGAGGATTTTGAGTTGCTCTTTACGCTTTCGCGCCGGGAAGCAAAAAAGCTTATGAAAAATAAGGGATATAACTGTACTCCTATAGGAGAGATCGCTGACCAGGAGTATGGTTTCAGGTTGATAGATAGACGCGGCCGGGAAAGCATTGTAAGGCCGCAAGGATTCCGGCATTTTTAAAGGAGTTTATGCAGATACTCTCTGAATCGGTTAACCAGACCTTGAATATAGGCAGAAAACTCTCTCCGATTTTAAAGGCAGGAGATATCCTCTGTCTCTTCGGTGAGCTCGGCTCCGGAAAGACTGTTTTAGTCAAGGGGATAGCCTCAGGGCTTGGCATAAAGAAGAGCGAGGTCTTAAGCCCTACCTTTATCCTGATCCGGCAATATGAGTTTGCGGGTTCTATGCTCAATCACTTTGATCTTTACAGATTAAAGAGCGAAAAAGATATCTTAGGCTTGGGCTACGAGGATTATTTTTTCGGCTGCGGCATAACGGTCGTGGAATGGGCTGACAGGTTAAGAAATCTTACGCCTAAGGAGTATTTAGGGATCGAACTTTCAGTCAAGGGAAAAAAGCGCAGGCTGATAAAGATGAAGGCCTGCGGAAGGCGCTACAAGGAATTGATCGATGGGCTCAATGAAAATATTAGGAATTGATACATCAACGAAGATCTTGGCTTTAGGCGCATATGACGGCTCTAAGATCTATGAATATAATTTAGAGACAGGCAGGAAGCTCTCCTCCCTGCTTGCCCCGACGATCCAGAGGGTGATCCGCGCCCTGGGCTGGAGAGCGCAGGATATCGATTGCTTTGCCTGCGGGTTAGGCCCAGGATCTTTTACCGGCCTGCGCATAGGCATGGCCCTGATAAAAGGTATCGCCTGGTCGCAAGGGGCGCCGGTGATCGGGATCTCGACTTTAGATATATTGGCCAGGAACGCAAAGCTAAAGAACGGTTATCTGGTACCGGTAATCGATGCGAAGAGAAACCTGATCTACTCAGGGTTCTACCGGGTAAGGCAAGGCGTATGCAGTAAGGTTTCTAAATATATGCTTCTTAATAGTGAGGATCTGGTGAAGAAGGCAAAGAGCGGATCTCTTTTTTTAGGGGATGCCCTCAGCCTGCACAGCGAGGCGATCATGAGCAATAACAAGGACGCGGTGATCATGGGTGAGGACTATTGGTATCCAAGGGGCAGGCATATCATCGATCTGGCCCTGGAGAGATTGCGCAAGAAAAAGTTTACCGATGCAGCCAAAATAAGACCGATATATCTATATCCGAAGGATTGCCAGGTAAGGCAAAGATGAAGCATGATAACGTAATAGGATACAGGCCGACGTGGGCAGAGGTGAACTTAAGCAATTTGAGGTTCAACATCGGCCAGGTCAGGCGTATCGCAGGGGCGAGGACTAAGATCATGGCCTGTGTAAAGGCAGACGCCTACGGGCACGGGCTGATTGCGGTATCCAGGGAGCTGGTTTCCTGCGGCGCAGACTACCTTGGCGTTGCCTCGATCGATGAAGGGATAATGCTGCGCAGGGCAGGCATCAGAAGACCGATCCTGGTCCTGGGGATAGTGCTTAAAAAAGATATTGCGCCGTTGTTCAAATATAAGTTAAGTACTACCGTCTGCACTGAAGAGCTCTGCAGTGCATTAAACAGAATGGGTAGAAAATCAGGTAAGAAGCTCTCTGTGCACATCAAGGTAGATACCGGGATGGGCAGGATCGGAGTTTTAGATAAAAAGGCAGCTCAGTTCGTCAAGAGCGTCTTTCGCCTGTCCCACCTGAATATCGAAGGGATCTTCACTCACCTTGCCTCGGCAGATACTGACAGAAAATTTACTTTACGCCAGATAGCTAAATTCAGCAAGTTAGTGGGAGGATTGAAGGATTCCGGGATAGATATCCCCCTGGTGCATGCTGCTAACAGCATGGGCCTGATCGGCTATAAAGATGCGCATTTTAATATGGTCAGGCCCGGTTTAGTGATCTACGGACTTTATCCTAAGAGCGGGTTAAGCCTGCCTCTTAAGCCGTTGCTCAGCCTGAAGGCCCGGATCGTATATATTAAGAGGGTCCCCAAGGGCTGGGGGATAAGTTACGGCTCGACCTACGTCACAAAAAGAAATACTGCCATCGCCATTATCCCGATCGGTTACGGCGACGGTTACCCGCGCAACCTCTCTAATAAAGCACCGCTTCTAGTCAATGGTAAACGTTTTCAGGTCAGCGGCAGGGTCTGCATGGATCAGATATTGATCGATCTGGGTACCTCGAAGGCAAGGGTAGGTGATCAGGTGGTGCTGATCGGTTCACAGGGAAAAGCAAAGATCACCGCTCGTGAGTTAGCAGGGCTTGCCGGAACTATCCCCTATGAGATCGTCTGCGGCCTGGGCAGCCGCATCCCCAGAGTATATTTAAGGTAGAGAGTGGATCAGGTAGATGCTTGCGCTCAAGGCGAGGATGTGGCTTAGCGAGGCTGAGAGCGCCGGAAATAGTATCCCGGATTTTCCCAGCGCGATACCCACGGCGCTGAATACGTAGTACACAAATCCCACGAACATTGCGATTCCCACAGAAGAAAGTCCGGTTGCCCGCTTCTTCATCTTAAGGGCAAAGGGTATCCCTAAAAGTATGATGATCGCACTGGTAAAGGGCGAGGTAAATCTGTGATAGAGATCGACTTTAAGGTTTCTGATCACAGTCAGGGCACCGCTTTTAGATAATTTCCAGATGTAGTCATCGAGTTCGTTAATGGTCATAAAGTCCGGGCGCTGCCGCTGGTTTATGAAATCGCGCGGGGTCTCCGGGATCGCCATGATCTCCTCCTCAAGATACCAGGGCTCTCCGATCACCTGGCCGTTACTGTCGAAATCATAGGTAATACTCTGATAAAACCTCCAGAGCCCTTCTTTGTATACACCTTTGTTTGCTACGACCTTTTTGGTGATGTTCTGCTCTTGGTCATGCTCCAGGACGATTACCCCCTCCATTCTTTCACTGTCGACGTAAAACTTATTTATATAAAACAGCCGGTTCTTAAGCCCGTATATGCAGAGGTTATCAACTACCCTTTCCTCTTTCTTCGCTTTTTTTCTTTTCTTTCCCGCCTCCATCTGTTCCTTGATCTCTTCCGTCAGCTGCAGAGAGCTAGGTACGAACTTGTCGTTTACCCAGAATGTGAGTACGCTGACTACGATCCCGAAGATGATTATCGTCTTTGTGATCTGGAAGATGCTTAAGCCCGAGGAGCGCATGGCGATGATCTCGTTGTTATGGTTCATCCTGCCGAAGGTGTAGAGCGTGGCCAGCAGGCAGGCGACCGGAGCGACCTGCACAAAGATGATCGGAATGTAACCGAGGTAGTAACGCAGGAGCGTCTGCAGATCGACCTGCTGTTTCAATATCTCATCAAGATGGGAGAATATGTCGATGATGATATAAAGGAAGAGGAAGACCAAGAGACACCCGATAAAGAGGTTTAACGCAGATCTGAATATATAGCGGTCTAATATGCGCATACTCTGTAGGTCAGTATTGCTCCGATCACTCCCAGGATCGCGTTAGGCAGCCACATCGCCAGCGCAGGATCTATTCTAGCCTGTAGCCCTAAGGCTTCAGCGCCCATAAGCATCAGGTAATATATGCCTACGATCAGAAAAGAGATCCCAAAGTTGATCGACTTCTCCCGGCGGCGGGTGATGATCGCCAGGGGCACGCCAAGCAGGATGAAGATAAAACAGGAGAAAGAGAGGGCGACCTTCTTGTGGATCGTGGTCAGGATCGGCGCCGGGTCGATACCCTGACTTTTTAAATTTCTGATCTCGTTGCGCAGCTCAAGTACCGTCATATCTTTTGGTTTCTTCCTGAGTTGATCGCTATCCTCCATCTGCGAAAGGTTTAAAGTCATAAAATAAGTCTTAAAATTCAGCTTGTAAAAATGAGTCGGGTTCTCCGGGTCAGGTTCATCAGAGGTACCGTTCATCAGCTTGAGTTTGACCATCTTTTTATCCGGCACGGAGATGAATTCACCGTGCTTGGCGACGATCGTACGCGTGGGTTTATCTTCGCCTTGCGGCTCATAAATACGGACATTAGTAAGTTTATTCTTATCGATCTGATAGATAAAAAGTATATACTTTTCAAAAGAGTTGATGAAGACGCCAGGCTCAAGCGCGGCAGTCGGGTTCTTTACCCCTACATCGATGATGGTCTTACGGGAGGCGAAGTGTGCGTAGGGAATCACCCGGTCATTAAAGATCACCAGGATCATGCTTAAGATCAGACCTACGATCAATAGCGGCAGGATCAGGCTGAAGAGATTTATGCCGCTTGCCCTGATCGCGATCACTTCATTATCATTAGAGAGCCTTCCCAGGGAGAGCAGCACCGCCGAGAGGCAGGCGATCGGCAGAGTGTAAGTCAGTAGATACGGCGTCATGAATAGGAAGAGCTTGGAGACGCTGAAGATATCCACGCCCTTATTGATCACCATATCCGCGATCTTGACCATATTGCCCAGGAGCATTACAAAGGTAAGCACTCCTAATGCCAGGAACAGGGGACTGATGAATTCTTTAAGAAAATAGTTACGTAATATCCTCATCTTCTAATTCGCTAAAGTCAGGACAAAGACGATCCTCGCCCCGGCGCCTTTTAAGGCGTGGGCAGCCTCCGAAGAGGTCGCTGCCGTAGTCAATACATCATCTACCAGTAGGATGTTTTTGTTTTTTAAATCTTTACCTTCAACTGCTGAGAAACTTTCTTTTACATTTGCCAGGCGCTCTCTTTCCTCCAGATCCGTCTGGGTGCGGGTATTACGGTGGCGCTTCAGGCTTCGGGTGAGCAGCTGTTTATTGAACTCCCGCGCGATCTCTCCCCCTAAGACTTCAGCCTGATTAAATTCCCTCTCCCGCAGTCGCGAGGTAAAAAGCGGCACAGGCACTACCGCATCTATGAGATCCATGGGCAGGCTATATTCCTTTGCGAAATCGATCATCAACCTACCCAGGGTACTGCCCAGTTCGTCTTTGCCTCTGTATTTGAAAGCGTGGATCAGCTCTTTGACTACGCCTTCATAGGCGCAGGGGCTGAATGCCCTGTCAAAGCGCAGGTTTTTTCTTATGCATGCCGGGCAGATCCCCTTACTGACGAGGCGTTTCTCAAGGTGCCTGCCGCAACTGTTGCAGAAGGGGGGCAGATTCTTCTTAACTTTATTCCAGCATATAAGACAGACCAGGCCATCGATCGCCTCTTTTTGGTCGAGCCTCTGCCCGCAGGCAACGCATCGGGGAGGAAACACCAGGTCTTTCAGGCCGCCAAGAATTGTGCGCAGCATCCCAATATCATAACAACTAAATTATAGTTTGTCAATTGCTAGCCTCCCCTAGAAAGGATTGACATGCGGCTCTAGCGATAGTAAAATGAATTCACTATGGAAAGGCAAGAGATTGCGCAATTGAAGGCCCCGTTGCTTAGGCTCCTTAAGCAGAAGGCTTTAAAATTGGGTAAATTCACTTTATCCTCCGGCAAGAGTAGCAGTTACTATCTTGACGGCAGGGTGATCACGCTTACCCCTGAAGGGGCATACTTGACGGGGAGCCTGATCTTAGAGCTTATAAGGGATAAGGATATTGACGCCATCGGCGGCCCGACCTTAGGCGCCGACCCGATCGTGGGAGCAATAGCTGCGATCGCCTACAGCAAAAAGGTACCTTTAAGTACATTTATCGTGCGCAAACGCTTGAAGACGCACGGCACCCAGCGCCTGATCGAAGGGCCGCAATTAAAGCAGGGCAGCAAGGCGCTCCTCGTCGATGATGTAGCCACTACCGGCAGCTCCCTGATCGAGGCCAAGGCCGCACTGGATGACTTGGGGGTAAAGGTAGAGGAGGCGGTAGTGATCGTAGACAGAGGCGAGGGCGCAAAGGAGAAACTTGCTGCATCCGGCCTCATTTTAAGGGCGATATTTAATATAGAGGAACTGGGCATCAAGAAGCCTTAAGTGCAAAATAAAAGAATCGTTGTAGTAGGGGCGGGCCCTGCGGGGATGATGGCGGCAATTCGCTCAGGCGAGCTAACTCGGGGCGTGACCCTGATAGAAAAAAACTCCTCCGCCGGCAAGAAGCTCCTTTTAAGCGGCAAGGGCCGCTGTAATCTTACCAATGCCTGCGACCTGGATTCATTCCTCGCCCACTTTAGCAAAAACGGAGAATTTTTAAGAGACGCTTTCAGAAAGCTCTTTAACCGCCAGCTGATCGGGTTTTTTGAAAAAGCAGGACTGAAGCTTAAGACCGAGAGGCAGTTGAGAGTATTCCCTGCCAGCGACAGGTCAGATAGCATTTTAAGGGTCCTGAAGGAGGCCCTGCGCAGGAGTAGGGTGGTCACTAGATACGGGAGCGCACTTAAAGAGCTGTTGATCCGAGAAAAGAGGATTATCGGCCTGCTCTTGGCATCAGGGGAGACGGTCGCAGCTGATCGGGTGATCCTGGCTACCGGCGGAGTCTCCTATAGCTTTACAGGTTCGACAGGAGAGGGTATTAATATCGTCGCGCGGCTGGGGCATAAAATAACTGCGCTCAAGGCTGGTCTGGTCCCCCTAGAAACGAGGCAGAGGGTCCCGCGCCTTTTACAGGGACTGACGCTTAGGAATATCCGCCTGAAGTTCGGCTGCGGGAGAAATGAGATAATTACAGATATCGGTGAGCTCCTCTTTACCGGGTTTGGGATCTCAGGCCCCCTGGTCCTGACGGTAAGCGGCCGGATCGCGGACTGGTTAAAAGTGAAGGGCTCTTCAGTTTATTTAGAGATAGACTTGAAGCCCGGGCTCTCAAGAGAGCAGCTGGAGATGAGGATCTTAAGGGAATTTAGGGCAGAGCCAAGGAAGAACATCAAGAATATACTTAATAACCTGCTCCCAAAGAGATTATCTGCAGTTTTATTAGATCTTGCCGGCATAACTGCCCAGAAGAAAGCAGCTGCGGTCACGCAAGAAGAGCGCAGGCGCCTGCTTGATCTATTGAAGCGTTTCAGGTTAAATATATTAGGCACTAGGCCGATCGAAGAAGCGATGGTCACCCGGGGAGGCGTCTCTTTAAAGGATATCAATCCCCGCTCAATGGAATCGCGCCTTGTAAAGGGCCTCTATTTTGCCGGGGAGATGATCGATCTGGATGCCGATACCGGGGGTTTTAACCTGCAGGCGGCATTCTCTACCGGATATCTTGCCGGCGAGAGCGCGGCATTAAATTGATGAAGAAGATTTACTTAGCTTCGGATTCCAGGCGCAGAAGGTATCTGCTTAAGAAGTTGGGCTTGAAATTTAAAGTTATCCCCAGTAGAGTCAAAGAACGAAGAAAAAAAGGCAACCTGACTTACCTGGCATTAGTCAAGGGTAATGCCCTTAAGAAGGCTCAAGATGTGGCTAAGCGCGTTAAGGGCGGATTGATCATCGGCGCCGATACGATCGTCGTTCAGGAGGGGAGCATCTTTGGCAAGCCCAAAGATTTAAAAGCTGCCCGCAGGATGCTTAAAAAATTAAGTCGCCGTCCTCAGTGGATCTATACTGGCCTGGCCGTAATCGATAAGGATAAAGGAAAGACTATCTCGGATTATGAAAAGAGTAAGGTTTATATGGATGATTTAAGTGATCAAGCCGTACGGGCTTACTTTTCACGCGTATCCCCCTTAGATAAAGCAGGGGGTTTTGACGTTCAGGGGCCTGGCGCCCGCTTTATCCGGCGCATTGAGGGGTCTTTCTATAACGTAGTCGGGCTCCCTTTAAAGAAATTATCCTTAATCTTGAAAAAGTTAGATATCAAGCCGAAACCATTTTTTCTTTTAATCTTGGGTTTGTGTTTTTCTCTTTCGGCTTGTTCCACCGAATACAATATCGTTACCGGCAAGGAAGAGCTTTATTACTACAGTACTGACAGGGAGGTGCAGATCGGCCGCTCGATCGCCAAACAAATTCAGGAGGATAAGGAGACGGAGCCGGCTGAAGATCCGCTGATCCAGGAGCGGGTTGAAGATATCGGTAAAAGGATCGCTACGGTTTGCGACAGGAAGGATATAGATTATCATTTCATGGTGCTGGAGGAGGATGAGGTCAATGCCTTTGCCCTCCCCGGAGGTTTTGTCTACATTTACAGAGGGCTGATCGATAAGATAGAGAACGATGATCAGCTTGCCTGTGTGATCGCCCATGAAATCGGGCATATCGTTGCCCGCCACAGCATCAAGAAGCTGCAGGCGATCACCGGGTATTCAATACTCAGGATCCTAACAGTTGCCGCGCCGCAGGGCGCCCAGGTCGGTAATGCCGCTGATCTGGCATTTGCTTCGATCATCACCGGTTACGCCCGGGAGGATGAGCTGCTCGCCGACCGCCTAGGCACGCGCTACGCCAAGATGGCAGGCTATGACCCAAGGGCGATGATTGATTTTCTGGAGAAGCTGCAGGAGATAAACAGGAGAAAACCGCTTAGGCCCAAGTCATATTTTAAGACGCATCCTTATGTCCCGGACAGGATCCGCGTAGTCAAGCAGGAGCTTGGCGAAAGAATCGATTTTTCCGACTATATAAATATTGAGCAGCTTGAGGGGGAGTGATATGATCGTACTTACCGGAGGAGCGGGATTTATCGGCAGCTGTTTTTTGTGGAAGCTGAATCTCGAGGGGATCGATGATGTGGTCGTGGTCGATGATCTGAATAATAAAGATAAAAAGCTTAACCTTGCGGGGAAGCGCTACCGGGAGTACCTGCATAAGGATGAATTCCTGCGCCGGGTCAAAGCCAATGATTTCCCTATCCCTGAGCATATAATCCATATGGGCGCCTGTAGCTCCACCGTGCTTACCGACGAGAACTATTATATAAAAAATAATTATGAATATTCCAGGGCTTTGGCTGTTTGGGCTTCTGCCTGCGGCGCACACTTCCTCTATGCCTCTTCGGGAGCTACATACGGAAACGGAGAATTTGGCTTTGATGACAACGATGAATCCACGCGTAAATTGCAGCCGTTGAATTATTACGGGAAGTATAAACACCTCTTTGATCTATGGGTGCTTGACCAATTCCTTAAGGATAAAGTGACCGGATTAAAGTTTTTTAATGTCTTTGGCCCGAATGAATATCATAAGAAAGAGATGCGCAGCGTTGTCTGTAAGAAGTTCCCCGAGGTCAGGGATGAAGGGCGCATCAGGCTTTTTAAGTCGTATGACCCAGGCTATAAGGACGGCGAGCAGAAGAGGGATTTTATTTATGTCAAGGATGCGGTAGAAGTGATGTATTATTTCTTCGAGCATCCCGATAAGAGCGGCATATTTAATTTGGGTACGGGAAAAGCGCATAGCTGGAATGAATTGGCTGAAGCGATGTTTTCTGCTTTAGGCAAGGAGCCAAGAATCGAATATATCGAGATGCCTGATTATCTGCAGGGGAGATATCAGTATTTTACCGAGGCCAAGATCGAAAAGCTAAAGGATGCCGGCTGCAGGTATAAGTTCCGCTCTTTAAAAGATTCCGTCAAGGACTACACTCAGTACCTTTTAAAAGACGCCCACCTGTAATTCCTGATCGATGCAGACTCTCTAAAATATATAGGGCTTGACAAAAAATAAGATTTATGTTAGCCTTACCTAACAAATAAAGGAAAAACTAAGTCATGGGTATTGCGGATGAAAGCTAAGCCAGGCAGCGCCAGAAGATTAAGTTCAAGCATGGAGGATTACCTGGAGGCGGTCGCCCTCTTAAAGAAGGATAAGGGTGTAGCCAGGGTCAGGGATATCAGCCGCCTGCTTCAGGTAAAGACGCCCAGCGTCAGCGGAGCCTTATCTTTGCTTTCAAAGAAGGGCCTCCTGGTGCATGAGCGTTATGGTTATGTAAACCTTACGCCGAGAGGAGAAAGGCTGGCTGATGACATCCAGAGGCGCCACGGGATGCTGATCAGATTCCTGACCGAGGTCTTAGGGATAGACCGGGCTACAGCGAATAAGGATGCCTGCAGGATGGAGCACTCTATCAGCCCCCAGACATTCCGTAAATTTACAAAGTTTATGGAGTCTACGGATGATGAATGAGCCGGATTTTCCGTTAAATCAGAGTAGCGAGGGCAGGGAAGTAGTTTTAGCCGCGATCGAAGGCGGCCAGAAGTTGAAGATGAGGCTTAAGGATATGGGTCTAAAGGTGGGTATGACAATAAAGGTCTTGCAGGCCCACCGGACCGGGCCCTGCATTATCTTGGCAGGCCAGACCAGGTTGATCATCGGTCGGGGTATGGCGCATAAACTCCTGGTAAGGGAACTTTAGTATGCCTAAGAAAATAACTATAGCATTAGCCGGTAATCCCAATTCAGGAAAGAGTTCTGTATTTAATAATCTCACCGGGGCGCGCCAGCACGTCGGTAATTACCCCGGGGTGACGGTAGAAAAGAAAGAGGGGGTCTTGGCCTATAAGGGTCACCAGGCAAATGTGGTAGACCTGCCCGGCACTTACAGTCTTAGCGCATATTCGATAGATGAGATCGTCGCCAGAAGTTTTCTGATAGAGGAGACCCCGGATGTAGTGATCGATATCATCGATTCATCAAACCTGGAAAGAAACCTCTACCTGGCAGTGCAGATTATGGAGCTGGGCATTCCCCTGGTCTTAGCTTTTAATATGCATGATCTCTCTCAAAAGCAGGGCCTGCAGATCGATAGAGAGAAATTATCGGAGCTTCTGGGAAGCCCGATCGTCTTTACGGTAGCTACTAAGAAGAGGGGTATGGATGAATTAGTCGAGGAGGCGATTAAAATAGCGGGAGGCGCTCGCCGTCAGAGAAGCGCTGCTATCGGCTACGGTAAAGAAATAGAGGAAGAGATCGCTAAATTAGAGGAGTTGATCGCAAAAGATAAGGACTTGGTGCTTAAGTTTCCTGTACGCTGGCTGGCGACCAAGTTGCTTGAGGATGACAGCGAGGTGGTCAAAAGGGTTATGGGCACCTGGTGTTATCAGGAGATCATTGCCCAGGCGCAAAAGAGTATCGGACACTTAAAGGGGGTTTTCGGGGATACGCCGGAATCAGTGATCGCGGACAGGCGCTATGGTTTTATCAGCGGCGCCTGCTCAGAGGCAGCCAGAAGGACCTATGAAGTGCGCCACAGCGTTTCAGATAAGATCGATAATGTAGTAGCCAATAAGATATTGGGTCTGCCGATACTACTGGGGTTGATGTGGCTGGTATTTAAATTCACTTTCACCTTCAGTGAGCCGATGGCGGCAGGAATCGAGTCTATGCAGGCGCTATTAGGGGCCGCCGTAGGCGGATTCCTGCCTCAAGGCAGCGTAATCCGATCTTTAGCCGTCGAGGGGATAATCGGTGGAGTGGGAAGCGTTTTGGTGTTTGTGCCGATGATCTTTCTTTTATTTTTAGCTTTAGCCTTTCTGGAAGATTCGGGGTATATGGCAAGGGCGGCTTTTATTATGGATAGACTTATGCACAAGATCGGCCTGCACGGCAGGTCTTTTATTCCTATGCTTTTAGGCTTTGGTTGTAATGTGCCGGCGATCTTAGCGACGCGCAGTATCAGGGATAGAAGGGCGAGGTTTGTGACGATGTTGATCATTCCGTTTATGAGCTGCGGAGCAAGGCTGCCGATTTATACGCTTTTTGTGGGAGCTTTCTTTGCGCAAAGGTTGGCGGGCAACGTGTTATTTTCCCTGTATTTCCTTGGTATAGCCGTAGCGATTATAATCGCGAAGCTTCTGCGTAAATATATATTTAAAGGGGAGGCAGCCGCTTTTGTGATGGAACTGCCTGCTTACCGGATACCGACCTTAAAAGGACTCCTGCTCCATATGTGGGCCCGTGGCTCTGCATATTTGAAGAAGGCAGGAACGGTTATCTTTGTCGGCTGCATCCTGGTCTGGTTCTTGGGCAGCTTTCCCAGGCAGGCGCAGGATCCCGGCGCGGCAAAGAATCTGGAGCAGAGTTATCTGGGTAGGATAGGAAAGGGTATTGAGCCGGTATTCAGGCCTCTGGGTTTCGGGGAGTGGAGGATCGGTGTCGGACTCATCGGCGGGCTGGTGGCAAAGGAGGTGCTGGTAGGCACCCTGGGGACGCTTTATTCAGTCGGTGAGGTGGGACACGCCTCAGAATCACTGCGCCGGGAGTTAAGGGGCGCCGCTCGGCCCGACGGCAGTAAATTATTTACACCGCTCTCTGCTTTTGCTTTGATGGTATTTGTTTTATTGTATATGCCCTGCATTGCCGTGATCGCGGTGATCAAGAAAGAGACTGATTCCTGGCGCTGGCCGGTATTTACAGCGATTTACACCACCCTGGTCGCATGGATAGCTTCTTTTATCGTTTATCAAGGAGGAAGGTTATTGGGCCTATGAAAAAATTATTTATATCGGCGTTCCTTTTAGGTACCGCTTTAATTTTGAGTTCCTGTGTAACAGCCCCCACTACACCGCTGGCGTATCCTCTGGTTCCCCGGCCTCTGGCATTAAGGGCTGATGCGATCCACCTGGTTGCTCCGGGAGAAACGCTCTGGCGGATAGGTAAGATGTATGACGTCAGGATCGATGATATAATGCGTGCCAATGTGCTAAGGGATGAAGAAAAATTAGAAAAGGGACAGCGCCTTCTGATCCCCGGGGCCGCACCACTGGTCCCGGTGGTAACACTTTGCCCCTCCAGGAAATGGAAATATATAATTATTCACCACAGCGCAACCGGTGCAGGTAATTCATTAGATTTTGACCGTTCTCATCAAAGCAGGGGCTGGAAGGGGATAGGATATCATTTTGTGATCGATAACGGAACCAAGGGCAAAGAGGACGGCCAGTTGGAGACTTCTCCCCGCTGGCTCAAGCAGCAGAATGGTTCGCACTGCCGGGCCTCAGGAATGAACGGCAAAGCAATCGGGATCTGCCTGGTGGGAAACTTCAGTAAAGAGCGCGTTTCGCAAAAACAAATGGATTCTCTGATTTATTTAGTGAATCGTTTGAGGATTTATTATAAAATACCCTTAAAGCGTATAATCGGCCATGGCAAGGTTACCGGGGCGAGGACAGAATGCCCGGGTAAGAATTTTCCCTGGAGGGAATTTTGGAGCCGGCTAAAACAAGGTTAGGAGAAGATAAGTAGAATGCGTAAACTTATCGTCGAGGAACTAAAACATCACGCACCCTTTACTGCGCTGGGCGCAATTTCAGGGATCGCGATCATGATCTTCTTCCGTAATATACCGGCATCCTTATCTTATAATATTTTCTACGTCCTGCACCCGGCACACGTTTTGTTAAGCGCCCTGGTCACTGCCTCGATGTACGGGTTGCATAAGTGCGGGATGATCAAGGGCAAATGCAATCTCTTCACGCTGCTTGTGATCGGCTATGTCGGCTCGATCGGGATAGCTACTTTAAGCGATTCTCTGATCCCCTATATCGGGGAGGTCCTGCTGGATCTGCCTCACCGGCATGTCCATATCGGTTTTATTGAAAAGTGGTGGTTGATCAATCCGTTGGCAGTGATCGGCGTGGCCATAGCCTATCGGCGGCCTGGGACTAAATTTCCGCATTACGGACATGTCCTCCTGAGTACCTGGGCATCCCTTTTTCATATTATTATGGCCCGGGGAGGAGATTTCGGCTGGGCTGCCTATCTGGGGGTATTCGTGTTTTTGTTTATAGCAGTCTGGGTCCCATGCTGCGTAAGCGATATAATCTTTCCGCTTCTTTTTGTGAAGGAGAAGAAGGGAAGGGATGGTGCCGAGAGGGGGAGTTGAACCCCCATGAGGTTGCCCTCACTAGCTCCTGAAGCTAGCGTGTCTGCCATTCCACCATCTCGGCAAGATGGTATCAAGTATAACCTACCCTTGTAATTCTGTCAATCCCATTATATAATATAGCCCCTTAAGGAGATGCGTATGTTTATGCAGTCATTACAGATAACCATAACTGCGGTCGCCCAGATATTTGTGCTTGGGGCGATCGGCTATTTTCTGGTCAAAAAGGGAAGATTAGGCACGGCCTGCCTTGATACCTTGAGCCGGCTGGTGATCGAGGTCACCCTGCCGCTTATGATCTTCTGCCAGCTGGCCAGGAAGTTCAGCTTCAGTCAGTACCCGGATTGGTGGATCTTTCCCTTGATCAGTATTCTGATCACTGGCTCAGGGCTTTTGCTGGGTTCATTATTTGGTAGGTTTGCAAGTAACCCTAAGGATAGGGGTCAGTTTACGAGCTTGATCGCTTTTCAAAATTCTGGTTATCTGCCTCTGGCGCTGGTAGCGGCGCTCTTAAGCGGTAGTCAGGCAGATACTATGTTTATTTATCTCTTTTTGTTTCTCTTAGGCTTTAATGCTTCGGTATGGTCTTTGGGCGTATATCTGCTTGCCCCGTCAAGGTCCGGGCGTCTGGGATTGGCGAGGTTCTTCAGCCCGCCGGTGATCGCGACGATTTTAGGCCTGCTCTTTGTTTTCGCCGGGGCGGATAGATTCTTTCCGCAGGCCCTCTACCGGCCCTTGAGCATGGTCGGTGACTGTACGCTTCCCCTGGCACTCTTTGTGGTCGGGGGGAATCTGGCCAGGGTACACTTAGGGAGTATTAATAAGAGGGCGATGGCCTTTATGGTACTCTTGAAATTGATCGCTCTGCCTGCATTGGGCCTGGGTCTGATCATACGCTTTAATCTGCCTGAATTGATCGGGCTTTTGATACTTATAGAGTTGGCAGTACCTCCGGCAACCTCCCTTTCTCTGATCACAAGTCACTACCGGGAGAAGGATAAGTTGATCAGTCAGGGTATCTTCTTCGGACACATCGTCAGTATCATTACGATCCCTGTATTTTTGAGTTTATATTTTATGCTGGTTATGGTAAAATGACTAAGATAGTCGCTAATAACCGCAAGGCGCGCAGGGATTACCATGTTTTAGAGAGCGTTGAATGCGGCATAGAGTTAAAGGGGAGCGAAGTCAAGTCTTTAAGGGAGGCCAGGGTGAACCTGGAGGATGGTTTCGCGCGTATTGATAATAAAGAAGTCATATTATATAATACGCACATAAGCCCTTACGAACAAGCCAGTTACTTAAACGTTGACCCTATCCGGCCGCGCAAGCTTCTCTTGCATAAGCGTCAGATAAATAAGCTGGACGCTCAAACCGCTCAACGGGGATTTACGCTGATCCCCTTAAAGGTATATTTTACTGAGCGGGGGCTGGCTAAGTTGGAATTAGGGCTTTGCAAGGGTAAGCAGCTTTATGATAAGCGCAGGGATGTAAAACGCCGGGAACAGGACCGGTATTTACGCAGAGCAGTAAAGAATCGAAAAAGGAAGAAATGATCCCTCGCCTCCGACAGTAAATAATAGACGCTCGGGATCATTTTTTCGAGAAGTGAACGACTAAAAAAAATGAGGGGGTGAAAGGGTTCGACCTGAGTAATCAGGGTAAGAGTAGCATGCCGCGGACGCAGGGTTGGCCGCGTTAACAATCCTTGCACAATATAAACGCAAACAGAACATCGTTAAACCGCGTTTTTGCACAGCAGCCAGTAATGGTTGCTGCGCCTTTCGCGGGCGTTCCAGTCTTCAGCCCCCAGTAGGGTTGAAGCCTCTATCCATCCTGCCTACGGGTTGAAATAGAGACTACAGTAGGATAGCTTCGGTAAATTAGCCTTTGGGGCCGAAGCGAAATTTTAAAAGGCTGCGCTTTGCAAATCCTGCCCTGTAGGAGTTGCAAAGTCAACTTTAATATGCAGGGCTAAGCATGTAGCGGCTTTTATTCTATTATCCAGGGACGCCGGTTCAACTCCGGCCACCTCCACCAAATTTTTCCGACAAGGAAAAATTTGGTGGATGCCAAAACGAGCGTAGCGAGGCGACAAGCCGAGCAGCGAGTGTGGCGCCACCACCGTTTTTACCATTTCCGACAAGGAAAAATTTGGTGGATGCCAAAACGAGCGTAGCGAGGCGACAAGCCGAGCAGCGAGTGTGGCGCCACCACCGTTTTTACCATTTCCGACAAGGAAAAATGAAAATCAAATCAATCGTCCTCCTTCTGATCGTTTTATTATTTTACGGATGCGCCACAGTCCCGGTCAGGGAAGCGATCCCCACTTACAGGATCGAGGGAAACTCATACTTTTCCTTAAGCGAGCTTTGTAAGGCCAGGGGTATCGATTGGGATTATGATACCTTTACCAGGCGGATCTCTTTGACCAAGGGCGCACAGAGGATAAACCTTACCGTCGGGGGAAAGTTGGCCTTAGTAAACGGCAAGGCCAAGCGCCTTAGGCATCCGGTGCGTTTGCATAGGGGTGAGTTGGTCATTCCGCGCAGGTTTAAAGAGGGTGTTCTGGATACTCTTTTTAAGTCCAGGGGCAAGAGTAAAACCTGCCCTGCCTGGTCAAGGATCAGCAAGGTAGTTATCGATCCCGGCCATGGAGGAAGAGATCCGGGTGCAATAGGAAGAAAGGGCTTAAGGGAGAAGGATGTCAACCTGGATATCGCCAGGAAATTAAAGAGCTTATTGGAGGCCGAAGGTATCGAGGTGTTGATGACGCGTTCAGCGGATACATTTGTTTCGCTCCCCCGCCGCGTCGCTATCGCTAATGATTCAGGGGCGGATTTCTTTTTGAGTATCCACGCCAATGCAAACCGCGTGCGCAGCCTCAGGGGGTTTGAGGTTTATTATGTATCTTTGCGCGTAGGGGACAGCCAGCGGGCGGTCTCTAGCGCCCGGAAGGCGGATTTGGATCCGCAGATCGGCACTATCGCCGCAGATTCCTTGAGCCTTAGGGCGACCCTCTGGGATATGATCTATACGCAGGCACGCAGAGAGTCTATAGAGCTGGCGCGGTTCGTCTCCGGCAGCGTCAACCGTGATCTGGGGATGAGGGTGATCGGAATAAAAGACGCTAATTTTCATGTCTTAAAGGGGGTACACATGCCGGCGGTATTACTGGAGGTAGGTTTTTTATCAAACTATTCCGAAGAGCGTATGCTTGGGAATAGCTACCACCGGCAGCAGATAGCTGAGGCGATCGCCGGTTCCTTAAAGAATTATGACAGAGAATTTACTTTGATTCAAAAGGGTATTTGATGAGGCCTATAGGAGTATTTGATTCCGGAGTGGGGGGCTTGACGGTAGTCAAAGAACTGATCCGTCAACTCCCGCACGAAGACATAGTTTATTTCGGAGACACCGCCCGCGTCCCTTACGGGATAAAATCCAGGGAGACGGTGATCCGTTTTTCGACTGAGAATATCCTTTTCTTGCTTAAGCATGAAGTCAAGCTGGTCTGCGTAGCCTGTAACACCGCTTCAAGCGTCGCGCTTCCGGCGATCAGGAAGCATTTCCGTGTTCCGATCGTTGGCGTGATCGACCCCGGCGTACGGGAGGCGGTCTATGCCACCAAGAATAAATCGATCGGCGTGATCGGCACCTATACGACCGTCGGAAGCGGCGCCTATGAAAAAGGAATATTGCAGCTTGACCGTAAGATCAAAGTCATATCCCGGACCTGTCCCTTGTTTGTCCCTCTTGCCGAGGAGGGGTGGTTGAAGGGAAGAATCGTAGAGGAGATCGCCAGGATTTATCTTAGACCCCTTAGGAAGGCGCGCGTGGATACGGTGATCCTGGGCTGTACTCATTACCCTCTGCTTAAGCCGGTGATCAAAGAGGTTTTGGGAAAGCAGGTTATCCTGATCGATTCAGCCAAACAGGTAGCGGTCGAGGTGAAAAAGATTTTGGATTCAGAGAATCTGTTAAATAAAGGCCGCAGGGCCGGCCGCCGCAGTTTTTATGTCAGCGATAATTCAGAGGGGTTCTCTAAGTGGGCGGAGAGATTCCTGGGCCGGAAGGTAAACGGAGTAAGAAGGGTGAATAATGTATAGCGTAAGGGTAGAGGGGGATTTCAGCTCTGCGCACAACCTGCGGGAATATAGAGGAAAATGCGAGGAGCTGCACGGGCACAACTGGAAGGTGGAGGTCAAGGTCTGCAAAGAAAAGCTTGATCCCTGCGGGATGGTCATGGATTTTACGGAGCTTAAAACCTGCCTGAATAAAGTCCTTGAAAAATTAGACCATAAGCACCTGAATAAGATCCAGTATTTTAAGAAAGTCAATCCTACTTCGGAGAACATCGCTAAGTACATCTTTGATAATCTTTTGGCTGATCTAGCGGGTATCTCTTCTGTGACAGTTTGGGAGAGCCGGAACAGCCGCGCTACATATGCTCGATGAAGAAGGCAGTAGTTTTATTATCCGGGGGTCTGGATTCAGCGGTTACTCTTTTTTTAGCGAAGCAACGCAGGTTCAAGCCGACCTGCCTGATATTTGATTATGGCCAGCGCCACAGAAGAGAGATCAACGCGGCAAAGAGTATAGCAGAGAAGGCTCGCTGTCCCTGGAAGTTGATCAGGATCAAACTGCCCTGGAAGGGCTCTGCTCTTTTAGACTGTAAGATTTCCATAGCGCGCAAGTCAAGGGGGGGGAGCGGGATCCCCTCGACTTATGTGCCGGCGCGCAACATCATATTCTTAAGCTTTGCGTTATCCCTGGCAGAGACGATCGCTGCCCGGGCGGTATTCATCGGCGCACATTCTCTTGATTACTCCGGGTATCCTGACTGCCGGCCGGAGTTCTTCCGCGCCTATTCCAGCATGATCCGCAGCGGTACAAAGAGCGGCGCAGAAGGTCAGGGGATCAGGATCTGTACGCCGTTAATAAAGAGCACCAAGGCCGGGATAATCAGGAAAGGCAAGCGCCTTAAAGTTCCTTTTCACTTGACCTGGTCCTGCTACCAGGGCGGTAAGAAGCCGTGCGGAGAGTGTGATAGCTGTTATTACAGAGACAAGGGGTTTAGAGGGGCCGGATTTAAGGATCCTCTATTAAAATAGGATATGAAGGGAAAAATCGCCGAGATCTTTTACAGTATCCAGGGGGAGGGGCTTTACCTTGGCGCAAGGCAGCTCTTTGTGCGCTTTTTTGGCTGCAACTTAAAGTGTAAGTTCTGCGACACGAAGCTAAAGTCTTTCAAGGAATATGAACCCGAGGAGTTAGCGAAAGAATTAACCGGGCTTTACCGTAGCGGCTGCCACTCCATATCTTTTACCGGCGGAGAGCCGCTGATGCAGAAGGATTTCCTAAGATCGGCTTTAGAGATTATCAAGCAGAGGCCGGTAAAGATTTACCTGGAGACAAACGGTACCCTTCCGGAGGCGCTAGGGGAGGTCATAGACCTGTTAGATATTGTGGTAATGGACCTGAAGTTGCCCAGCTCTACGGGGCTAAATGATTTCTGGGAAGAACACCGCAGGTTTTTGAAGCTCGCAAGCAAAAAAGATGTATTTTTGAAGGCAGTGATATGTAATTCCACCCGTGAAGATGATTTAGAGAGGGCCTTGGCCCTGATCAGTGATACCGATAGAGAGACGATGTTAGTCCTGCAGCCTAACGCTTATGAAGACCATAATCACCTGCAGGAAAAGCTGCAGGGATTTAAGGATATAGCGATGAAGCGCGATATAATCAGTTTTATCATCCCGCAGGCGCATAAGATGCTGGGGATCAGATAAGGGGCAAGGACAATGTCTAGATATGAAGGGCTGCAGAAGGGGATCCGTAATTTAAAGACGCCTAAGATCGAAGTCTGGAAGAATCAATATCCGGATAAAGAGTATTATATCGACCTGGAGGTCCCGGAGTTTACCTGTATTTGCCCCAAGACCGGCTTACCTGATTTTGCGACGATCAGGATCGAGTATTCTCCGGATAAGTTTTGCCTGGAGCTTAAGTCTTTTAAATTGTATACTATCTTCTACCGCAACTTAGGGATATTCCATGAACACGCAGTAAACCGGATTCTGGAGGATCTCGTCAGGGCCTGTAAGCCGCGCCGGATGAAGATTACGGCAGTTTTTAATCCCCGCGGAGGCATAAAGACCACAGTCACAAGGGAGTATAAATAAAAGATGAGGACAATACCGGCTAAAAAGATCGTGGACGCTGTAAAAGAGTTGTCTATTCAAGCGAATACGCTTTTGCGGAGAGATCTCCTTACGGCGTTGAAAGTCGCTTATACCTGCGAGAGGAATAAGCGGGCAAAGACAGTGTTGCGGATGATCATTAAGAATGCCCGGATCGCTAAAAACGAAAGATTAGCTATTTGTCAGGATACCGGCCTGCCATGTGTTTTTCTGGAAGTCGGCCAAGGATTGAGGATCTTAGGAGATTTGAAGTCAGCTGTAAATAAAGGAGTGGAGTCAGGATACAAAAAGGGATACTTCAGGAGTTCAGTGGTTAAGGATCCGCTGGCCAGGTCAAGATCGGGGTATTCGCCGGCAGTGATCCATACGGATCTAGTCAAGGGAAATAAGTTAAAGATTACTTTTTTACCTCAAGGGTTCGGTTGCGAGAATAAAGCGAGGCTAAAGATGTTTAATCCCACGGCTTCTTCGACGGAGATAAAGAAATTCATCGTTGAGGCAGTGAGATCCGCCGGCTCAGACGCCTGTCCTCCTTATGTCATCGGCGTAGGGATCGGAGGAACAGCGGACTACGCGTGTTTCCTTGCGAAAAAAGCGCTTTTGCATAAAGTGAAGGGTCGCCGCTATAAATCTACAAATAAAGTTTCTAAATTGGGAGAGGAATTACTGCGCCAGATAAATAAGCTGCGCATCGGACCTATGGGGTTAGGCGGCAGGAATACTTGTTTGGGTGTAAATATTGAAACTCATCCTACGCACATCGCGGGTCTTCCGGTAGCGGTCAATATTAGCTGCCACGCCTTAAGAAGCGCATCGAGGGTCATTTAAAGCGATGAAGAGAATAGTTGCGCCTTTAGGGCAGGATCTAAGTAAACTAAAGGCAGGAGAGATAGTTTGTTTAAGCGGATTGATCTATACTGCCCGCGACCAGGCCCACCAAAGATTAACCGAGGCGCTCAAAAAGGGCAGAAAGCTTCCCGTTAATCTAAGGGGTCAGGTGATCTATTACTGCGGCCCGACAGCAAGGCCTCGCGGAAAAGTCATCGGCGCTTGCGGGCCGACCACAGCATCACGTATGGATGATTTTACCCCTGCGTTGCTTAAGGCCGGCTTAAAAGGCATGATCGGAAAAGGCAGGCGTTGCCGGGAAGTGGCCCGGGCAATAAAGAAATATAAGGCGGTATATTTTCTTACCTATGCCGGCTGCGGAGCGCTTTTAGCCGGATACATAAAGAAGGCAAAGCCGGTAGCCTACAGGGGGCTGGGGCCGGAAGCGATCCATAGATTAAGGGTCAAAGATCTGCCTCTGATCGTCGGTATTGACGCAGAGGGAAGGAGTATATATGCAAAGAAGCGACGGGCGCGCTCCCGATAAGATAAGAAGTGTCAAGATCACGCGTGATTTCATGAAGTATGCAGAGGGCTCCTGCCTGATAGAATTAGGAAATACGCGGGTGATCTGTACAGCTTCGGTTGAAGAATCCGTGCCGCCGTTTCTAGAGGGTAGCGGCAGCGGTTGGGTGACCGCAGAGTACGGAATGCTGCCGCGATCATGCCAGAAACGGATCCGGCGCAAAAAGGATTCCGGACGTACCTATGAGATCCAGCGCCTGCTGGGCCGTTCTCTACGGGCAGTATGCCAGATGCGCAAGCTCGGGGAGCGCACAATATTTATCGATTGCGATGTGATCCAGGCTGACGGCGGAACGCGCACCGCATCGATTACGGGAAGCTTTATCGCCCTGGCCGATGCCCTGGCTAAATTGAAGAATGACGGTGCGATCGATAAGATCCCGCTTAATGATTATGTGGCGGCTACCAGCGTAGGGATAGTTAAGGATGAGATGCTTCTGGATTTAGCTTATGAAGAGGATTCCCAGGCAGACGTAGATATGAATATCGTCATGACCGGCAGCGGGGAGTTTATAGAGATACAGGGGACTGCCGAAAGAAAGCCCTTCAATGAGGAGCAGATGAATAAACTGTTGAGTCTGGCCGCACGGGGGATCAGGGAGCTGATCGATATCCAGAAGAAAGCCAGCAAAAGTATTTCATGAAGAAGGAATTGTTTGTTGCGACTAAAAACAGGAAGAAGTTGAAAGAGGTCAGGGAGATCTTAAAGGGCGTTGATTGCAGGATAACCTCGTTTGCCGATTACCGGCATCCCTTACGTATCGTCGAGAATGGCAGGACTTTTAAGGAGAACGCCGTAAAGAAAGCGGTGAAGGCAGCGCGTTTTACAAAAAAATTCACCATGGGGGAGGATTCCGGGCTCTGCGTTGACCTGTTAAAGGGCAAGCCGGGGATCTACTCTTCAAGGTTCGCAGGTAAAGATAAGAGTGACCGCAATAACAACCTGAAACTCCTGCGTCTTTTGGAGGGAGTTCCTTTAAGGAAGAGGAGTGCGCATTATATCTCTGCCGTGGCTTTGGCAGACAGGCATGGCCTTTTGGGGGTGGTGGAGGGCAGGTGCAGCGGCATAATCGGTTTTGAATCGAAGGGTACGCACGGATTCGGCTATGACCCCTTATTTGTCATACCGAAATATAAGAAGACATTCGGGCAGCTTAGCGAGCGGATAAAGCACGGGATGAGCCACCGTTACCGCGCCTTAAAGAAAGCAAAAGGGATGATCCAAAAATATATTGAGCATTCGTAAAGCGGTTGTATAATTAATTGATAGGTGAATTTCGGGAAGTGGCTCAGCTTGGCTAGAGCGCTTGCTTTGGGAGCAAGAGGCCGGCGGTTCAAATCCGCCCTTCCCGACTTGGATTTAAGATGTCCCTGTAGCTCAGTTGGATAGAGCATCTGCCTTCTAAGCAGAGGGTCGCGTGTTCGACTCACGCCAGGGACACCAGATTATTATGAAAGAATTTAAAAAATACCTGATTACGGCCTGTATCATCGTCGCGGCTCTTTACGGAGCTTTATATTTGTCAATACTCTTTCTTGGCAAGACGATCCTGATCAGCCGGCTTAAGGAGTTGACAAAGAAAGATGTAAGTATCGGGCATTTTGTCCTCAGGCCGCCCTTTAATATCTACCTGGAGAAATTAGATATTAAAGATCTGGCCAGGGCAGATTCGATATCAATTTCACCAAGCGCAATAGGGTTTTTGACAGGCAATATAGTTTTTAATTCCATTACGGTTAAGAACCCGGAAGTTGTTTATGAGAGGGCAATGGCCGGGAGAGCGCAATCATCTGCTGCTGTTTCGTCAGTGGCAACCGGCGCAGGCAAAGAAAAATCACGCTTACGCCTATTCTTGAAGCGCGCGAGGATCGAGAACGGCAAAGTGATATTCATCGATCATTCGACAGGGGAAAAGGGGATCAAGTTGATCGTGGAGGAGATAGATTTTCGCCTTGATAATCTCGGCCTTTTGCCCCGCTCTATGCGTACTAATTTCAAGTTGCAGGGGCGCGTGCCCTGGCAGAGGGATGGATATAAGGGGAAAATTACAGCCGAGGGTTGGTTTAATATCTTTAAGAAAGATATGCAGGCAGCCTTAAAATTCGAAGATATCGACGGGGTCTATCTCTATCCTTACTATTCGCAATGGGTGGATTTGGATAAGGCGCGCATCGAGAGTGCGAAGCTTCAATTTACCAGCGATATCGAAGCGGTGGATAATGATCTGACTGCCAAATGCCGCGTTGAGCTGACAGATATCGTACGCCGGCAGCGACTCGTCGATGAAGAGCCGGGAAAAGAAGAAAAGATCGCTGACGCGGTGCTGGATGTATTCCGGATCCTTAATCAGGGAGGGGTAGTCTTTAATTTTACGATCAGGACCAAGATGAACAGTCCGCAGTTTAGCGCAGGCGATATCAAGGAAGCATTTGATGAAAAAGTCGCTCTGGCAAAAGCAAAGAAGAGGTCTGAATTTAAGGTGGAGAATGTCTTCGCCTTCCCCGTGAGGTTCCTGGAGGGGTTGGCAGAGGGGGCGCTTGAACTATCCCGGGCGGCTGTAGACGGGACCTACGCCCTGGGCAAGGAATTAAAGGACTCGGTAGAGATCGCTTTTACTAAAGAAGAGTAGCAGTAAATTGGTTCTTGGTGGCTGTAGCTCAATTGGTTAGAGCATTAGACTGTGGCTCTAAAGGTTGCGGGTTCGATCCCCGTCAGCCACCCCAAATTTTGTCTCGATTTACTCCGGATTAACACTACCGGTATTCAAATAGCAGCCCCTTGGTAGAAAAATCCAAAAAAACCTTTTTTCTGACTAATAGCAAGCGAGGCCAGCATTAAATATAAACACGCCTTATTCCTCAATCCCTATATCGAGCGAAGCGCTACAAACACGATGTTGCTTTTCCCGCCTACCGGCCTTGAGTATGTGGCTACGAGCGCCAAAGACTTCGTTGATACAATCACGCTCTTAGATTTACGCTATGATAAGGATTTTACCGATATAGATAAACTCCTGGAGTTTATATCCAGCTCGATTGATATTATCTGTGTCGGTATCGGCTGGGACCGGCACCTTGAAGAGATCTGTCAACTGCTTAACCGCATGCCGGATAAGATACCTTTGGTCGTAGGCGGTTATACAGCCACTGAAAAAGTAGAAGAACTTTTTAAAACATGCCCTAGCATAGATATTATAGTCAGGGGCGAAGGGGAAGAAACAATACAGGAGATATTAAGAGGCAGGGCGCTTCAGGAGATCCTTGGTATTTCTTACCGGCAAGGCGGCCGGGTAGTGCACAACCTAAACCGCCCTCTTCCTGATGTCGATAGCCTTGCGGTGCCTGACCGCAGCCTCAGGCGCAACAAATATATTATGTCGGTAAACGGTATACGCGTAGGGAATTTGACCTTTGATTCAGTATTAAGCGCGCGCGGCTGCCCCTTTGACTGTAAATTCTGCACATTCAGCCTGAATCCCCTGGGCCAGAAAAGAAAATATTCCGCGCGCAGCGTAGGCTCCGTAGTCGATGAGATCCAGGGCCTGGAAGCAGAGGTGGTACTTTTTAGTGATGATAACTTCTGTGTCGATCCGCAAAGGGCAGAGGAGATCTGCGATTTGATCATCGAGCGCAAAATTAGAAAGCGTTTCATTGCCCAGGCACGTATTGAAATTGCCAGGCATCCGAGGCTCTTGGAGAAAATGGTCAAAGCTGGGTTCAAGGCCCTCTTGCTCGGGATAGAATCTCCCCACGACCGGATACTGGCGCAGCTTAATAAAGGCTTTAATCAAGAAGCGATAAGAAAGTATTTTGCAGTCCTGCGCAAATACCCTATTTTTTACAGCGGTTACTTTATTTATGGGAATATCGGAGAAACTGAAAAAGAGATGCTCTATATCCCGAAATTTGCCAAGGAGATCGGGGTTGATGTTATTGCCTGCAATAAACTGAGGATTGAAAAGTTTTCGCCTTTAAAAGAGCTCGCGCAAAAAACGCCGGGTTATCATGTTACCGCAAGAGGAGAGCTGTATTCCGATATGTATAGCCATGCCGCCCTAAAAAAAATCGGCAGAAAAATCAGATTTTCTTTTTATACCCCTTCCCGGTATCTGAAAATACTCTGGAAGAATATTTTTGTAACAAAGTTCATAACTTTTAGCGAAATACTGCCTCTATTTCTTGGTTTGCCTCGTATCATTGCAGGCGTCGTTGCCAGGGAAAAACAAACAGGCAGGCTCAAAGATTCCCTGAAACGCACTTTTATCAGAAACGTATGACGGAATTTAAGAGAGGGAACCATCTTTCGGCGCGGAAGAACCTCTCTAAAGTCCGAATTTTCTTGATAACCGCTAGATTCAGCCCTATAATACATATCTGTAAATAGCGAGAGGTTTCCCGGTGCGTCGCCATTAAGGATTGACTAAAATAAAAGGAGGATATGTTGGCAAGGGAAAATTATTCATATAATAAGCGTCAGAAAGAATTAGCCAGGAAAAAGAAGGCAGAGGAGAAGATTCGAAGAAAGCTGGAGAGAAAAGCGATGAAGGCCGCGCTTGAGTCTGGGAAGGTCCCCGGTGACCTGCCTGCCATAGAATAAAGAAATACTTGCAATTTTTTTTAAAGGCCATATAATCATAACGTAGGATCAAGGCTTTAGTAGAAACACGCGGCACATCGGATTGGCCGGTGTGCACTTACTGTGCAAGGAGGAAAAATGGGATACGAGGGTGGTGGTGGCGGATTCGGCGGGCCACGGGAGATGCACAAGGCAGTTTGTTCGGAGTGTAAGAAGGAGTGCGAAGTCCCGTTTAAACCCAGAAATGATCGTCCGATATACTGCAAGGATTGTTATTCAAAGCGCAAGAACGAAGGCCGTTAACTGCAGCAGGGCGGTAAAATAAATACAGTTTTAGCGTAGAAGCCTAAACCGCAAGGGTACGATATTCGGCCTTGCGGTTTTTGTTTATCATTTCATAAGCGCAGGGCCTAAGGTGCCGGAAAATCAGTCAGCTGCTGTGAGCTTATAGCGGGTAAAAAAGGAGGGATTAAAATGAATAGTTGCATGAGGTGCCAAGAGAAGTTATCACATAATTATTTGGTAGCAATATTTACGCTTATAAATGAAAAAAGAAAAAGATTAATAGTGTGTTCAAAATGTAAAGAAATTCTGAATAAAAAGGGGAAGTAAGGGGGCAGAATGAAGACGATTAATTGCTCGAAATGCAGACAGCAAAAATCTTGTTGTGATTTTGGGGTATGGGTAGATCTGGAAGAAGCCAAGAAAATATTATCCCTGGGATTAAAAGGAGATTTCTGTCATCTTGAGGAGGATAAAAGCTTTCCTTCCGGATATAAAGTCGCAACCAGCCCGGAAGATGATCGCTGTTCTTTCCTTACTCCGGAAGGGCTGTGCGCTATTCACAAAGTCGATTATAATTTAAAACCGGCCCACTGTAGGGAATTCCCGTACGAAAACGGAAGATTATCCCCGTTTGCAGATTTATTATGTGCGGTGGTTAAATCAAAAAGAAAAAGAAAGAAAAACCGGTAGATTAAGATGAATATTTTTGTGGGTAATTTGTCGTTTGACGCCAATGAGAGCGATCTAAATAAGCTCTTTGAGGGTTTCGGGAATGTCGCTTCCGCAATGATCGTGACGCGGAAGGAAAAAAAGGTGCCTAAGTCAAGAGGGTTTGGTTTTGTCCAGATGCCTGACCAACAGCAGGCGCTCGCTGCGATAGCCGCTCTGTCCGGAAAGGAGTTTATGGGCCGGCCTCTTGATGTTCAGGCGGCGCGCACTAAGCCTAAAGCAGGCCCGGAGGGTGGAAAAAGAAGGAAGATGCGGCCAGAGATTAATATAGAAGGCCAGCACTATCTCCGTGAAGAGAAGGATCATAAAACAGGAGGATATAAGGATGGCAGACGCTCGCGTAGCTTTATGATGCGGCGTGCTGCAGCCGGCATCGTAGAAAAGACTGGCCTTAAGCGGAAAAGCAAAGAGAATCCTATGCGTTGGCGGAAAAAACGAGGGCCGCCTAAGCCTTGGCAGAAGAGTCAGGGGAAGTTTAAGCCCTGGAGGAAGGCCGATGACGAATCAAGGCCTTGGAAAAAAACCGCGGGAGGATCCAGTCCTTGGAAAAAAGCTGCAAGAGATTCCGGTCCCCGGAAGAAATCCGGGGGTGAGCCTAAGCCTTGGCGTAAATCCGATGGGAGTATCAAGCCTTGGAAGAAACCATCGAAAGATGCCAAGCCTTGGAGAAAGAGTAATGGGCGCCCGCAAAAATACCGCAAAAAACGGACAAATTACGCGAGAAAATGACCTTCCTAATCCCGAATTTTCTTGATAACCGCTATATTCAGCCTTATAATACATATCGGTAAATAGCAAGAGGTTTCCTCTAAAATAATCCAATACAAAAATGGCAGTCGCTGATCTGACGAAGAAAGATAAAATGTTATCCGAATTTCTCTCCCTGGTGGATGTAGAGAGATTTGAAGATATCTACAGCCAGGATATCGCAGGAGGGAGATTCTTCGGCATGCCGATGGAAGCGATCATCAACGCTGAAAAGCGCCTGCGCGCTAAAGATGAAAAATGCATCGCTTACTTCTCTATGGAGTACGGCCTGGGCTCTAATTTTTACTCAAAATTCACGGCTAAGCGTCCGGTCGAGCCGAATAATAAAATGCATAAGCACAAGGTCTTTTCAAATTTCCGTCAGGCGGATTATTCCTATACCCTGGACCTGAAGAACCTGATCGACCTGCCCATATACAGCGGCGGATTGGGGGTTTTAGCGGGCGATACAGTCAAGACCATGGCCGACTATAAACTGCCGGCTGTAGGCGTGGGCATGCTCTGGAATACGGGTTATTTCAGGCAGAAGTTCTGGTTTAAATACGGCCAGCTTCCGGAGAAGATACATTGGGATCTTTACTCATATCCCGGCCTGATACCATTAAAGAACAGGGTCAAGATCTCATTGAAGAGCGAGGAGATATACCTGCGCCTATGGAAGTATTACATATATAGTTATAAACGTGATTACGCCGTACCGCTGGTGCTGCTTGATTCGAATATCGAAGAGAACAATAAAAAGAACCGGCAGCTTACCGATCAGCTTTACAGAAGCGATAATGCCTGGATCAGGATCATGCAGAGGGTGATCCTCGGGATGGGGGGAGTCGCGGCGTTAAAAGGTTTAGATTACAGCATCGATGCGATGCATTTAAACGAAGGGCATGCGATATTCACTTTTGTAGAAAAGGCCAGGGGGCTTCCCGCAAGCGATCTGGAGAAGCTCAAGAAACATTTCTTCTATACCTGCCATACGCCGGTGCAGGCCGGACACGACCGCTTCTCTCCCGGGGATCTGAGCAACGTGATAAAGGAGGAGGATTTTAAGCTGGTGCAGGAATACGGTACGGATAAAGACGGCCTGATCAACCTTACCCTTCTATCTATGAACGTCTCTTGCGTAATAAATGCTGTCTCAAAGGGGCACCAGAAGGTGATGCATCTGCAGTTCCCGGACCACAGAAAAGCGATAAAGTACGTCACAAACGGAGTGCACGCGCACACCTGGATCTCTGATAGGTTTAAAGACCTCTTTAATAAATACGCTTCCGAATTAGGCGACATAAAGGCAAATCCGATGGCCTTAAATAAAGTGCAGCGCCTTAAAGGTAAGCGCGAATTCCGCCTTGACCTCTGGCAGGCACATCAGGAGAATAAGGCCGAGCTCTGCAATATGCTGCACAGCTGGAAGCTCGATAAGGATATCTTTACTATCTGCTGGGCGAGGAGGATCGCAGCCTATAAAAGGCCCAGCATGATACTTCATGATACCGAAAGGCTTATCGATATTGCAAAGCGGATAGGCCCGATACAGGTGATCTTCGCCGGCAAGGCGCATCCTAATGATGACCTCGGGTTTACCTACATAAACGAGATGCTGGATAGAGTCGACGCTCTTGCAAAGGAATATGGTTGCCTTAAGTTTATTATGCTTGAGAATTACGAGACCCTGCTTGCTAAAATCCTGACTTCAAGCGTCGATGTCTGGCTGAACAATCCCCTTCCGCCGTTTGAGGCCTCCGGAACCAGCGGGATGAAGGCGATTCTAAACGGCGTTCTGCAGTTGACTACCCTTGACGGCTGGGTTCCCGAGGCGGCAAACAGAGATATCGGCAGGTTCTTCGGATATAAAAATGAAGACGGCGTATTAGACAAGGAACTTAATCTGCGCATCAGTGAGGACGCTGAAAAACTTTATGAGGCATTAACCGGCATGGTAGAACTGTATTATAAGACAAATAATAAGGGCGGAGTCGATATATCTTCTAAATGGATCGAGATGATGATAAATTGCATCTCTTGCTCCGGAGACTTTAGTACCTACAGGATGCTCGATGAATATAAGCGTAAGATCTGGAGGAGGCCTTGAGTAGGGGGAAGGGTTCGACAAAGAATTCCATGCTGCTCTACGGAAAGAACTCAGTCTTTGAGCGGTTAAAGGCAGACCCGCAGAGTATTAAAAAGGTCTTCCTGTTGGATAATTTTGCTGCGCCGCATATAGAGGAGTTGATCGGGAAGAAAAATATCCCTTGCGCTCGCCTCGGCTTCAGAGAGTTGAATAAGATCAAGCCCTCTAAAGACCTGCAGGGAATAGTCGCCCAAGTCGATAGCTTCAGATACGCTGATTTTGACAGTCTGCTTGAGGATCAGCCCGGGAAACAGGCCGCGCTTATCCTTTTGGATAGGATAAATGATCCCCAGAATTTAGGAGCGATTATCCGTACTGCTGCCTGTTTTGGAGGGTTTGCGGTGGTGATCCCGAAGTTTGAGGCCTGCGAAGTCACTGAGGCGGTTCTGCATGTAGCTTCGGGCGGGGAAAATTTTGTCCCGGTATCCATGGTATCGAATCTTGCCAATTGCCTGATCAAGGCGAAGAAGAAGGAGTACTGGGTCATCGGGGGGATTATCGGCGAAGAGGCGCAATACTTAAATAAGATCTCTATTCCTTACCCATTAGCGTTGGTACTCGGCTCTGAGGGGGGAGGGGTCCGCCACGGCCTTGAAAAACATCTTGATATAAAAGCGCGCATCCCGATGAGTGGGGCCGATCTTTCCTTTAATGTCGCTCAAGCCTGCGCTGTATTTTGTTATGAGATCGTAAGGCAAAGGGAAAAAATTTATTAAGCGGATTTATTTTGTGGTATAATACGCGCATATGATAGCACTATTCAGTTTATTGGCGATCATCGGCTTATCTATCGTGGTCGTGCGTATCGGGGCGATCGCTCTTGAGCTTACCGGTCTTTCACCCGAGATAGCTTCCTTCCAGGCCCTATCAGCGTTTTCAGGAGCCGGCTTTACTACTACAGAGGCAGAAACACTCGTCACCCATCCGGTGCGCAGGCGGATCATCCGCATCCTGATCCTTTTAGGAAGTGCCGGGATCACCACTTGTATCGCCACCCTGGTCTTGACCTTTGTCAGAGGCACAGGGCAGGATGCGCTTTATAAGGCGTCTACCCTGGCTATCGGGATCCTGATCCTTCTGCTTTTTGCGCGTTCTGCTATTATATACAGGCTGATGAGGAAGGTGATCAGTAATGCCCTGAAGAAGTGGACCGGGCTGCACGTCTTTGATTATGAACAGATCCTGGGTCTCAGTCAAGGCTACACCATATCCCGGATCGTGGTAAGACATGATTGCGGAATGAGTAACAAAAAATTGAGTGAATTGAAGCTGGAGAAGGATGGCGTATTAGTCCTTGCGATCTACCGTAAGGTCAATGGTAAGGAGAAGTTTATCGGAGGTACTACCGGAGATACGTTGATCAAGACCCAGGATGTCTTGATATGTTATTCCCGCCAGGATGCAGGTAAGGACCTCGCCGAGAAGTGCCGGTAACTTTCACCCACTGACAAAGGAGGAGGAAGTGTCGATCAAGGAGATAACAGAAAAAGAGCTGGATACCAAAAAGTTTGTCGAAGAGAAATCAAAGGAGATCTCTGCGCTAGTCGGCGAAGGCTTAGCGATCAATGCCCTCTCAGGCGGCGTTGATTCTTCTGCAGTCACCATGTTAGGCCATAAAGCATTAGGTACCAGGCTTAAGACCTATTTTGTGGACAACGGCATAATGAGGAAGGATGAACCACAGCAGATCGTATCTTTATTTAAGAAATTAGGCGTTAATGTAGAGATAGTAGATGCGAAAAATGATTTTTTTGATGCCTTTAAGGGCGTAACTGACCCGGAAGAGAAGCGGGAGGCGGTAACCCAGACTTTTTACAAGAAAGTATTCGGCAGGCTGGTACGGATGAGTAATGCAAAGTTCCTTTTGCAGGGGACGATACTCACTGATGTGGATGAGACCGTTGCCGGCATTAAAAGGCAGCATAATGTCTTTGAGCAGATTGGAATCGACCCGCAGGAGGCATTTGGCTATAAGATCATCGAGCCCTTGATCCAGTTGCGTAAAGACGGGGTAAGGAAGGTCGCAGAAGGCTTAGGCCTACCAAAATCTAACTTTAACCGGATGCCCTTCCCTGGGCCTGCACTTGCAACTAGGGTGATCGGAGAGGTCACTCCCGAGAGGATAGAGACGGTGAGGCTTGCCACAGCGATCACTGAAGAAGAGCTTAAAGATGTAAAGGCTTTTCAGTATATGGCGATCCTGCACCAGGATCGGGTCACTGGGATGCGCGACGGAAAGAGGGATTTCGGGCTGCAGATCGAGGTGCGCTGCTGGGATAGCGTTGACGCAAGGATCGCAAAGCCGGTAAGGGTGCCATATGAGACCCTGGAGAAGCTATCTAAGCGTATGGTCACTGAGGTCCCGGGCGTGGTAAGCGTTACCTATAATATAACTACAAAACCACCGTCGACACTAGAGGTCATATAGTCTTTTTATATCTCTGATCACTTCGATTGTGATCGAATCAGGCGTTGATGCTCCGGAAGCCACCCCCACGCTCTTTGCCCCCTTAAACCAAACTTTCTTTATCTCTTTGGCGGATTGGATCCAGTAGGTCTTTCTATTCAGCGATCTTGAGATCTCGTAGAGCCTTTTTGTGTTAGCGCTGGTCCTGGAGCCGATGATCACCATACAATCGTTCTTCAGCGGCATCCTCTTGATCTCTGCCTGTCTTTTACGGGTGGGATTACAGATAGTGTTGAAAAACCTTAAATCCCCTATATGCGGCCTGAGGATCTTGATGATCTCCAAGACCCTATCAAGATTGTGCGTTGATTGCACTACCACGCAGGCCTTGCCATATCTTCTTATCCGGCCCAGTGGGATATGCCTGATACTATCGATAACGGTCGCTTTTTTCTTTAATTGTCCGATGATCCCCAGGACTTCATCATGTCTTTTATCCCCGATCACGATGATCCTGTAGCCATTTTTCTCCATCCCCCTAGCGATCTTATGTATTTCTTTGACCATCGGGCAGGTGGCGTCGATTACCCGAAACTTTAGCCTTTTCGCTTCTCTGATCGTATCTGTAGAGATCCCGTGAGCGCGCACCAGGAGAGTCTTACCTTTACCCGGGAAAAGTCTATTTATCTTTCTTATGCCGGCTCGTTCTATTGTCTTGACTACATGCTCGTTGTGTACGATGTCACCCAGCATATAGACCTGGCGCCTGCTATCAGCCGTCTTTAAAGCGATATCCAGCGCCCGCCTTACCCCGAAGCAGAAACCCGCATTCCTAGCTAAATTTATTTTTAAAATCATGATCTTTATGTTAACATATAGTCAGTAGCAGGGCAAAGAATTATTTGTGTATTTACGGATGTGTGGTATCATAATAAAAAAATAGGAGGTATTTCATGTTACGATGCATTGAGGATTATGCCGATATCGTAGGGGAGAAGGTAATCGCTGATATCTATAAGAAAGCGCACGGCCTTTACAACATGCACGTCAGCCATGTCAATTCCACCTTTATGGGCGGCGGTGTGGCCGAGATCCTCAGCCGCCTGGTTCCATTTATGAACGGTGTGGGTATAGACACCGAATGGGGGATAATCCACGGCAACCCTGCGTTCTTTGAGGTGACTAAGAAATTCCATAATGCTCTGCAGGGCGGAGATATCCATCTTACGGAGATGAAGAAGAATCTTTATCTTAACGTAAACCAGGAATATGCGGGTTACGCGCACCTGAATTACCGAGATTGCGTGATCATCCACGACCCGCAGCCGCTCCCCTTAATCAGGTTCTCCAGAAAGCGCCAGCCATGGATCTGGAGGTGCCATATAGACCTATCAAATCCCAATAAGGAATTATGGGATTTTCTTAAGAAATACATGCTTAGGTATAATCTGATCATCGTCTCCAGCGAGAAATTCAAGAAATCGTCCCTTCCTGTCGAACAGAGGGTAATACATCCTGCGATCGATCCGCTTTCATTAAAGAACCGGGAACTCTCAAAGCAGGATATCGCCAAATATATAAAGAAGTCAGGCATCCCGACCGATAAACCGATAATCGCCCAGGTATCGCGGATGGACCCCTGGAAGGATCCTGAGGGGGTGCTCGAGGTATTTCGGATCGTAAAGAAAAAAGTAGATTGCCGTCTGCTCTATTGTTATAACCTGGCCACTGATGATCCCGAAGGCATGGATATATATAACAGAGTGAGCAAAAAGGCAAAGGACCTCATCGGAAACGGAGATGTTATATTTGTATTGGGGAATAACGATATTCTGGTCAACGCCGTCCAGAGATTCTGCGACGTGATCCTGCAGAAGTCGATCAAAGAGGGCTTCAGTCTTACCACCACCGAGGCGCTCTGGAAGGGCAAGCCCGTAGTCGCCGGCAATGTGGGAGGTATCCCTGCCCAGATAAATGACGGGGAAAATGGATTCCTCGTTGAGCCTGACGACTACAAGAAGTGCGCCGACAGGGTGATTGAGATCCTTAAAAAACCTAACCTGGCAAAGGAGCTCGGCAATAAAGCCAGGGAAACGGTAAAGAAAAAGTTCCTGATCACCAGGCTGCTCTCCGATTATCTGGACCTGCTCGTCGAAGTATTGCAGTAAGCGTCCATGAGAAAAAGAATCCTCATCGGCCTGCTGATCATCGCCTTGATAGTTACTGGCGCCCTGATCTATGTAAATAAGGTAATCCTTCCCACAAGAGTCAAATCCCTGATCATCGCAAAACTCCAGGATTTCACCGGCAAGAGCGTCAGCCTTGACGCTGTCCGGATCGATCTATTCAAGGGGCTGGTATTAGATGGCCTCACTCTTTATGAAGGGGAAGACCCCCTTGTCAGTATCGATCAGCTCTCAAGCCAGCTTTTGATCATCCCGATATTTAAAAAGAGGATCATCTCGCCTGCCATCAAGGTCAGGTCTGCCGTGATCCATCTGGAGCGCAGGCAGGATAATACCTATAACCTCGCGGACCTGTTTACCGGTATTCCGGCGCCCAAAGAGGAAGCTAAGTTCAGCTTCCTGGCCTATAAGCTGCTGGTTGCTGATGCAAGAGTCGTCTTCAAGGACAATACGCTTTCTCCGGCATTTACCAGGGATTTAGATAAACTACAGGCAGTATTCTATTTTTCGCTCCCTGCCAGCATAAAGTTCCGGCTTAAATTCCAGATCCCCGCAGAAGAGCCGATCAAGATAAACGCTTCCGGAGAGTATGATATCGCAGGCGCCGGCCTGCTGGCAAAGTTAAGCATTAAAGGATTCTCTTTTAAGGAATTTCTCGCTTATTCCAAGGGAATCGCTGCTTGGGATCCGAAAGGGGCGGTGGATCTTCTTGCCGATATCCGCTTTAAAGACGGGAAGCTTTCAGCTGACGTAGATTTAGAAGCGCCGCAGCTTGATCTTAACGCGCAAGGATTCTCACTGGAATTGCACACCCAGGCCAGGGCCAGGTTGGAATTTCAGCTTGATAGCAGGAAGATGGGTTATTCAGGAACAGCCAGGGTCAGCGACTCTATTATTTCCGGCCTAGAGTCAATAGGTAAGATCAGCGCTGTAAGCGGGAAATTCGCCTTTGATAATACCGGTGTCTCTTCAGACGACTTAAGTGCAGTTGTCCTCGGTCTTCCGGTCCAGGCCAGGTTGAAGTTAAAAGGCCTAATTTTGCGGATCGATGCTGATACCGCATTCGGCCTCGCCAGCGCAAAACAGATATTAGAGAAAAACTTTAAGGTGAGCCTGCCGGTAGGGGCAGAGGGTGAGGGCAAGCTGTCTCTTTTGGTAGAAAGGGATTTTCTCTCCGCTAAACCTCTAGCCTTAAGCGGTTCTTTAGGCATAACCAACGCCAGATTTAAGTCTGCCATTGCAGATGCATATATCGAAAGCGTCAACGGCAGGGTCGATTTTACCCGCAACAGCCTAAAGTGGTCTGATCTGGATTTCAAATACGCGCAAGTCTCCTATAAAAGCAGCGGAACACTGGTTGATTTTCAGGATCCTAAGGTAAAATTGGCTTTGGGATCCCGCGAACTTAAATTGCAATCCGATTTCAGCGTTAAGGACAAGTTCGTCAAGGTATCTAAGTGTTCGGGGAGTTTCTTGAATTCGAAGTTTTCGCTTGTAGGCAACGTCGATCGCAGTAGTTTCCCCGGAGTGAAGCTGGATATTGCAGGGATTTTAGACGTAGATCTCGATGATCTTAAGAAGGTCCTAAAGAAGCACAAAGAGCGCCTTGAGGAGTTAAAGCTTAAGGGTAAGATGCGTGTCGAATACAGTCTCCTCGGCAGAGTCGATGACCTAACGTCGGCTGCCATCCGGATACGGCTTATCAGTAATTCGCTTTCCGTCTTTGGATTGAATCCGGATAACTTTGAGTTAGATTATGATCAATCCGAAGGACTGGCCCGGATCCCCCTGGCAAGTTTATCGCTTTATGATGGGATATTCCAGATAAGGGGGAGGATGAACCTTGCTGCAAGAGAGCTCCCCTTCTGGGTCGAAGTGGGCATGGAGGGGATAAAACTCGAGAAGCTTAAGCTTGATACCAAATCAAAGAAAAAGGATATCTCAGGTACTGTTGCCGGAAAGACAAAGCTTCAAGGTTTTTTTGGGCATCCTGATAAATTAAGCGGGAGAGGCCAGCTTTTGATCACTGATGGAAGATTGTGGCAGCTGGATCTCTTCATGGGGCTGGGGAAGCTGCTCTTTATCAGCGATTTTTCCTCTGTCGTATTTAACGAAGGCTCCTGTTCTTTTGTAGTCAAAGAGAAAGAAGTTTTTATCGATGATGTCATCTTTCGAAGCAATCTTGCTGACTTAAGCGGCTCCGGCAGGATAGGTTTTGACGGTTCGCTGGACGGAGTCCTTAGTGTGCACGTCAATGACGAAAACGCTCCGCTTGTCGGCACATTTAAGGATATAACCACCGCTATAGTCGGCCAGGCAGGCAGGTTCGGCACGATAAAGTTGAGCGGTACCCTTAAGGAGCCCAAATATAAGTTTAAAGCCGCTGTTGTCGATCTTCTCAAGGGCCTCAAGGATGCGATCCTTGGGATCCACTCCCCGCAATAGAAAAAAATTGAATTCTGTTGCTTAATCTCAAAGTAAATATTATAATATACGCATGCAAAATACAACACACCGCTAAAAGATGATTGTTGTACTGGTTATCATGTTTCTGGCTGCGATCTCTCTGACCGTATACGGCCTCTTTGTGCCTTATAAGAGAAGCAGAAAGGCCCGGAAAAGGAGAAAGCCGGTAACTACTTCCGCGGATGGAAATCTGAGCTATGAGCAGGAGAAGATCTCGCAGCTGGAGATTAGGATCGGCTCGCTTGAGGCGGAATTAGAGAAGGCCAAAGGCGATTACTCAAAGATCCATGGTGAAGTCAAGGAGGCAAGAAAAAGCGATTCAGAGCTGAAGCGGGAGCTTGAGCGTCGTCAGGCCTGGGTCGGTAAGAGTGAGGAGGAAGTAAGTAAGGTCAAGTCTGAAAAGATCGGACTTAAGAACCGGTTTGTAGAAAAAGAAAAACAGTTGCAGGTCGAATTTACTAAAAACGTCAACCTGAATAAAGAGCTCAGGGGGGCGCTGGAGAGGATAAAATCGCTGGAGGTAGAGAGGAAGGGCTTGACTGATCAGCTGGAGCTTTCAAAGCATAAAATAGAACATTTCACCAAGGAGATGAAGGCGCAGGTGGATAATGTCAAGCAGTTAAAGCGGCGCCAGGATGAGAGCGAGTGGGTTCCCAAGAAGGAGTTTAATAAATTAAATCAGGAGTACACTGAACTTGAGAAAGAGTTGGAGGCGGCCGAAGAGCGGATAAAGAAACTGGAGAGTAGGTTTAAAACAGGGGCTGCAGCAGTGCAGCAAGCGCCAACTGAGCCGCAGCAGCCTCAAGAGAGCCCCGTAGAAGCACCCATAGAAGCACCCGAAGAAGTAGAAGCGCCTGCGCAGGAACCTCCCCCTGAAGAACCTCCCCCTGAAGAACCTCCTCCTGAAGAACCTCCTCCTGAAGAACCTCTTCCTGAAGAACCTCCTCCTGAAGAACCTCACCTTGCGGAAGCAGACGCAGCGCCGAAGGAGAGGAAGCCTTCCGGAGCTCCCATGATAGAGCTGGAGCGTATCAGGAATATCGGTATCATGGCCCATATCGACGCCGGTAAGACTACCTTGACAGAGAGAATATTATATTATACCGGCCGCTCCCATAAGATCGGCGAGGTGCATGACGGTAAGGCGCAGATGGACTGGATGAAACAGGAGAGGGAGAGGGGGATCACGATCACTTCGGCAGCGACCACCTGTTCTTGGAATGAGCACAGGATAAATATCATCGATACCCCGGGGCACGTTGATTTTACGGTAGAGGTCGAACGCAGCCTGCGAGTGCTTGACGGCGCGGTGGCGGTCTTCTGCGCCGTCGGCGGCGTGGAGCCGCAGTCCGAGACGGTTTGGAGGCAGTCTGATAAATACGGGGTCCCTAAGATAGCATTTGTAAATAAGATGGACCGTGTGGGAGCGGATTACTTTGCCGTGGTCAAGGGCATAGAAGAGGAGCTGGAGGGTAATCCGGCCCCCGTCGTCATACCGATGACCAGCGAGGATAAATTTTCCGGTACCATCGACCTGATAGAGATGAAGGCATATAAGTACGAAGAGGAATCGCTGGGGAAGGAGTTCCATGCCGAGGAGATCCCGGCGCAATTCCAGGATACTGCAAAGAAGCAGAGGCACATCCTTCTGGAGAAGGCCTGCGCATTCGATGATGCCCTGATGAAAAAGTTTCTCGAAGCCGAAGATTCCATAACCGCTGACCAGATAAAGAGCGCACTGCGCAAGGGCACAGTCTCCAACAAATTAGTCCCGGTCTTGTGCGGCTCATCCTTAAAGAACAAGGGGGTACAGAAACTTCTCGATGCGGTGGTCTCTTACCTGCCTTCGCCAAAGGACATGCCGCCGGTATCAGGAACTGACCCGGATGACCCGGAAAAGAACATTCAGAGAGAGCAGAATATCAATGAGCCTCTCTCAGCCCTGGCATTCAAGGTCCAGGCTGATCCGCACATGGGAAAACTTATCTACGTGCGCGTCTACTCCGGTTTTATTGACAGCGGTTCCTACATTTTTAATTCCACAAAAAGCAAGAAGGAACGGGTGGGCAGGATCGTGCAGATGCACGCCAACCAGAGGGAGAATACCCAGTGCGCCTTTGCCGGAGATATCGTGGCTGTGGTAGGCCTTAATAATACTACTACCGGCGATACTCTATGCTGGCCGGAGAGCCCGGTACTGCTTGAGACAATGGAGTTCCCTGAGCCGGTAGTCTCATTGAGTATCTCTCCAAAGAGCCCTAAGGATCAAGATAAGCTTGGTAAGGGCCTGGCCCGGTTGACGGAAGAGGATCCTACCTTTATGGTTACATCTGATGAGGAGACCGAGGAGACGATCCTGACCGGAATGGGTGAATTACACCTTGAGATCATTGTCGACAGGTTAAAGGAGGAGTTCGGCGTAGAGGCGGATGTCGGCCAGCCAAAGGTCGCATACCGCGAGACGATCCTGAAGGAGGCTTCCGGAGAGGGCAAATACATCAAGCAATCAGGCGGACGCGGCCAATACGGCCACGTAGTCATGGAGCTGGCACCCGCAGAAAAGGGTGTGGGCTTGGAATTTATAGACAGTATTAAGGGCGGCGCTATACCTCAGGGGTTTATGCCGGCAATACAAAAAGGTATCAAGGAGGCGATGGATAAGGGGGTGATCGCCGGTTATCCGGTGGTAGATGTCAAGGTCGATATTGTCGACGGCTCCTTCCATGAGGTGGATTCCTCGGAGCTTGCCTTCAGGTTTGCCTCTATCTTTGGTTTTAAACAGGCCTTTATGCAGGCAGAGCCGGTCCTGCTTGAGCCCTACATGTCCCTGGAGGTCACGACGCCTGACGAATACGCGAACAGCATCGTCGGCTACATCTGTTCGCGCAGGGGAAAAGTGATGAATATGGAGACAAAGGGCAAGCAGAAGATCATCTCCTCGGAGGCCCCGCTCTCTGAGATGTTCGGTTATACCACGAACCTCCGTTCATTAAGCAGCGGCCGGGCAAATGCCTCGATGGAGTTTTGCCGCTATGAACAGGTGCCAAAGGAGATCACCCAGAAGATTATCGAGGAGAGGAAAAAAGAGAATGAGAGGTAGGGTTTTTCTTAACAAAGATGTATAAGACGCGGATAATCTGCACGATCGGACCGGCGAGCGAAAGTGTGACGGTATTAAGGAATATGATGCTGGCGGGAATGGACCTGGCCAGGCTTAATTTCTCCCACGGCAGCCATGCGGAGCACGCCCGGCGCATAGATCTGATCAGGCAGTTAAATAAAAAGTACCGGCGGCGCATCAGGATACTGCAGGACCTGGAGGGATACCGGATCAGAATCGGCAGGTTCAAAAAGGCAGGGGCTCTCGAGTTAAAAAAGAAGCAGATAGCGATTCTGACAAACAAGGGTATCTTAGGTGAAAAAAATATAATACCTTTTGACTACGCAGGAAGCCCCAAGGACATCCCTGCAGGAAGTTACATATATATCGACGACGGCAATATTGCCCTGCAGGTAAAGTCAAGGAGCAAAAGCGGACTTAAGGCGGAAGTGATTGTTCCCGGCACAGTAAAGGAAAACAAGGGAGTCAATATCCCCGGGGTTAATCTAAGATTCAAAGGGCTGACCGATAAAGACAAAGCCGATATTCAATTCGGGATAAAGCATAAGGTCGATTATATTGCGCAGTCATTTGTAAGAGACAAAAGCGATATCCTTAAGATCAGGAGATTGATCAAGGGCAGACTCCCCGGATGCAAGTTGATCGCCAAGATCGAGAACCGCCGGGGGATCAGGAACATCGATAAGATCATCGGAGTCTCCGACGGCATCATGATCGCGCGCGGAGATATGGGAGTTTCAATTCCTTTATATGAAATACCTGTGGTCCAGAAAGAGATCATCAGAAAGTGTAACAGGGCAAGGAAGTTTGTGATCACCGCTACCCAGATGCTCGAGAGCATGGTGGAAAATATCCGGCCGACCAGGGCCGAGGTCACCGATGTCGCTAATGCGATTATCGATGGCTCTGATTTTCTCATGCTTTCAGCAGAAACGGCAGCAGGCAGGTATCCGGTCCGGGCGGTAAAGATGATGAATCAGGTCATCGGATTTACGGAAAGGTCAGGGATTAAAAGAAGATGAAGAAGAGGATCTACTACCACCATACGGATTGCGGAGGGGTAGTCTATTACGCAAAATACCTTGAGTTTCTTGAGGAGGCGCGCACAGAGCTCCTTGAGGAGAGAGGGATCTTCGTAAAAGAGCTCATAAAACAGGGGACCCTGTTTGTTGTTGCAAGGCAGGAGATCGATTATAAGGCTCCGGCTTTTTACGGGGATCTGTTACAAATAGAGACGCGGATAGCTGGCCTTGGCAGGGCGAAGATAGAGTTTGAATACGAGATAAAAAATCAGTCCGGTAAGCTCATCTCTACGGCAAAGACAGTGTTCGTTTTCGTAGATAAAGACCTGAAGCCAAAGGCTGTTCCTGAAGATGTCCGGCAGAAGATAAAATAGGGGGCGGTAAATGGATGCGATGCAGGGTATCAAAAACAGAAGAAGCATCAGGGAATATCAGGATAAGCCGA
The DNA here is from genome assembly GCA_042577285.1 of Candidatus Omnitrophota bacterium. Taxonomy (GTDB): domain Bacteria; phylum Omnitrophota; class Gorgyraeia; order Gygaellales; family Profunditerraquicolaceae; genus JBHPDM01. The sequence goes on from JBHPDM010000003.1 coordinate 51,271, forward strand.
TACCTAAAGATGCGCTCGAGAAGTTGGTGGATGCGGCAAGGTTTGCGCCGACAGCCAGGGGGGTCCAGCCCTGGGAGTTTATTGTCATCACTGACACGGCAGTATTGGAAAAGTTAGGCGAGCTGGCGGAGAACGGAAAATTTATCGGCCGGGCAAAGGCAGCGATAGCGATATTCTGCGCCGAAACCAAATATTACCTTGAAGATGGTTGCGGGGCAACGGAGAATATATTGCTGGCAGCCACTGCCCTGGGGATCGGCTCCTGCTGGGTCGCAGGGGATAAAAAACCTTACTGTCCGCAAGTCGCAAGGTTACTGAATGTTCCGGACAAATTTAAACTTGTCAGCATGGTCTCTCTGGGGTATCCTAAGGAGCAGGGTAGTTTTAAGGTTAAGGATAAGAGGAAATTAGATGAAATGATCCACTGGGAGAAGTTTTAGATGGCATCTGATTTTTATAAAAAGGTCGAAGAGATCATAGAGAAGGATAAGCGCTACAAGGCTGATGCCTATGAATTCGTCATGCACGCCCTGGGCTTTACGCAGAAGAAGTTGAAACGGCAGGGGCACGTTACCGGCGCAGAGCTGGTAAAAGGGATCAGGGATATGGGCCTTGAGTTGTACGGGCCGATGGCGCTCAATGTCCTGACCCACTGGGGGATCAAGACTACGTCAGATTTCGGTGAAATGGTCTTTAATATGATCGAATGCGGCCTGATGGGTAAGACCGAGAAGGATTCACGTAAAGACTTCCGGGATATATATGATTTAAAGGATGTATTCGACAGCAAGAAGCAGTTTAAGCTGAAAGAAAAAGATTTTGTAACTGATGGCCACCCTTAACCGGAGTGATCTGAGGTCCTTTACGTTTTTAAGCCGCACCGGCTGTCTTTTGCCCTTCTTGATATTCTTTAATCTTTTCTTTGGCTGGATGTTCTTAAGGCCTGCGCATTGGCTCCTCTTAGAGGGGCTGTTGATCCTGTTTTTCCTGATCAATAGCTATATAATCACGCGTAAAGTGGTCTCTACCGCTTCCCGGTACGATAATACTATAGATACAGAGGGTGAGGTTGTGGATGAGCGGAAGAATGGGCAAGTTAAGGATTGATTTTTTGCGCTTGTGTTATCATAGTCACGGTTTTTGAGATTAAAAAATTGTTAGCGAGGAGGATGCTCGATGAATGGCGTTAATCTATTATGGATGGCACCGGTAGGCTCGATCCTTGCCCTGTCATTTGCGGTATATTTTACTCTTTTTATCCTTAGGCAGAGTGAAGGCACCGATAAGATGAAGGAGATCGCCCAGGCAGTAAGGGTCGGGGCAAAGGCCTACATCAGGAGGCAGTACCTGGTGGTATCGCTCTTCTTTGCCGTAGTATTCCTGATCCTCTTATTTATGGTCTCTAAGGGGTATCTTGTTATATTCGTGCCCTTTGCTTTTCTTACCGGAGGTTTTTTCTCCGGGCTTGCGGGTTTTATCGGGATGACCGTTGCCACACAATCTTCCGACCGCACTGCAGCAGCCGCGATGAAGAGCCTTAATTCGGGCCTGCGCGTTGCCTTCTCAAGCGGTGCGGTAATGGGCCTGGTAGTGGTGGGCCTGGGGCTTTTGGATCTAAGCGTCTGGTATTATTTTCTTGACTGGTATTACACTTCGAACCCGGTACCCATGGGGTTTGATAAGATCACTGCTATAACTTCTACTATGCTTTGTTTCGGTATGGGCGCAAGCTCTCAGGCGCTCTTTGCGCGCGTGGGAGGAGGAATTTTTACCAAGGCAGCTGATGTGGGAGCGGATTTAGTCGGTAAAGTCGAAGCGGGTATCCCTGAAGATGACCCGCGGAATCCCGCGGTCATCGCCGATAATGTCGGGGATAATGTCGGTGATGTAGCCGGGATGGGCGCAGATCTTTATGAGTCCTACGTCGGCTCCATTGTCGCCACAGCTGCTTTGGGTGTAGCTGCCGGGCTGGGCCTGGCAGGTGTCACCGTCCCCATGGTCATGGCTGCAGTCGGTGTTGTCGCTTCGATCATCGGTACGTTCTTTGTCAGGGCTAAAGAGGAAGCAAATCAGAAGGTCCTCCTGGGAGCATTAAGGAGGGGGGTTTTTATCAGCGCTGCATTAGTGGCAGTGATCTCGTATCCCCTGATCAAGGCTACTTTGGGGATCGAGCGCATCGGCGTTTACTGGTCGGTGATTTCAGGATTACTTGCCGGAGTCCTGATCGGGCTCTCTACGGAATTTTATACCTCAAGCCACTTTAAGCCTACGCGCTCTGTTGCTGATGCAGCCCTGACCGGTCCGGCAACAGTGGTTATCAGCGGCATGGCCGTGGGGATGATGTCAACAGCCTTTCCGATCATCGTGGTCGCAGGCGCGGTATTGGCGAGCTTCTATGTTTCGGGTGGTGCTACTAACTTTAATGCCGGCCTATATGGCGTGGGGATCTCTGCGGTAGGCATGCTTTCTACGTTGGGGATAACTCTGGCCACAGATGCCTACGGCCCGGTCGCTGATAATGCCGGAGGCTGCGCCCAGATGGCTGACCTGGATCCTGAGGTACGCAAGAGAACAGATGCCTTTGATGCGCTGGGAAATACTACGGCTGCCACAGGAAAAGGCTTTGCCATCGGCTCAGCTGCTTTAACTGCGCTTGCTCTGATCGCTGCTTATAAAGAGCGCGTGGTTTTATACGGCGGGGATATGGAGTTAAGCCTGATGAACCCGATCGTCCTGGCGGGTTTATTTATCGGTGCGATGATGCCTTTCGTTTTTTGCTCGATGACCATGCGGGCAGTAGGCAGGGCCGCCGGTAAGATCGTAGTCGAAGTACGCAGGCAGTTCAAAGAGATATTAGGTATCATGAATGGGAAAGCCAAGCCCGACTATGCCCGTTGCGTTAAGATCGCCACCGTAGCTGCCCAGAAGGAGATGATCATCCCCTCCTTGATGGCATTATGTGTTCCGATCGCCGTTGGGTTGCTTATTGGCGTTGAGGGCGTAGCAGGGCTTCTGACCGGGGCGACAGTCGCCGGTTTTGTGCTTGCAGTGATGATGGCTAATGCCGGAGGCGCCTGGGATAATGCCAAGAAGTATATAGAAGAAGGCCATCACGGCGGCAAGGGTTCCTTTGCCCATAAGGCAGGAGTAGTCGGGGATACCGTAGGCGACCCCTTTAAAGATACCTCCGGCCCAAGCATAAACATCCTGATCAAGCTTATGTCCATGGTCTCCATAGTTTTCGCTTCTTTCGTGATCAGCAACTCCCTCCTCAAATAACCCCCAATCAAAAAGGGACGCTCTTTTTGCTAAGGCGGAAACTGTCCCCTTATCCACAAGGGCTGTGGACAAAAGGGACACTTTCCCGATTGGCAAAAAGAGCGTCCCTTTTTATACGCCAGAGACGTTTTTGTATTGACAGGGGGGATTTGGTGGTATAATTGCTTTACTATGGACGATTTGGAGTTTGTCCAAAGGTGCGTCAAGGGGGACAAGCCCGCTTGGGATGAATTCGTAACAAGATATTCCCGCCTCATATATAGCTATATCTACAGCGTCCTTAAGATTAAAGGCTCGGCGTTGGCAAAGGAGAGCGTCGATGACCTGCTTCATGAGATATTCGTTTCGTTAATCAAAGACAACTTCAAAAAGCTAAAGACCTTTAAGGCTAAAAACGGCTGCAGCCTGGCAAGCTGGTTGAGGCAGGTCACGATCAACCGCACGATAGATTACGTGCGCAGGGTCAAGCCGGTCATATCAATTGACGAGGAGAGGAAAGAAGGTTTTAGTTTAAAGGATGTGTTAGCTGATACCTCGCGGGGTGCTGCGGATATCTCAGAGAGCTCTGAGAAGATCAGCCACCTAAAGGATTGCATCAGCAGGCTTGATAAGGATGATAAGTATTTTTTGGCTTTGTATCTTGATAAAGGCCTCTCGCTTGAGGAATTAAAGAGGCATCTTAAGATCTCCAGGGGCGCTGTTGATATGCGAAAGCTTAGGATCATCGGCAGGCTAAGGGATTGTTTTAAAAATAAGGGCTTTGTGTTAGATTTTTAAGATTACGACGTCTATTATATTAGGAGAGGAATAAAAAGATGTTGCAAAAAATAGAGCAGTTAGCCAGATTCGCATACAGAAGATGGAGATCCGACACGCCTCGGGCAGGAGCCCACCCGGAAGAAGAGGCGATAGCCTGTTTCCTGGAGGACAAATTATCCAAAAAAGAGTCCGAAGAGATCAAAGTGCACCTGGTCTCTTGCGATAGATGCCTTGAGGCAGCCGCGCTGCATATAAGATCGGATAAGCCCGAAATAAAGGATTTACCTGAAGAGCTGCTGGTGCGCCTAAAAGACCTGGTGGATAAACAGGAGCATGTATCTGTATTAGAAGTATTATTGAAGCTTGGAGAGGAAGCCCTGGAGTTGTTGAGCACTACCGGCGATGTATTAGTGGGGCAGGAGCTGGTACCTGCGTCACTTTTGCGCGGCCGCAAGATCAAAGATTTCAAGGATCAGGTCATCGTCTTAAAGGATTTCGGCGATATCAGGGTCGAGGCGGTGATTAAGAATAAGCAGGGTAAAGCCCTCAGTCTGAGTGTTACAATAAAGGAAAAAGAGACTCAAAAGATAATCAAAGATCTAAGGGTCACCCTTAAAAAGGGCGATTTAGAACTTGAATCATATCTTACTGATTCCGGTAAAGCCGTCTTTGGGCATGTAATGTTGGGCAAATATACGGTTGAAATATCTACAGTCAAAGACAAAGTCGCCTCTGTTGTTTTAGATATAAGGAAGTAAACAACCATGGCAGATGCTGATACCTTAGTCCTGGAGGTATTAAAGCTTGGTGACTCGCTGGCAGTCAGCATCTCTGAACAGAAGGAGCTTTCCCCGACCTTAAAGCACTATACTAAGTTAGCCTCTTCTTTTTCAAAGATCGAAAAGTTCTGCCACGAGTCAACAGATATATTAAACAGGGTCGATAAGCGGGACAGCCTCCAGGAGGATTCAGTCGCTGCCCTCAAAAAAACAGGGCAGCTTCTCTGGGACCATCTCCTGCCAAAACCCGCCAAGGATAAGCTTAAAAGTTCGCTCTCCAAAGATCTGATCCTCTCTATTGATGAAGGTTTAGTCGATATCCCCTGGGAGCTTCTCTATGACGGGAAGGAATTTCTCTGCCTTAAGTTTAATCTGGGTAGGGTAGTCAGGACTACGGAATCTGCAGCGCCGCCTCAATACCGCAGCCTATCAAGCACCCCCAGAATGCTTATATTAGCTAATCCCACTAATGACTTAAGATCAGCCTACCATGAGGGCCTGCAGATCAAGAATAAGTTCGATAAGAGAAGGAAAGAGGTGGCCATTGATTTTAAATCAACCGACATCGATACGCTTTATGTTAAGAAGAACCTGCGTGATTACGATATCGTGCATTTTGCCGGGCATTGCGAGTACGACGACGATAATTATAAAAACAGCGGTTGGGTGATGGCCGATGATAAGTTCAGCGTGCAGGATATACTGACGTTAGGGGAGACTTTGTCATTACCGAGTCTGGTTTTTTCCAATGCCTGCCAGTCTGCGCACAGGCTGAGCTCCGGCGAAGTAGAAGCTGATTACCAGAAGAAGACCTATAATCTGGCCTCGGCGTTTTTGTTCTCCGGGGTCAGGCACTATATCGGCACGGTACGCAGGATAGAAGATGCGGTAAGTCTTGCCTTTGCCAAAGAATTCTATACGCGGTTGATCTCCGGAAGCTCCTTAGGTGAATCTGTGCGCCTGGCTCGTCTTGAATTGATCAAGCAGCACGGCTTGAAGGCGATCTCCTGGACGAGCTATCTTCTCTACGGCGACCCGAGCTTTACCTTATTCAGAAAAAGAGTAAAGACTCTTAGGCCGAGATTCAAAAGAGCTTTTTTCTCTAAGAGGCGTCTTATTCGGGCTGGGCTGGCAGTGGCTGCAGTTTTTTTATGCATTTACCTATATGTGTGGCTGCCCACCCTGAATCCCGGGACCTATGCGCTTTATCTTAAGTCGCGTAGATTATTCTCAGCAGGCAAGAATCAGGAGACAGTAGTCCTTTCTAAACGTATTCTAGAGAAGGATGCTCAGTTTTTGGCGGTGTATCCCTTGCTAGCCGACAGCTATCATAAATTAGGTAAGAAAGATCTGGCGCTGAAGTACTATTTTGATTACGCCATGCTTAGCGAAAAGAATAAGGAGGGTAGGCACTTGGCCTCTGCATACCTGGGTATAGGCTGGATCTATCATCTCCAGGGAGAATACCCTAAGGCCTTCGATTATTATGATAAGGCGCTTGATTTAAGCAGGCAGGGCAAAGATATTTTAGGTGAGGCCACAGCACTTAGAAGGCTGGCAGAATGGTATACGGATGACGAGCATTATGATTTGGCGTTAGAGTTATTGACCAAGAGCTCTGAGATCAACCGTAAGAGACAGCATATATATAAGTATAAATATAACCTCGCCTGCGATTACTTTGATATCGGGCTGGTCTTTATTAATAAGGACGATTATCCGGCCGCCAGGGAGTTCTACGGAAAGAGCCTTTATTTATTCAAGAGATTAGGCCTGGAGAACGAACTAAGCGACTGTTATTTCAATATCGGAGAGACATATCTGTATGAGAAGGAATACCATAAGGCCCTGGCTCATTATGTAGACGGCCTCCAGATCGACCAAAAACACGGTAACAAATTAAACCTGGCCAGCGATTATATTATGATCGGCGAATTGTATCTGGAGATGGATAATCTCGACGATGCCGAGAAGGTTTTTGAGGAGTCAGTCTCGATTTCTAAAGAAATAGATGCGCGCGTGGAATTGGCCGATGCTTATTACAACCTCGGTTTATTACATAAAAAGAAGAACCAGAAGAGCACGGCAAGAAATTACCTGCGCCAGGCGCAGGAGATCTATTGGCGCGTCGACAGGTCGCGCTACCGCGAAATCAAGGAAGAGCTTTTAGGTCCTGGAGGGTAGGGGGTCCGGTTTCTGCGCTGGCAAAGAAAGGAGGAGAAATGTTAGCTAAGATCTTAGGGTGGTTTCTCATAATCACGGGGGTATTCTTTCTGTTAAAGCCGGAGGCATTGAGGAGGAGGCTGCAGAAGAAGAGCTACAAGAAATTAAGGAAGTATTTGTTCGCTATAACCATAGTCTTGGCTGTTCTCTTGATCACCGTCGCCTGGAAGTTCGAAGGCATTCTTTCTCAGATCGTAATCATCATCGGTATCATCGGAATCATCAAGGGGTTCTTCTTCCTGAAGGCAAAGGCCGCCGAGAAACTCCTGGCATGGTACCTTAACCGCCCGGTCAATTTCTTCAGGCTTAGCGCTTTGTTTCAGATCGCCATAGGCGTACTGGTGCTTGCTTTGCGTAAGTAAAGGAGTTTATTCTAATACTTGACCGTAGGGCGCTTTTGTTGTAATGTATTGGAAAAGGAAAAAGGGGAATATGAAGAGAATCTTTGTTTTACTGTTAGCTGCTATATTTTTATCAGGTTGTGCGACCTATAGGTTCCACCGCGGCCCTAAGCCGCCGCTTGATAAGGGATATGTGGTCTCACGCGATGACATCGTCATCCCTGAGTATACCATAGGTCATGATCAGGGTGCGCCTGCGGATATCGAATTGGCCAGGGAGCGTTTTAAGAGGCGCCGAAAGAGAGTAGAATATTATTATAAGAAGATGGATGTCATCGATAACCATTTTAATGGCGCGGTCTGGAAGCCGTTGATAATGTTCTCTAAGTTGGTCACAGGAATATTCCGCCTGCCATTTATCATGATTTCAGACTATAGATACCACCGTAATCCCGCATACAAAGAGAAGATCGAAAGCAGGCTGGATGAGCTGGATGCCAGAGAGGATGCCCGTATGGATAAGCTAAGGGTAGAATTAGGCCGGTATATAGAGAGGGATATGATATCTGAAGATCCGTCTCTTGCGCCTGATCCTGTTGCTCCGCCGCCAACGCCAAAGAAAGAGGAAAAAATCATTCCCAAAAAAGCAGCTGTGCCGCGTAAGTTGGTAATCGCAGGGGAGAAGAAACCCGAGATCTCCGCAGTGATCGTGGCTAAGCCGGCAAAGGGATATTCTCCCCTGCAGGTGCGTTTTTCCGCTTCCAAGTCGCGCAGTACGCGAGGCAGGATCATTTCATATTCCTGGGATTTCGGAGATGGGGATACCTCAGATAAACGTAATACAGTAAACACATTTTACAGCACCTCATTTGACCCGCGTCAATTTACGGTTACCCTTACTGTCACGGATGATAGAGGCAGTACCGCAACAACAAGTATCACCATCGAAGTCCTCAACAAATAACCAATATCCATTAAGGGACGCTCTTTTTGCTAATCGGGAAACTGTCCCTTTTATCCACAGGGGATGTGGATAAGGGGACACTTTCCGCTTTAGCAAAAAGAGCGTCCCTTAGAATTGGGATTGACAGGGGGCTTGTGGGTGTTATACTTTATCCGTAAGTAAAGAAGGCGGGTAAAATGAGTTTCATTTGATGGGTTTTAGTCTTGAAAGCAACTTTCCGGTTCCGGGGGGTTGCTTTTTTCTTCTCTGGGGGCAATAGATGAGACAGCAGGTCAAAAATATTAAAGAGGCCTTACGCGATTCAGACAGGATGTACCGTACGTTATTCGATATGGCAAACGATGCCATATTCGTTGCTGACGCTAAAACGGGGATACTCATAGATGCGAATAAGAAAGCCGAGATGCTGCTTGGCCTGTCGCTCAGGAAGATCATAGGCATGCACCAGGCAAAATTACACCCCAGAAGAGAGATCGAACATTATAAAAAACTATTCAGAAAAGATGTTCGTAAAGGTAAAGGAGTTATAATCGATGTTATTCTACGCGGTAAGGGCGGGATCGAGATCCCCATAGAGATCAGCTCTACTGTGATGCAATTAGGGGACAGAAAACTCATCTTGGGTATCTTCCGGGATGTTACTGAGCGCAAAAAGATAGAGGAGATTTTAAGGTACAGCGAGGCGCGCCATCGTTCTGTGGTGGAGGATCAGGTTGATCTGATCTGCCGTTTTAAACCGGATGGGAGGATCACCTTCGTAAACAAGGCATATTGCAATTATTTCGGTAAGAAACGCGAAGAGTTAATGGGAAAAAGTTTTATGCCATTGATCGTAGAAGATGACCGCAAGAAAGTAGCAAAACGCATCGCTTCGCTCAGTAAGAAGAGTCCGGTAGCCAGGGTCGAGGAGCGGGTTATATTGCCCGATGGTGAGGTACGCTGGCAGCAGTGGATCGACCGGGCAATATTTAATAAAAATGACCGAGTCGTCGAATACCAGGCAGTAGGCCGTGACATCAGCGAGCAGAAGACGATAGAGGAAGTCAGAGATAATCTTATCCGTGGCGTCTCGCATACTCTGAAGTCGCCGCTTGCGGTCATGGAGATGGCCTATGGAAGCCTAAGGAAGGGGATGAAGTCAGAAGATGCGCAGCGGATAAAGAGGTCTGAGAAGATCATGCTCGATAGCCTTCAGAAGATCCGCCATGATATCGATAACATCCTGAATATGCTTGTATTAAGTAAGCATAAACATTTAGCTGGAAAGGCAAAAACTTATTTAAGACAGACCATTAATAAGATCATCCGTAACTTCACGTATATTATCAATGAAAACGATTTTAAGATCAAGATCGACATCCCAAAAGAGGCTGAAAGAATCGCAGTGCATCCCAGGGAAGCCCAGATCCTTCTTTCTAATATCATTGACAATGCGATAAAGTTTACCGAGCGCGGGATAATCAAGATAAGATCCCGCCTGAAGCAAGGCCTTATCGAGATAAGAATAACCGACACCGGCTGCGGGATAATCCCCAGAAACAGGGAGAGGGTCTTTGACAGCTTCTTTAAGCGCCACGAGGCGCTTTCCGGGACAGGACTTGGCCTGACGATCTGCCGGGAGATAACCAACAGATATAAAGGTAGTATCAAAGTCATTTCAGGCGGGAAGGGTAAAGGAACTACGGTAGTAGTGACATTGCCAAAAGGAGGTAGATGATGGTTTCCCTAGCAGGCAAGGCGAAGAAAATCCTTATTGTCGAGGACGACCGGGGGATGCAACAGATATACAGGGATATGTTCAAGGAGCGCTCCAGGAATTATACCATTGAGATCAAGGATGATGCCGAGTCAGCTATAAAGAGGCTCGAACAGGAAGCCTTTGACCTGATCATCTTGGATATCATCATGGAGCCGATGGGCGGAGATTCCTTCTTTGTCTACCTCAGGCGCGGAAAGATGCTTGATGTCCCGATCCTTGTGGTCAGCGTGCTATCTCCCAGCTCGCTGAAGAATCTAAAGAAAATCGACCACGTCAGCTTCCTGCAGAAACCGATCAAGGAGGATCAGCTTTTTAAAAGAATCAAAGAGATCTTAAAGTAGGCGCGCACCCGTACGTCTTGCATGAAAATTTCATTTCTGAGATCATTCCGGTGGACGATAATAATATTATATTTATTGTTCATTTATTCGACCCTTGCAGTAGTCCCTGCGATATGGAACCGGTTTAATGATCTATTAGGCGGCAGGGGAGTTATCCTTCAATACATAATCTATGCAGCGACCTGGACCGGGTTTCTCTTATACATATTTCTAGTCAGGAAGGAAAGGTCGATCGCAAGGATAACCTTGCTCCTGCTCTTTACGGGTATATATTTCCTGATCATTAAATTTGCAAAATACCCCGCAGAGAAGACCCATATCGCTGAATATGGATTGTTGGGGATATTGCTTTACAATGCATTGAGAATCGATTTTTCAAAATTCGATAAAAGACTTTATCTTTATGCCGCGATCGCCTGTTTAATTGCCGGTACCATCGATGAGCTTATCCAATGGGTGCTTCCTAACAGGTATTTTGCCTGGACGGATATCTTCATAAATTTTTTAAGCGGAGTGATGATTCTTTTAATAATCAGGTTTAATGTCTTAAAGAGTGAAGGGACGGCCCTGAAGGCATGATTATTTTAAAAAATGGCTACTTACAGGACGGGTTGAAGATGATCATTTTCTTTATTCCGTTACTGTATCTCGTTCTAAAGGGGCGAAGCTTAAAATTCAAGTATTTCTGGCTGTTATTTTTCGGCCTGCTTTTATTATTTTTCGGAAATCTTTTGGATTTTCTGGATGAGTTCCCCCAGATTAACGATGTCTTCATCGTCGGAAATGACCACCCCCTGCAGGATGTATTTGAGGATCTGGTAGGATTTGCTTTGGGTTTCGCTCTCTTTACTATCGGCGTCTATTTTGAGCTGCGAAGATCTTTTATTCGCACCGATTAGTCAGCAAAATACTTTATAAAATCACTTTACAAAGTGTTAGGTTTATGATAATATTAATTACCTGTGCTGGTAATGTTTTTTTGAAAAAGGGGGAATAAAATGAGGTGTTTAAGAAGATCAGTCGATAAGCCTTTAGGAGAAATTATGATCGAGCTAGGCATTATCAGCGATGATCAACGTAACCAGGCCTTAGCGGTCCAGAAGAAAAAGAAGAAGAATATCCTCAGCGGCACTGCGCTAATCGAATTAGGTTTTGCCAGCGAAGAGGATGTCCTCCACGCCGTTAACACCCAATATTCCATACCGTATCTGCCGATCGATAATTACCATATTGACGCTCGGGTTACGGATCTTCTCCCTTTGGAACTGGCGCGCAAATACATGGTATGTGCTATTGAGAAGATGGGTAATGTCCTTTCAGTCGCTATGGCGAACCCGCTTGACGATAACGCCGTAAAAGAGATAGAAGAGGCCTGTCGGCATAGCGTACAGACCTTTATCGCCACTACCTCTGAGATCACAAGGGCGATCAACAAGCAGTATAACGGCGAGAAGGAAGAAGGGGAGCGTTTGTTTAGTAAGTTTCCCAACGATATATCTTAAACTATGAAAAATACGAATATTTTGCAAAGAAGAGGACACGAGAGAATAAAGACAGATGCCTATATTGCCGTGATCATGAGCGAAGGTATCAAGAGCAGCGTGGATTTGGAGAATATATCCACCAGGGGTTTTTGCGGGCTGACCTTATACCCCTTGATGGTCAACGAGGAAGTAGAGATCATTCTCCATTACCCGTTCTTTTTCGAGCCCCTCAGGAAAAAAGCGCGGGTCGTCTGGCGCCAGCAGAATGATGCTGATTTATGGCAGGTTGGCTTAGATTTTGGTGCGGATAATAAGATAGATTTAAGCAGCTATATCAAACTCAATCCCCTCAGGAATTTCCACCACGCATTCCCATCCTAAAGCTGAGTATCTGATTTTACAAAAATATAATAGAGCGCCACTATAAAGATCAGGCAGACAAATAGCGCTCTGGTCAGGAAGGGGTCTAATACTCCACCGGAGTTTGCTACTGCTTTAGCCACCATGCGCTCTACTTCGGTGCTAGCTAATAAAATGACTCCTACCACTAAAGAGAAGGAGAATGACCTCCTGGCCCGCCAGAATTTCCAGGTGATCAGGAAAATTGCTAATAGGCTGACCCAGAAGAGCGGATTGAATATCGAGAACTGAAAGTTCTCTAGTTGTTTAAGGTAGGGATTACTCCAAGTCTGGATCTGCTGCAAATTAAACTCCATATCAAACCTCCTTTTTATCTTCTCTAACCCTCACTTCTGCATTATAACATAAATAGCCAAAAATTCCTGTTAGATTCTTCTCTCCTCTTGCGTCTATTATAAGTGAGGCCACAGCTTATGGAGCGTAAGCGAACATAAGCTGTAAGGCCGAACTTATCCCGAGTCACAATCGAAAATAATATTAGTGACGAGGGATCCCTCGCAACAGCAGATTGATAAACGGTTGCTCGGGATTAATTCGCGCTTATAACTTACTCACACTTGCCGCACAAGCGGCACACCGGCTGTTCCAATACAGCCGAGTGTCGTGTTCGTAAGTTATGCGCTCATTAAGGAGGTGGCGAAGATGAAAAAACTACTGTTGATTTTGTTCGCTCTGGCCGTAATTTTAAGTTTTTCGGTCAAGGCATCCGGCGCCGATGAGGTCGTCTGGCAGAATATCGGCAGGGAGAATCTGGATCTGAAGAGCGTACTTGTCGATCCGCATGATCCTTGCGCTATATACGTCGGATCAAGTAATAGTATTTTAAAGAGTAGCGATGGCGGAGATAGTTGGAGGAGAGTATTCTCAGTCAGAGGGCAAAACAGCAAGGTTAATATTATTGTCTTGGATTCGCGTAGCAAAAAGCATCTCTATGCTGCAACCGGAAGTGGACTTTATTACAGCCGCAATCAAGGCGTGCGGTGGAAGAGGATCTTTAAGGGCAAGAGTGACGAAGAAGGACAGTGCGCTAGCGTAGTGGTTTCTCCGGGCACTATTTATTTAGGCACAAGGGCAGGTTTATTCTTCAGTAGAAATAACGGCCGCAACTGGATCCGGAGCTCAGGTAAATTAGGTGATAGCCGGATATTGTCTATCGCTTTAGATTCGGGGGATACGGATTATGTGTATGCAGCATCTGTTGACGGAGTTTTCAGGACTAAAGACGAAGGAAAATCCTGGCAGGAGATTTATTTGGCCAGCCCTACGGAAAATAGTCATGATAATGGAGATGCAGAGTCAGGGGATCAGGATGAAGATAGTAAAACCTCTGATTTAAGATATGTTACCATTGATCCCAATAACCCGGCTCATCTTTATCTGGCGACATCAAACGGAGTCTACAAAAGTCAGGATAGAGGTGAGCGTTGGCAGCTCCTGACGGATTACGGTCTGCTTAGCCGCGATGTCGGTTTTCTCTTAGTATCACGGAGGTCCGAGATATTTGCGGTTACAGATTCAGGTGTCTTTGAATATAAGGACAAGGAGTGGCATGAGCTATCTCTCAGATTGACAGCGCAGAAAATAAATTTTCTTGCATTAGGTCAAGGGGAGAGTTTATACGCAGCCTGCGATCAGGGTTTATTTAAGAGCGGGATCAAGACCCCCCGCGATGATAGCAGTGAAAGCATCCTCTCGCTATATTATGAGGGCGAGCCGGATATTCGCAATGTCCATGAGGCAGCAGTCGCATACGCTGAAGTATCGCCGGAGAAGATCAACAGGTGGAGGAAGCAGGCTTCAAGAAAAGCCTGGCTGCCCAAGGTGACTTTAAGCGCGGATAGAAATGTCACTGATCTTTACACCTGGGAAACAGGCTCTACCAGCACAGTTGACGATAACTTCTTAAGGAGGGGGCACGACGCCATTGAGTGGGGTGTGGGTTTTACCTGGGATTTTGGGGAGCTGGTCTGGAATTATCATCAGACTACGATCGATGTGCGCTCTAAGCTTATGGTACAGCTGCGCGATGATATTCTGGACGAGGTGACCAAACTCTATTTTGAACGCATCAGGGTGAAGATGGAGCTGGACGAACTATCTATAGAAGACAGGAAGAAACGGCTTCAGGGGGAGTTAAAGCTTAGGGAGCTTACCGCTTCCCTGGATGCGCTCACCGGCGGCTATTTCTCTTATTACCTCAACAGCACCCCTTAACAAAAGGGACGCTCTTTTTGCTAATCGGGAAACTGTCCCTTCTTCCACAGGGCCTGTG
>JBHPDM010000004.1:0-52881 GCA_042577285.1 Candidatus Omnitrophota bacterium
ACCGCATCAGCAGACATACCGTCCTCCTATTGGCAAGAAACGATCAGTTAGAAATATGTTCTCCGAGAACAGACAATAAACGAAACCCTGCCTCACTGCAGATATTTGATGATCTCCTACCGGCGCGTCTTTGCACCAATAAGCATGGGTTTTCAGGGTTTAGGCGGGATACAACGTTGTATCTTCCTATAAACCTAGTCTCCTAAAGATCCTGTTCGTGTTGCGCAAATAATAATCCAGGTCAAAGATCTTCTCTATCTCTTTAGGCTTAAGGTAACGGGTGACTTTTTTATCCTTCAGGAGATTATTCTTGTAATCTGAACCTTCCCTCCAGCTCTTCATCGCGCAGCCCTGAACAAGGTCATAGGCCTTGGCGCGAGGCAGGCCTTTATTCATCAGCTCCACAAGCACTCTCTGCGAAAAGATCAACCCGTGCGTACGCACCAGATTGCTTAGCATATTATCCGGATAAACCATCAGCCCGCTGACCACCTCGATGAATTTATTAAGCATATAGTACAAAGCAAGAGTGGAGTCAGGAATGATCACCCGCTCGACTGAAGAATGGCTGATGTCACGCTCATGCCACAGGGAGACGTTCTCCATCGCCGCTAAAGCATTAGCTCTTAAGATACGGCTCAGGCCGCAGATACGCTCGCAGATCACCGGGTTGCGCTTATGGGGCATGGCCGATGAACCCTTCTGCCCCTTCCTAAAAGGCTCCTCTACCTCCAGGACCTCCGTCCTCTGCAGATGCCTGATCTCAGTAGCGAATTTCTCAAGCGAGGCCCCGATTATCGCCAATGTCGCAAGATATTGTGCATGGACATCCCTCTGGATTACCTGCGTTGAGATCCTGGCCGCTTTTAGGCCGAGTTTATCGCAGACGTAGAGTTCGACCCGGGGATCGATATTTGAATAAGTTCCTACTGCGCCTGAGATCTTACCGACTGAAACCGCCTCCCTTGCCTGTTCCAAACGGACCAGGTTGCGCCTTGTCTCATCGTACCAGAGCGCAAGCTTCAGGCCAAATGTCATGGGTTCAGCATGGATGCCGTGGGTGCGGCCGATACAAACCATATCTTTATATCTTTTGGCTTTCTTAGCTAGTAAGTTGGAAACCTTAAGCAAAGAGCCCTGCAATAGGCGAGAAGCTTCCTTTAATTGTACACCGAGTGTTGTATCGAGGATATCTGAAGAGGTAAGCCCTAAATGCAGGTATTTAGCGTCCGACCCTATATTTTGTGCCACACAATTGACAAAAGCCACTACATCATGTTGTGTCCTGGCTTCTATTTTTTTGATCTTATCGATATTGAAACGGGCTTTTTTCTTGATCCGGCGCAGGGATTCCCTTGGTACCTTCTTCTGTTTAGCGAGGGCTTCTAGGGCTAGTATCTCGACCTGCAGCATGGTCTTAAACTTAAACTCATCCTGCCAGATCCGGGACATTTCAGGTAGGCTATAGCGTTCGATCATGGAGAGCTCCTTGCCATATTTCGCGGAAGCCCTATTATAGCAGAAATCTAAGGTTTGGCAAATAAAAAAACCGCCGCAAGATGCGGCGGTTTAAGTGGTTGCGGGGGGCAGATTTGAACTGCCGACCTTTAGGTTATGAGCCTAACGAGCTACCAGACTGCTCTACCCCGCGATATCTATAATAAGAAAGAGTGAAATTATTATACCACCTAAATTACAAGAATCTACTCTTTTTCTTCCGGCACTATCTTGACCGGGATCTCACCTTTGCGCACAACCCCCATCTTTTCCCTGGCCACTTTCTCCTGGTAAAAGGAGTCACTTTCAATACGCCGGATCTCTACCTGCAGGGCTTCGTTCTCTACGCCCAACTCCATCATCCTTGCCTCTAAATCCCGGTTCTTATCCCTTATCTCCTGAAGCTTAGTATATCCGGGCAAGAATATAATCAGCAATAATAAAGCGGTGCCGGAAAACCAGAAGAATCTCTTTAATATCATCTTCTAAAGCCCGGGCCTGCATAAACTGCTTTTGTGCCCAGCTCTTCTTCGATCCTTAAAAGTTCGTTATACTTACACACCCTGTCAGTCCGCGAAAGGGAACCGGTCTTGATCTGGCCTGTCCCGGTCGCAACCGCCAGGTGCGCGATCGTGACATCTTCAGTCTCTCCTGAACGGTGAGAGATCACCGCAGCATAATCGTTCTCCTTGGCGATATCAATCGCTTCCAGCGTCTCGGATAAAGAGCCGATCTGATTTACCTTGACCAGTATCGCGTTAGCGATGCCTTCGGCGATCCCCTTCTTAAATATCTTAGGGTTAGTAACGAATATATCATCTCCTACCAGCTGGATTTTGCTTGCCAGGATCTTAGTCAACTCCTTCCATCCGGCCCAATCATTCTCAGCCAGGCCGTCTTCGATGGAGAGGATCGGATATTTAGTGACCCAGCCCTCGTAGATCTTGATCAGATCCTCAGGACTCTTAGGTGAACCTTCAAAATTATAACTTCCCTCTTTGCAAAAAGAGCTGGCTGCGCAATCCAGAGCCAGATATATGTCCCTTCCCGGCTTATAGCCTGCTTTCTCGATCGCCTGCAGGATCAGATCCAATGCCTCTTGATTAGATCTTAAGTTAGGGGCAAAACCGCCTTCATCTCCTACGGAAGTAGAAAGTTTTTTCGATTTTAAGAGTGATTTCAAACTGTGGAAGACTTCGGTAGCCTGCCTTAAAGCCTCGCTGAATTTCGGGGCACCTACGGGCATGATCATGAACTCCTGAATATCAAGGTTATTATCCGCATGCAGCCCGCCGTTTAATATATTCATCAAGGGAACCGGTAGAATATTCGCCTTATCGCCGCCTAAAAACTTATAGAGCGGCTTACCGCATGATCGAGCCGCTGCCCTGGCTACTGCCATAGAAACGCCAAGGATCGCATTTGCGCCCAATTTAGCCTTATTCTCAGTATCATCCAGCTTGATCATCAGTTCATCGATCTTGCCAAAATCCGCCTCCATCCCCTTTATCTTAGGAAAAATCAGACAATTAATATTCTCAACCGCCTTTAATACCCCCTTACCTAAATACCTCTTCTTATCGCCGTCGCGAAGCTCCAATGCCTCCCTCTCTCCTGTAGAGGCGCCGGAAGGGACAGCTGCCCTGCCGAGTGTGCCATCATCCAGGACAATATCCACCTCTACGGTAGGATTCCCGCGTGAATCCAGGATCTGCCGCGCTTTTACCTCTTTTATCTTTGTCATTATGCTCTCCTTAATTAAAACGCCCTCAAAAAAAGAGTAAAAGCATTTTAGCACAAATTAACCCTAAGTCAAGAATCGCTATAGCGCGCCTGCAGGAAATAGAAATTGACTGCAACCGCCTTCTATGTTATTCTTGACGATAGAGGAGGAACTATGAACTCAAGAAAAATCAAACTCTTCATAAAATTCCACTGGATCACTATCTCTATATCAATATTCGCCCTACTTGTCGTTATTTCTTTATTCATCTTCCTGCGCAACGCAATTATCGCCTGGACTACCTCTGAATCTTATGTGAAAAAGGCAGCCCTTGCTCAATACGCCTTGTTTTTCTATATTATCCTCGTGGTCCAGCTGATCAGCTTGCCCTTAAGCGGTGCTCTCTGGATGTGGATCATGCGCGGCGGGTTTTCGAAATTTGCGCGCTTGCAAAAAAAAGCGGTCGAAGGAAAGGATATCGGCATCCACTGGGATGATGTCATCGGCATGGAGGAGGCTAAGCAGGAATCCCTGGAAGTAGTCCGCCTGATCACCGACCGGGCACAACTGCAGCGGATCGGTGGAAAGATCTTAAAAGGCATATTGATGCTGGGCCCGCCGGGCTGCGGCAAGACTTATCTGGCGAAGGCGATATCTACCGAGGCAGGCTTACCATTTATTTCGATGTCCGGATCGGAGTTTATCGAGATGTTCGTCGGGGTAGGGGCAAGCCGTATCCGCAAGCTCTTTAAACAGGCACAGCAATTAGCCTACTCAGATGGCGGATGCATCATCTTTATCGATGAGCTGGATGCCGTAGGGGCGCAGCGTGCGGCTGACCGCGGTTTCGGCGGCCAGAGGGAATCTAATACTACGCTTAACCAGCTGCTTATAGAGATGGACGGCCTGAAAGAGAAAGATTACAACATCGTGGTGATCGGAGCGACCAATGCTCCGGAGGGATTCCTGGATCAGGCGCTGCTTCGCCCGGGCAGATTCGACCGTAAGATCTATGTCCAGCGCCCCAACCTGGAGGAGAGAGAAAAACTAATCGCCTATTACCTAAAAGGAGTAAAATACGATCCCTCGCTGGACTACAAAAGGCTGGCCAGGCTTACCGTAGGAAGCACTCCTGCGGATATCGCAAACCTGGTCAAGGAAGCGGCGCTGATCGCCATACGTAATAAGAAAGAATCGATCTCAATGGCGGAGATCTCAGAGGCATACGACCGGGTGGAAATGGGCATAAAGCACAAGGTGGTATTCGATCCGAAGCAGAAAGAAAAAGTCGCTTATCATGAAGCGGGACACGCCATCGCCATGTATCTTCTTGCTCCGCACGTAGATGTATTTAAAGCCACGCTGTTTGAGCGCGGCGGCGCCCTGGGATTTGTCCGTCCGCAATTGCGCGAAGATACCCATGTTCTCACTAAAGACTACTATCTCGGGCAGATAAAAACATTCCTCGGTTCCTATGCAGCAGAAAGAATAAAGTTTAACACCACCACCTCCGGCGTGAGCATGGATTTTACTTATGCCATGCGCACCGCCCACAGAATGGTCTGGGAGTGGGGAATGGGTAAATCGGGACTTATCGGAAACTACAGCATGTTAGAAAAGATGCCTTCCGATGCCGGCGTATTCAGGGGGGAATCTGCTTCCTTTGTCTCGGAAAAGATCAAAGAGCGTTTAAATAATGACGTAGACGAAATAATGCAGGAATGCCTTAAAGAGGCTGAAGGACTTTTAGTCAAAGAATCGGCCCTGCTTGAGCGATTTGCAAAGGAACTTATCCTGAAAGAAGAACTAAATTACGATGAGATCGAAGCAATCTTTAAGGAATTCGGCAAGGTCCGCCCTCCTCTTCTTTAGTCTTTTCGCTCTTTTAAGTCTCGCCGGATGTGAATACCGGATAGAGCCTACCTATAAAGAGAAAGATATCCCCCGGATCATCAAGAATATCTGCCAAGACGAGCTTGGCCTTGAAGTGGTCACTAAAAGGACGCATAATACGCTCTGGGTATATGCGCCGATGGCTAAGATACTGCATGAAGAATACGGCATAAAAGAAAATAAGTTTTTCGATGAGGGAATGTCGGAAAGGCTAAGGAATATCCTGATGACTATCGGCCGGGTGCTGATGAGCTCCGATAACGCACCGGAATTTTATGCGATCCTCGCCTCTGATATAAACTTAGGCATTGATTATACGATGATCGGATATCTCCTGGACCTGAAAAAATCATACGCCCAGGCGATACACTGGATGGAGGCGAACCGCAGGTATGTGATCAAGTTGGATGTCGCTCCTGATGCGATCGCAGATACTACGGGTGAGCACCTTAAGGCGTTTGATATAAAATTTACGGATTTTCTGGCTGCGCAGATCGGCCAAAGGATAGGCGCTAAATTCCAGGATGAGAATTGGAAGAATTATTTTTTAGTAGAGAAGACCGAAGGCCGGTTCTCTGAAGGAGTTTTTTCAATAGAATACTCTATTTCTCTGGTATCCCCCCTACAGCAAGAGATAGATATCAAAGAGGAAATATTAAATATAGTGACTTATTGTATAATGACTTACGGATTTGAGGATTTCTCGCGGGTGGAATTGACCGATCTTCACAACGACGACCTGCTGATCCTGGGGAAGGATGCGATCATGACAAGACCTATGCCTTAAGGATCTTTACCCTTCTTGCTTCGATCTTCAGCCTGCCTTCTAAAAATAAACTTATCGCCTCAGGGTAAATCTTATGCTCGAGCTTATGGATCTTTGCCTCAAGGGTCTCTAGGGTATCATCTTCTTCGATCTTAACCTGCGCCTGCAGGATTATCGGCCCGTGGTCCATCTCTGCATCCACAAAGTGTACGGTAACACCCGTAATCTTTAATCCGTAGTCAAAGGCATCCTTTATCCCGTGTTCACCCTTAAACGAAGGAAGTATAGTCGGGTGGATATTCAGGATCTTATCTTTGTAGGCACTCACTAACTTAGGGCCGAGTATGCGCATAAAACCGGCCAGAACAATCAGGTCGATCTGATTCTCCGTCAAATGCTGAATGATCTTCTCTTCGAATTCATCTTTGCCGGAAAAGTCATCCCTCTGGACTAAAACTACCTTCACTCCGGCTCTCTTTGCTCTGCCGATCACCCCGGCCTTAGGGTTATCGCAAACTAACAAGGCCAAATCAGCCTTGACCTTCCCCTTCTTGACCGCCCTGCTGATCGCGCTGAAATTTGTCCCTCGCCCAGATGCGAAGACTGCTATTTTCATATCAACCAACTCTTTCTATGTGGGCTCGGGATAAACCATGCAATTGATAGAAATGGTTTAATCCCTCGTCCGGAAGCGAAAACTGCTATTTTCATATCAACCAACTCTTTCTATGTGGGCTCGGGATAAGCCATGCAACTTATAGAAATGGCTTAATCCCTCTGCCTGATGCATTTTGTAGGACAGACCTTCACGCATTCACCGCACGAAGTACACTTATTATAATCTATTACCGCCAGATTATCAATAACATGTATAGCGTCAAACTTGCATGCCCTCTCGCATAATGTGCAGGCGATGCAGCCTACCGGACAGACTGCCTTTACCTCTTTCCCCAAATCCTGCGATTTGCAGGCGACAAATACCCTCCCGGTTACCGGAACCAGACTGAATAATTTCTTGGGGCAAGCTTCAACGCATTTATTGCAAGCCTTGCATTTGATTTCATCTACGGCCGGTAGGCCCTGATCAGACATCTTGATCGCGCCAAAGGGGCACACTCTTTCGCAAGTCCCAAAACCAAGACAGCCAAAAATACACTCCTTCTGGCCTCCTAAAAGCAGGTGCGCGGCGGTACAATCTTCTATTCCCCGGTAAAAGAACCGATCCTTCACCTTGCTGCCGCCATTGCAATGCAGTACCGCAAGCTTCTTTACCTGTTTTTCAAGCGACTTACCTAATAACTGCGCGATCTTATGCTTTGCGTCCTCTTCACAGACCCTGCAGGCATCGATCACCGCTTTATCGCCGATCAGGGACTCGGCAAAACCGATGCATCCGGCGCAGCCGCAGGCGCCGCAATTTGAACCGGGAAGCAGGTCCTGCAGCTTGGCAAGGCGCGGATCAGTCTTAACCGCTAGCTTCCGGGAAGCAACGCTTAAGCTGACAGCAAATAAAACGCCTAAAAATCCGAGACTTAATATTGGAATTAATATATCCATATTAGAACTTGAATCCGTTAAATCCTAAGAAACTTAAGCCCATAAGTGCAGCAATAATGAAAGCGATCGGCGCGTCTTTGATTGCTTTGGGGATATTGCAAAAGTCCAGCCTCTCCCTGATCCCTGACATCAGTAGCATCGCCAGGGTAAAACCTATCCCCACGCAAACCCCCTGGAAAAGCGAATAGACAAAACTTCCCGCTAATGGCTTACTCCCCTTAAAGAACATATCTGAATTCAGGACTGCAACGCCCATCACAGCGCAATTTGTGGTGATCAATGCCAGATATATCCCGAAAAACCTGTGCATCGCCGGGCTTACCTTCCTGATCACCATCTCCACGAATTGTACGAAGGTAGCGATCACCAGGATAAAAGATACAGTACGCAAATACTCCATATGGAAAGGGATCAAAAGGAACCTATAGATAAACCAGGTGATCATTGAGGACATCGTGATCACAAATGTAACCGCCAGGCTCATCGCCAGCGCCGGCTTAGTCTGTTTTGATATGGCGATAAATGGACACAGGCCTAAGAAACGCGAGAGGATTACATTGTTGATAAAAACAGCTGAAATGAATATTGTAAGAAATTGCGCGATGCTCATGCTCTCCTACTCCTTAGTAAGTTAAAGAAACCTACTAGCAAACCGATCACCAATAGGGCGCCTGCGGGCATGGCAAAAACGGATATCGGCTCAAAGCCCTTGATCAATGTAAACCCTAAGATCTTTCCTGAACCGAGGAATTCCCTTATTGCAGAGATCAAGATCAGGGCCAGAGAGAAACCTATCCCCATCCCTAAGCCGTCAAGTAAAGAATTTAAAAGCGAGTGCCTTGAGGCATAGGCTTCTGCGCGGGCCAGGACAATACAATTGACCACGATCAAAGGCACATATATCCCCAGGGCGCGGTTTAATGCCGGGCTATAAGCCTTAAGCATAAACTCTGCGATCGTGACAAAGGTAGCGATCACCACGATAAAACAGGGGATTCTGATCTTGTGAGGGATTACTCTTCTGATCGCGGAGACGATCAGATTGGAACCAATGATCACAAAGGTCGCGGCAAGCCCCATGCCGATGCCGTTGACCACGCTTACTGAAACCGCAAGTGTCGGACAAAGCCCGAGCAATAAAACAAAGGTGGGATTCTCTCTAATGATCCCTTTTAAGAATTCATTAAATAATTTCTTCATCTTTTTCCGTAAACTCTGGGCTTTGTATAACGGTCGATTATAGGAGTAGCCGCATTCATCATCAGGATCGCGTATGAGACGCCCTCAGGATAACCTCCCCAAATCCGGATGATCGCCGTAAGCAGGCCGCATCCGATGCCAAATATGATCTGTCCCTTCCTTGTCAAAGGGCAGGTGACATAATCCGTGGCCATAAAGAAAGCGCCCAAGATCAGGCCGCCGGTCAAAAGATGAAAGATCCAGTCACCGCTAAAATAGACATTGCCGCCAAAGATAAAAGTGAAGAGCCCGACGCTAAATATATATGTAAAAGGTACGTGCCAGGAGATGTAGCCCTTGATCAGAAGAAATAAGGCTCCTGCAAGAAGCGCGATAATGCAGACTTCACCGATACAGCCTCCCCTATTGCCTAAGAAGAGCTCCATGTATCCAAGATTCCCGATAGCGGCACCCTCCCTGGCTAATGCAAGTGGCGTGGCAGAGGTCACGGCATCGTAACCAATAGGTGCGCTAAAATTAGTCATGTACTTTGGCCAGGAGGCCATCAGGAATACCCTGCCGACTAATGCCGGATTAAAGATGTTCTGTCCTAACCCGCCGAAGATCTGCTTTCCGATTGCTATGGCAAAGAAGGAACCGGCGATCGGCAGCCAGAAGGGGACCTGTGGAGGAAGATTATAGGCAAGCAGTAAGCCGGTAAGAAAGGCGCTCCCGTCAAAAGAAGTGACCTTTCTTTTCGTGGCAAGCTGTAATAGTGCCTCGGCAGCTAACGCTGAGATCACCCCTAAAACAATGACCTGCAGCGCATCTTTGCCGAAGATCCACACTCCTGCGGCGCCTGCCGGAATCAGACTGAGTGTCACCAGCCACATGATCTTACTCACGGATTCCGGCTTATGCAGGTGCGGAGAAGTTGCAACAATAAGTTTATCTACCATCTCTGATCAGCTTTATTATTTGCGCGGATCTCTCTCTTATCGAATCTATCAGCGCGCTCGATGATATAGTCGCGCCGCTGATCGCCTCTACGCCTGAAAGCTGTGCCGCATCTCTTTCCTTAAACTGTTCCGTAAATCCAGGTTCAGTAACCCGGGAACCTAAACCAGGGGTCTCATTCTGACTCAATACCTTTATAGCTATGACCTTGCCACCCTTAGTCATCCCTACCATCGTTTCTATCACGCTGGAGTACCCCACAGCTTTCGCCTTGAAGGCTACTCCCGCAAGATCCCCCTTCTCGTCGTATGCCTTATAATAGACTAAACCCTCTGCCTTAATTTCCTCAAAACGCCCTGCCTGCGGCACTACCTCTTTCAGGCTCTCCTCTTCTTCAGCCCTCGCCTGGGCGATGATCCTGGGTTTAGTCAAAAGATCTACGCCGCTTAAAAGGCCGGCAGAAATAACGCAGATTATCCCCAGGATAAAAGCATAACGAAGTATCTCCCTCATCTTGCCGCCTCCAGCTTCGCTCTCTTTATTGACTGGACTAGATTCCTGTTTGCCGGGCAGACATAATTACATACCCCGCATTCAATGCAATCTAAAACTGAATCGTCTTTTGCCTGCGCCCAAAGCTCTTTCTCGCAAGCCAAATTCAAAAGACACGGCATCAGGCCCGCCGGACAATCTCTGACACAGGCGCCGCAGCGGATACAGGCCTCTTCTTCGTTTAGCGCGGCCTCTCTTTTGTTCAACAGGATAATACCGCTTGTAGTCTTTATCACCGGCACCGCATCCGTGCATTGCGCTATGCCCATCATCGGCCCACCGACCACAATTTTGGCCGGCTGATCCTTCAGGGGGCCGCAATGCCCGATTAACTCTCTTATCGGGGTACCTATCCTTGCCAGAATATTCTTCGGGCTTGATAGGCAGCTGCCGCTAACAGTCACAATCCGCTCGTACAGAGGTTTATTAAGATAAACCGCCTCGTAAACCGCAAAAGCCGTGGCTATGTTGTGCACCACTACGCCGACGTCAAAGGGGAGCTTTCCGGAAGGGACCTCTCTGCCCAAGATATTCTTTATTAATTGTTTCTCTCCACCCTGGGGATACATGGATTTTAATATCCGTATTTCGTATCCCGCCTCTCCCGAGCGCAGCCGAGGGATATCTTGTATCTTGCTTTGGAAGGCCTTGATCGCCCCGGGCTTGTTATCCTCGATCGCGATATACACCTGTTTTACGCCTAAACATCTTACTATCAGACCGACAGCTGAGATGATTTCGCTGGTTTTCTCAAGCATCAGGCAGTAATCGGCAGTCAGATACGGCTCGCACTCCGCACCGTTAACGATCAAAGAATCTACCGGCTTAGGCGGCTTGAGTTTTATGTGCGTAGGAAATCCCGCTCCCCCCATCCCTACGATCCCGGCATCACCTACGATACCACGGATATCTTCGGGCCTTAACTTATCTATTTCGGTCTGCGCTCTGCTTGTCCCGCGAAGTCCCGAGCTAAACGAGGGAAGCGAAGCCGAGGGATGGTCTGTGGTCTGCCTGTCCTGAGCGGAGCCGAAGGATGGTCTAT
The DNA here is from genome assembly GCA_042577285.1 of Candidatus Omnitrophota bacterium. Lineage (GTDB taxonomy): Bacteria > Omnitrophota > Gorgyraeia > Gygaellales > Profunditerraquicolaceae > JBHPDM01. The sequence goes on from JBHPDM010000004.1 coordinate 11,167, forward strand.
TCTCTCCATCGCCATTTATGACTATTGCCTTACAACGGCCCAGCAGAGGATGCGGATGATCCCTTAAGCCCGTGACCTTTCCGGATATCGAGGCATGGATCGGAGCAAGGACATGGGCCTGGCAAGATGCGATCTTCTGCCCCAGGGATACTTGGTCTCCGACCCGGACTTGCGGTATGCAGGCCTTTCCCAGATGCTGGCTTAAAGGGATGTAAGCGATCTTTGGAGGCGCAAATCTCTCTATGGGCAGGCCTCCCGTAAGATGTTTATGCTCCCTTAACTTGATCATGCCGGCTGTTGCTTCTTAAACAGATTAAGCAATCCGAAAAACGCCAAAAATGTACCCACACTGATCATCACCCACATCGCATCCACTCGCTCCGCAATATAACTGCTGATAAACATAAAGATCAGGAAAGCCAAGTGGATTACTATCTCCAGCGAGCTAAAGACTTTGCCGCGCATATGATCAATGCTTGCCTCATGGACTAGGGTATTTGCGATATTCATGATCGGCGAGACCGCCATTCCAAGCAACATCGCCAAGACTGCTGCCAGGTAAAAACTCTGGAACCTGTCTACGAGAAGGGTAAAAGCTACCAAAACAATACCTGATAAGGAAAGGCAGGCAAAGATCGCCTTTTGATAAGGGATCTTCTGGCCGAACCTTCCGTAAAGCAGGGCGCCGAAGAAAAGCCCGAAAGCTAAAAACATGATCAAGAGCCCCAAATCCTTTGTTGCTGACTGAAGGCTGTTCTGCACAAAGATAATAAAGACGACATAGACCGAGCCCAGCGCCGACCAGAGAAGAAAAAGGATGCCGGTGGTGAAGCGCATCTTTTTCAGCCTGAAAAGGTAAAGCACCCCCTCCTTTATCTCCTCGATCACAGACTTACTGATCTCGCTTACCAGCTTTGTCCCCTCTATCGCCAGATTCCTGGGATGCATAAATCTTATCCTCTTTGGCCTGATCAAAAATATCAATACCGCCGAGATCAGAAAGGTGAGCGCATCCAGGTAAAATCCGCCTTCGGCCTTCCACCATTCTACTAATAACCCGCCCAGCCCGAAGCCGATCACCGCAGCGATCATGCCGGTAACATTAACCAGGGAATTAGCTAATAAAAGATCCTTCTTCCGGGCTACCAGGTCCGGGATGATCGCAAGCTTCGCGGTGACAAAGAACCTTCCGATGCAGAAGACCAGGAATATGATAACATACAAAGGTATATTTGACCCTCTGCCCATCAAAAGTAACGGGATCGCCACCACCAGAATTGCACGCAGGAGGTCAGAGACGACCATTGTCCAGCGCCTGTCCCATCTATCGACATATACGCCTGCCAGCGGACCGATCAGAAATACCGGGATGATCGTAAAGGAGAGGATCTTGGCCATCTGCATCGCCGAACCCGGCGAACGCTCATAGACAAAGGCGATCAGGGCGATCTGACCCAGGCGGTCCCCCCACTGCGAGAGGATCTGGCCGAACCAGATCAGTGAAAAATTCCTGTTTTTAAGCACTTCTTTAAATTTGACCATAAGTCATAGGAGAGGTCTTACGATCCTTCGCCTCCATAACTAAAACGATTGAGACTCGGGATCCCTCAAGATTATGTCCCTCGCTACAATAGAATTCTTCTTCCATTTTTTTATCTATTTTTAAAAACTCCCCGTAATGCTTACACTTAATCGCCTCTTTCTTTATCTCTTCAGCACAAAGGAGACGTTTCTTCATTTCTGAAGGTTAGACATTTTCACCTCACCCTAATTTCATACTTCTGAATACTATTCTGCAAGAAACCCCACCCCCAACCGATCAGTTTACCTTCGTCAAATACAAGAGGAGTCAAATCATCTTCCTTAACGGTAGGGACTTTGTGAGTAAAGCCATAAAATCTGTGAGGCTCCTTTATATCAGTATAATAATATACGACTTTAAGCGTTTTATTTTTACCCTGTAAAATTTCGCTCTTATGGGGATTATTGACAGTAAACCTCTCCAAAAAGTTTCTGTCAGTAGCCGAGGCATCGCCCATAATATGCAAAACATCTACCTCGGCCATACCGATATTTAACCTGACCAATCTCCTGCCATTTGCAGCCCTTAATCTATCGACATTACCTAAAGAAATACACCCAACTAAACCCAAACACAACAGCAATACTATAATCTTTTTCATAACATCTCTCCTTTTAGCTTCTTAATCAGACAATATGTCTATAATGTATCGATCAAATGCGAATAATTCCTTTTCCCTTTAATTTTGCTAATATAAATTCTTCCGTCAAAGGCTCTGTATATCTTATTCTCATTAATTTAATACCTTACTCATCACAAAATTTTTATTTAATTAGGTTCCTCGCTTGTCCAGGACCAGTAAAGTGTTTAGGCTCATCGTATTCAAAGCCGAATCTCTTTGTTCTATTATATATATCTATCTCCCATCTGGAACTTGACGATTTAAGCTCGGGATCCCTCAAGATTTTGGAGCCGATGAGAGGGATCGAACCTCCGACCCGCGCTTTACGAAAGCGCTGCTCTACCAACTGAGCTACATCGGCATGCGAGGAATCCCGAGATTCAAAAACCCTGCCCCCTGCCTGCCGGTGAGGCAGGTATAAACTAACGCCATAATTATATCAACTTTTCGCCAATAGTCAATCCATTCGCAGACGGAGAAGATGCTGATAATTTATAAGAATTCATTTGACAAAATATGATTCTATGTTATATTGATTAAGAATTTAGGTAAATCAATGAACGCGAAATCAAGAATACTGGGAACCGCAAAGGCAAAAGAAATGATTTGCTTTGCGGTTTTTTTATCTAAAGGGGGTGAAAAGTAGCAAATGGCAAAAGGTAAGGTAAAGTGGTTCAGCAATCAGAAAGGTTACGGCTTCGTTACTTCCGATGATGGCAAAGATATCTTTGTGCATTACAGCGCGATCCAGGGGGACGGTTACAAGACTCTGGAAGAGGGCGTGGAAGTAGAGTTTGAAGTCACACAGGGACCTAAGGGTGAGCAGGCAACTAACGTAACCAAGACGTCCAGTAACCCTATGTAACCGTTAGGTTGTAAAAATTACCCCCACACCGGTTGGGCTATAGCTTAAGCTATCAACCAATTGGTGTGGGGGTTTTTATTTATAGTGCCCGCGCACATATTGGGCACCAGATCTACTTGAACTGCTCCTTTACTTTGGGGTGATCCAATGTCTCTGCGGAATTGATACAATCTGATAATCTTTCTTGAACACAATCGGGTATATCTTCAAACTGAACACCATGGAAGAATAAACAAGATTGCTGCCATATAAATGCTGCACGTATCAACTTAATTCCCCCTTATTCATTTCAATGCGTATCCGCGGTAAACATTCTGGGAAGCGTTGTTGCAGAAACTCCAGGAGTTTTTCCCTGACTTCACAACGTAAATTCCAAGCAGTAGGAGAATCCGCTGCGCTCATCAACGCTCGTAGTTCAACTGTTTTTTCGGTGGCATTAGTAACCTGCAGCACATTGACCTTTTTATCCCACTTTGGGCAGTTTTGTAGAATACGCGTTAATTCATTACGTACTTCTTTCACGGGTACGCTGTAATCGGTATAGATAAAAACAGTTCCCAACAAATCTGCTGAAGTCCGCGTCCAATTCTGAAACGATTTTTCGAGAAAATATGATATTGGAACTACTAAGCGCCTTAGGTCCCAGATGCGTACCACCACGAAAGTAAGGGTAATTTCCTCAATCCAGCCCCATTCATCCTCAATAATAACCACATCATCCAGCCGGATTGGCTGAGCAATGGCTATCTGAATACCGGCAATTAGGTTTCCCAGTGTTTTCTGCGCGGCAAAACCTATAACTATTCCCAAAACTCCTGCCGAAGCCAATATACTTACCCCTATATGCCTGACTTCTGAGAAGCTCATCAGAATAAAAGAAACGGTTAACAAAACTATAGCCACGCTTATGATGTTTGCAATCATACGCATTTGTGTATGCATACTACGGGCATGCAGATTATCCCGAGTATTAATATCATAACGGTTCAAAAGCGCATCGCGAACAATGTAAACAACCTTTACGGCAACCCAACCAAACAACGCAATAAGCAATATTTGAATAAAATGGCCAATAAAGCCGTGCACCTTTTCCGGTAGCCGTAATAAAGGGATAACCACCGAGATACACAAAACTGGTATCAAAAAACGTAACGGACTTTTAATAAGCCTCAAGTCGGCCTTAAGTCCTTTGGAAAAACCATCGCGCCGTTTAAGTAAAAATGAAACAAGAAGATAAAATATCCACCCGGCAGTAATACTAGAAACCATTAAAATACTCGAAAACAAATAGTCGCTCATGATTCTAAGTCCTTTCTTTACAAAATAATTCTATACTGCTCCTATTTCTTAAAATAGCCCCCAGATACACCGGGCCCAATAAGGGCATGGTGAGTTTACTATAGACATTTGCCTCAGAAGCGCGAGGCTCAATAAGCACTATTACATTGATTTTGCAGACGAAATAAGCGTTAAGACGCCTTTGCCAATTATCCATGCAATAGCGATGACTATCACCGCAATGATAAATGGCTTTAGAGATCCACCACTTGACTTCAATGGATTATTCTTATCTTCCATATTTTCATCCCCCTTTCTTCGGAATTTGCTTCATTACAGTTTATCGACTATCTGATACAAAACCCCTCCTGCAATATCCATCTTGGGAAACATATATTTGCGCGCGGAAATTGTTATTTCAGTCTTATTGTCTGCGCCTTTCCTCAGCATAAGCGCCACCATCGCTCCGTCAATATTGGCTTTAATCACCCCGCCTGACGCATCGTCTTTAGTAATCGTTCCCATGCGTTTTACCACCTCAAGACTTATTTCGTACACATGTTCAAACCTGGCATCAATAATCTGCTGCACATAATCTTTACCTATAAATGTTGCTGCGACCGCAGCCGGCAGCACCGCCACACCCGTAACAAGAGCAGCCCCGTAGATCTGGGCGTTTTTTATTGCTGCCGCCTTCATAGGCTCTGCCAACACAAGTAAAGCCAATTGTTGAGCCGTGGGAATACCCTTATAGCTTTTTTGCATATTAACATCGTAGACGTGCACGCTGGGTTCCGTGCCGGCCGTGTAGTCCTTGTAGACGATCTTGCCGATGCTTAAGGTGAGGAGATCGATTTGCATGGGGGTAGGCGGAGAAGACTTTGATTCTTTCGCTATTTTTAATGAATCCACGTTGAGAATTCCATCTTTGTTATTGGTAAGCCCCATCTCTTTTAATTCAATCTCCACAAGTAAGAAGTGACGTTTCTGCTTAAACAATGTAGCGCGATCATATATGACTTTTATTTTGGGGCAGGACACCAGTAAACCTTCCGGGAAGCCGCTGGGATTATACATTTTAAATCCGGATATGTGTATCGTTGAGCTGAAAATATTCAATGAAAAGCCGTCCATGTGGACCGGCGCTCCGGTGATGTCAGAGGAGACCTTTGTGACCACGGATTTAATAATCGGATTTTTAAAAATTGTGCTACATACCAAAGATATGAGTACAATCCCGAGCGCTATAAGAAATTTCTTCAAAGGCACCTCCCTCATACCGACGAACGCCCCTCACCAATCATCGGTGGGGGCGTTTTGGGCACAAAATGAACTTTGCTTAATTTTGAGGTGGGGTTTTTTTCCTGTAATTAATGCTTTTGTTTATTATCAATAAAATTATTTTTTTGATTCTTCATCATAAAAATTATTAACTCTTACTTTATCTTGATTAGAAACTATATATGAAAAATGGTGCCGAGGAGAAGAATCGAACTTCCCACGCCGGCCTTTTCAGGGCCGCGCTCTACCACTGAGCTACCTCGGCAATGTCGTTCGCTATAGCTTATTCTATGTTTGCAAGTAAACTAGTTAAGCTCTTCGCTGTATCTATAGGTATCTTGCTATCTATTGACGCTCACTCCCCATAGGGAAACCCATGTGGTTTCCCCTCTGGTAGACCCCAGTAGGCGATTCCAGGGGGCCATGTCACCCCTTCCTTAGCAATCAAAAAACTGCGAGCTTAAGGAGAGAACAGTCTTCTCTCCTTAATAATCCTCTTTTTAGGTTCTCGGCTCTTAAAAGCCTATCCCGCCTTCGGCGGGAGAGCCTCGAACCTCGTCCCGAGATATATATTTTACACTAATTTTCTGGCAAAAAAAGGAGAAAATACAAGGTATAGCAAAAATATTACAAAAAGCGTCGTGCCTGCCTTTCCTAGATACCCCGCCAGGATCAATAAGATCGCTGCAAATAATACTACCGAAACCACCCTTTTGCCAAATAGCTGCTTTAAGCCATCCAGGTTTAGATATCTTACGCGGGAGACCATCAGAAAGCTAAGCAGTAATACTATAAACAGGAATATCGCCGGAATAAAATTCGAAAATGGCACATCCGGCTTCCTGCGGAAGATCAAGACAAAGGAAGCAAGCACTCCGCCGCTGACAGTAGTAGGCAGTCCGCAAAAGTGATTTGATAACTTCTCCTTAGGCGTTACATTGTATTTTGCTAACCTGAACACGCTGCAAATAAGATACACCAGCAATGCAAGCGTAGCCCAAAGATAAAAATCCTGATAGATAAAGATATAGCCTAAAACTGAAGGAGCGATCCCGAAAGAGATCCCATCGACTAAAGAATCTATTTCCTTACCGAATTCACTTGGTACCGGGTTACGGCGGGCGATCTGGCCATCCAGGCCGTCAAAGACTACCGAAAGGAGTATTGCCCAGCAGGCAAAGGTAAAGTGGTGTTCCAGCGAGAAGATTATCGACATAAAGCCGCCGACCAGAGCCAGCATTGTAATAGAATTCGCCAAAAAGTTCATCCTACCCCCCCTCACTCTTCTTGCTGTTTATGTATATCGATCTTCCATGGATGCGCGGCAATGATCAAAGCGGCAAATAGCGTAAAGATCAACCAATCTCTACCGATAAGTATATTGGAAAGCCGGGGATAATCACCGTAAGGAGAGCTGATCTCCTTTGTCAGATCATTCAATAATATCACGATCAACAGGATCGGAGTCAAAAACTTAACCGAGAAATCCCACCAGCTGCCGATACGCAGGCCGCTGGAGATATGATTGATATATTCCCTCAATTTAGAAGCCTTTAAGACCCAGCCCACGAGTATACATTCCAGAATACCGACCACAACCAAACCGTAATGCGTAAGGAAATGATCCACTATATCAAGCCAAAAGAGGCCTCCCCTGGTGGCAAAGACCATCCCTCCGAAGAATCCCGCAGCAGAAAGAAAGGTCACAACCTGCCGCCTGGAGTAATGGAACTTATCGGTTACTGCGCAGCTAAAGGCTTCAAGGATCGAGACGGCTGAGGAGAGACCGGCGACTACCAGGGTGACAAAGAACATCACCCCGAAAAGCTGGGCCATTCCGGGAAGCAGGCTGATCGCCTTAGGATAGGCGACAAAGGCTAAACCGATAGATTCTGAGACTATTTCCCCCAAAGGTTCGCCTGTTGTCATCGCCATATAGCCCAGCGTGCCGAATACGGCGAATCCGGCAAAGATAGAATAAAAACAGTTGGCCAGGCTGATTGTGATCGCGTCTTTAGCGATATCAGCCCTTCTCGGCAAGTATGATGCGTAGGCGATCATGATCCCAAAGCCGAGGCTTAGGGTAAAGAATATTTGAGAGAATGCGTCGATCCAGACCTGCGCCTTAGAAAGCGAAGAAAAGTCAGGACGCAGGTACCATTTGATACCCTCCTTTGCCCCGGGAAGATTGATGCTCCAGACCACTAAAACAGAAGTGAGGACAAAGAGCACCGGCATGAAGATCTTATTTGCCCGCTCCACGCCCCGCTGGATCCCGAAGAATACCACCAGCCAGTTAATAAACCAAACAAAGGCAAGGGCAAAGATGATGTTCGTTCGCACATCCCCTAATTGCGCCGGCCCGTCGCTTAACTGCAGAAACTCCTTAAAGAAAAAACCGTTGGGGTCTGCCCCCCAGGAGAGGTCAAAGGAGAAAAACAGGTAGTTCACGCACCAGGCGATCACTACCGAATAGTAGAGAACGATACCAAACATCACGAAATTTACCGCCCACCACCCCAGCCACTCCCAGTGTTTGTTGACCTTGGCAAAACTCATCGGCGCTGAGCCGCGCATCCTCTGTCCCAGCCCGATCTCCAGGATCATCAGGGGTATACCTACGACGATCAAGGCAATCCCATAGGGGATAAGAAACGCTCCGCCCCCGTTCTTATAGCAGAGGTAGGGGAAGCGCCAAATGTTGCCCAGGCCGATCGCAGAACCCACTGCCGCCAAAAGAAATCCCATATGACTCCTCCACTGGGCCCGGTGCGGCTGCATGATCTGATCAGTTTGCTTCATCTTTCTTGCTCCTTAAAAAATGAATCAAGCTTTTCTAACGCAGAAGTCAACTCAGGAGTCATTTTATCGCCGAAAGCGATACTCTTTGGCTGGATAATCAAAACTATTATATCGGCCTTCAAATTGCTTTGCAAGTAATTAATGGTAAGCGAGATAGAAGCATTGTGGGTAGAAAATAAATTAGTAGTTTTAAGATCCCCTCCCTCGACTATCCTGCTGTCTCCCGGCTGACCCCCGAAATCGACCGCATCGATGATCACGATATTATCCGGTTTGTCCTTAATGATCTTACCCAGATAATTTTCGGGGGCGCTACCGGCATCATAAACCGTGTAAGGCACTCTATCTTTAAGCCGGCTTGCCAAAATCGAACCGATCCCGTCATCGCTACGCAGGGTGTTACCGATCCCCAATATCACCGCTTTGCCCGTAAGGTGCGCCCTCAAATGATCTAACATCACTTCTTCCTGATCTTGCCGATCTCCTCCTGCAGGGTACCCATCGGACAGACTGCGCACCACCCCCTGTGTTTGGTGGACACCCCTAAGATGATCGAGATGATCGTAGTCAAAAGGCACATCCCGACAAAAACATAGCCGATAGCAATAAGGCTGCCCCCTGTACCGCGTATGCGCAATATAAAAAATGCAATAAACAGGACAAATACCGACCAGCGGAACCACTGCTTTGTAAAGACTTTAGGCAGAGGCTTCTTAGCGCTGACCCTGGAAAGTGCAATATCCAGAAATGCCCCCCTGGGGCAGAGGTTCCAGCACCAATACCTCCCCTTGAAAAATGAGAGTACAATAAAAAACGCCATCATCGCCAGGACTAAATATCCCAATAAAGGGTAAAATAGCCCCCCCATGACAATTACCGGAAGAAACCATACCATTATTGCTTGAGACTTCTTCATTTATTCCTCCATTATTTTGCGGGTGGCTCGGACTGATTTTCGAGGTGCGTACTGCACCGAGAAAACAGTCCGAGACAGGACCCGCAAGATTCGCTCGAAAACCGTCAGGTCCATTTACAGAGGTATGCCTAGATCTCTTACAATAACTCGCCCGCAGAACTTTGGCCCATCACCGACAACCATCCCCCTCTTCTTCGCCACAAAAGTAACGGTTCTATCGGCTTTGATACAACACCCCAAAACCCTTCCTGTTGTTGCATCTAATCCGGATGGTATATCAACAGCTAAAACCTTAGCCGGCGACTTGTTAATCAACCCGATCAACTCTCGGTAAATTCCCCTGACCTCGCCCTTAAGCCCTACCCCTAAAAGCGCGTCAATTATCAGAGGGTATCTTGAAATCTTCCTTTTTATCCCGGCCAAATCGCGCTCTTTTATCTGAATAATCCCGTGCTTTAGCTTACGGAGGATCTCTAAATTAACCCGCGCTTCATTTTTTACATCCTTGATCGACCCTGCTAAAAAGATCTCTGCTTTTATGCCGGAAACTAAAAGATGGCGCGCCGCTACAAATCCATCCCCGCCGTTATTACCCTTACCGCATAATATGGCAACCCGGACCTTTGCGCTCCGGATCCTTATTGCTTCTTCGGCTATCTCTCTGCCGGCATTCTCCATTAAAACCAGAGTGGATATACCGAGCATCTTTTGCGCCATAAGATCTATCGCCTTCGCTTCTTTGGCACTCAATAAATGTGACTTTAGCGCCATTACTCTATGACCACCTTCTGGATGTCAAAAGAAACTCCCTGTTCCTGCGCTACCAGCCACTTCTCTAAGAAGGAAAACAGTTTTGTCGAAATAGTCTCCCTGGCAAAAGTACTGGGGGAGGATACCTCGATCAACGTGCTTTTTTCGTCGAACTTACTAAAAAAAACACCTACGGGAGTAGTGTCCTCCTCTGATAGAAATACTGCGATCATCTGCTTTGAGGCATCCCTGGCATAAGTGTATGTGCCGATACGCGCTAATATCTCTTCACTCTTCTTAAGGCAGGTATCGTAATCAGCGTTGAACTTCATACTGATCGCTTCATCCCTGCCATCCTCAAGGACCTTAGTGGAGACACCGGCAAATCCCTTGCCCCATTCTTTTAGCGTCGCACAACCGGCTAATGTCAAAAATAACCAGCAACTGATAATCAATGATAAGACTATTCTTTTGCCGCGCGCCACATGCCATAAGCGATTATGCATCGTGCCTCCTTTTTATTCTTTTATAATACCTTTTAGATCTTTAAGTCTCCTGCGCGCTTCTTCTTCCCCTCTTTTTGCGAACTCACGCGCCTTATGCAGCTCAAGCCAATATAGCCCTTGCGTATTCGGATGTAATACGATATCCGCCAGCTGCGCCTCCTTCTCGGCCATCTCTGACTGCATCATCTCAATGGTGCTAAAGATAATATCAAGTATGTTGGTCTTAAAACGCTTTACTAAGAAACGCTTTAGGCTAAAACCTTTCCTCTCTTTATCCTGCTGAACCGTCCCCTGCTTGATCTTCTTCTGCTGCTTCAAGATATCATCCCGCGAGGGGGTCACGTTGACGGCGATTATCTTCTTCACCCCTGCCTTAAACAACGCCTCAGTGGGTAAAGGATTGAGTATCCCCCCGTCAAAGAGCATCTGTTCCTTTGACTTAAAAGGCGCAAATACCCCCGGCATACTGCAGCTGGCCATCACTGCATCCGCAAGTAACCCCTTATCTAAGAGCCTGATCTCCTTCTTTCTTACGTTGCTGGCGATGATCTTCAGAGGCAATCTGACATCGCAGAAAGTCATACTGCCTAAGTGGCGCTTAAGGAATGCCCGCAGCTTCTTTCCTTTAATAAAACCAAGCCATGGAAAAGTAAGATCTATTATGCTCCAGAGGTATTGCGGCTTGCGGAACTCTTTCGTGATCTCAAGTATCTCTTTACTGGATCTTCCGACCGCCCAAAGGGCGGCGACCAGTGCCCCGATGCTTGAACCAGAGATGATGTCAATCGGTATCTCCTCCTCTTCAATCACCTTCAATACACCGATATGACAGAAACCGTACGCCACCCCTACCCCCAACGCCAGGCCGATGCGGCAATCGCCCAGCTGGCGTGAGATCCTCCTGATCGCCTTGGCGTATTCGCAATCTGCGGCCTCCAGCACCAGCCTATCGCTGGCCCCCAGCTCTATTTTAGGCAGGGTGGCGAATATCGGATGCCCCAACAGATCCAACTGCTGCTGACAGGATAGCTTTGCAAGCTTATACTCATTGACGATCACCTTGATCTTGCCCGGTAAGAAATGAAAATCGCTGTGCAGCCTCATGATCAGACTATTGGTGCGCTTCAGGTCCATGGTATCAGAACCGCTTAAGACATGTATAATGTCCGATTGGTTCAGGATCTCAAAGACCGTCTGATCCATCTTAGACGGCAGATCCAGTACTATGTAATGGTAATCATTGACAAGCCGGCTTAAGACGTCTAACAGTCTTTTTATGTGGTCTGCATCATCCTCGCCCCATTTGAAAGACAACAAAAGCAGATCCACCCCAAAGGCGGAATTTACTATATAATCCCGGAACTCCGACGCATCCAAGGAAGCGCTGAGGTCAAAGGTCTTGCAATCGCCTTTGATCTCCATCTTCACCGGTTGGCTGTGAATATTATTATCGCTGCAGATATCCAGGATGATCACCGACTTGGAAGTCTCGCGACGCAAAGAGAGGGCCAGATTCAATGCATAAACGCTGCGTCCCGCCCTGGCATAAGAACTGAATACCGAGATGATCGTGCTCTCAAAGATGATCTTCTGATGTATATCCTTATCCTTCAATCGGCGCGAGAGAGTCCTGCTTAAATCAATGGCAAGGGTCGGGATCTTCTTAAGCAGAACAGTAAAATCATCCTTACTGATCACCAGGAGCAGGCAATCGTTTATCGTCTTAGCGGTCACTGAATGCGGCTCTGAGGTAAGCAACGAGATGATCCCAAAATATTTGCCGCGGTGCAGGTATTCCAAAACCGTCTCTTCGCCGCTGTCCGCCTTCGTAAAAACTGCTGCCCGGCCCAGGATAACGCAATAGAAAGCATCGGGGGCATCACCCTCGGCATAAATCACCTGCCCCTTCTTATACTCCCTAAAGTGTGCTCTCTCCTTTACGATACGAAACTCCTCCGCGCTCAGGTCAGCGAATAAGGGAATCTCCTTTAGTATTGTCTCTTTATCGACTAACTGCATTTAATCAAGCCTCCCCGTCCGGCAAACCCCGGCAAACCTTTTTGCGCTTTCCCTGACCGTCCGCTTAAAATCCCGGTAATCTACGTTGATCAGTCCGAAGCGCGGCCCAAAGCCTTGATCCCATTCAAAATTATCCATCAGCGACCAATAGATATAGCCCGATACCTTGCAGCCCTGCTTCATGGCGCAAGAGACGCTCTCGAGATGAGCGCGGATATACTCCCATCTTTGACGATCATCATTAGTGCAGATTCCGTTTTCAAGTATCATCACCGGCTTAGCGTATCTTTTTAGACTGAGTAGCACGTCAAATAGGCCCTGGGGGTAAATATCCCAGCCCAGATAGTTCTTTTCAAAAACACTCCTGACTCTTTCATCGGTATCGACCAACATACTGCGCAGATTCCAGCCGCTTCCTCCCGCAACTCCGCGCGTATAATAGTTTAAGCCTATGAAATCAAGTGTCGAGCAACTCATTAGCCTTTCAAGAAACTCAAAGTTATAGAGTCTCCTCTTTAGCCTTAGCGCGAATTTATCCCGCAGTGACCCGGAGGTGGAAAAAAAAGCCTGCATATTCTTGGCAATACTCACCAAGGGAGAGCTCAATCCTGCCTTGCGATAAATACCGTGAATCTGATGGTAGACCCTCTTATGAGCCAAAAGCATATTCTGCCTTACCCTGAATGCCCGCAGAAATGACTTATCATGCGGAGGCCAGGCGCCCAGAATGTAAGAATGGTAGATATAAACTATTGGTTCGTTTATCGTCACCCAATATTTTACCTCCCCCGAGAGGCTTTCGACTACCTTCTCCGCAAAACGGCAGAAATATCCCTCCGCCTTCCGGCTGCCCCAACCCCCAAGCTTGGCGAACCACAAAGGGCTGGTAAAGTGATGCAGTGTGACTATGGGTTCTATATTGCGCTCTTTAAGGGCAAGGATGACATCCCGGTAATGCTCTATTTCCCGGCTGTCAAACCTGCCATCTTCGGGCTCTATACGGCTCCAGGGGATAGAGAGCCGGTGGGCATTGTGAGATAGCGATTTAGCCAGATCGAAATCCTGCTTGAAGAGCTGATAATGACGGCATGCCTCCCCGGAGGGTTCGATCAGAGGGCTCTTCCTCTCCCAATCCCACCAGTCGCTGTGGATATTATTGCCTTCTACCTGGTGGGCGGATGTAGCCGCGCCCCAGAAAAATCCCTTAGGAAACTCCTGCATAATAACCCTATTATAACATCCTCAAATAAAAAAGCCCAACGAAAATGTCAGGCTTTTCAATAATAATCGGATCAAACCTCCTTAAGACTACTCAGAAGCCTCCCCTTCCCTTAAATAACCGCTTAACTTTTCCCAGGTCTTAAGCCCGACCACGCCATCAACCTTAAGCCCGAGGCTCTCCTGAAAATCCCTGATCGCCTTTTCCGTCTTAGGTCCTCTTTTTCCGTCAATCTTTCCCTCATAAAGCCCGGCGCTCTTCAAGGCCATCTGGATCTTCCTGACCGTAGGCTTATAAGGGGGCGCCGGAGGCAAAACACCCAGATCCTCTGTTACAGCCGCCGGCAGCGCCTCTTCCTGGACCTCAGGCGTAGCCTCGCCGATCTGGTCTATCCTGCTCAACTCCTCCATGGATACGGGCTCCTCCAGGCGCTCGGATTCCGCTCCTTGCCTGCCGCAGCCTGCCATACAGATAACAAAAAATATCGTCAAAAGAATAAAAAATTCTCTTTTCATAGGTTGTCCCCTCTCCGCATGGCTAGCGGTCATAGGCCCTGATAATTTTGAAGATCTCTCTTTTATTGTCAGCTCGCTTCAGTAGCTCGATAATAAACTTATCCTTTATAAAAAATGCGATCTTGGCCAGGATCTTAAGATGCTCTCCTACGCAGTCCTTGGGTGAAGCAAGCAGAAAAAACAGGTAGACCTTTTCTCCGTCCAAAGCGCCGAAATCGATTCCCGCCTTGGATTTAGCAAAACAAAGGAGGATCTCCTTTACCGCCTTGGATCTGGCGTGAGGTATCGCCACGCCATTTCCTATGGCCGTCGATCCCAGCCTCTCCCTCTCCGATAAAGACCTGTGAAAGGCCTTCTTGTCACGGATCTTACCCGACCTGGCTGCTGCTGTCACTAACTCGGCGATCAGCCTTGCTTTGTTCTTCTCCTTTAAATCCAGTTCGATCGCCTTTTCTTTCAGGAGACCGGATATCTTAAAGTCTTTGCTTTTTGCCATCTATCCTGTCGTCAAATGCGCCTAATATCAGGAAAGCGCAGGTTTATGATTAAAAAGAATAATCCGCAAATCGCGCCGCCCAATGCCACTGTCAGGGGAGCGCCTATTGCCTCTGCCAGGCTTCCCGCAAGTAGGTTACCGAAAGGCATGATCCCGGCAAAGGTAAACATGAAAGCGCTCATCACCCTGCCTCTTACTTCATCCGGAGAGAGCCTCTGCAGCAGGCTATTGATTATCGCGGTAGTCGTCACCCCAGCCCAGCCTAATAATACCAAAAAACCCAAAGAAAATAAATAACTTTTTGAAAGCGAAAATAATATCAGGGAAATTGAAAATGTGATTGAGGAGAATACCAGGAGTCTTCCTTTGTGCGGGAAATCCCCCAGGCCAGCCAAGATCAGCCCGGCGATAAGCGCTCCGATACCTACCGCAGACATAAGAAATCCCAGGCCCTTCATTCCCACTAATAAAACATTGCGCGCGAAGACCGGCATCAGGATCATATAAGATATGCCGAAGAGACTGGTCACCCCCACCATACTGATCAATATAAGTATGGCGCGGTGGCGCCTGATAAACTCAAGCCCCTCGGCCAGATCCTTCGACAAGGAATTTTTAGCGGCCCCCATCCTGCCGCTATCTATCCTGATCGCCAGAAGTGCCACGATCATCGCCAGGAAACTTATTCCGTTTATGTAGAAACAACCGCTCATGCCGATAGTAGCCACCAGGATCCCGGCAAGGGCAGGACCGATCATCCGGCTGGAATTAAAAGCGACCGCATTAAGCGCCACTGCATTCAATAGATACCTCTTGCCTACCAGCTCTACTATTATCGCTTGGCGGCTTGGGGCATCAAATGCCATCACCACGCCGCTTAGAAGAGCAATAAACATGATGTGCGGGACCCTGACTATCTGCAGATGAGTCAGAGCCGCCAGAATAAAAGCCAGACACATGAAGACGGTCTGGGTAAAAAGCAGAATACTCCTCTTATTCATCCTGTCGGCGGCCACTCCGCCGAATAAAGAAAGCAAAAATACCGGGATGAAACTCAAGAACCCGGTCACGCCAAGCAAAAATTCCGAATCAGTCAATTGGAAGACCAGCCAGCTGAGAGCGATGATCTGGATCCAGGTACCGACCAATGAAACAAACATGCCGATCCAGTAGATACGGAAGTTTCTAATGCTCAGGGAGGAAAACATCTTAGGATTTAAGTGCTGCTTCTCGGCGGCAGCGCGGGCATAGGATCTTGATGCGGTCGGAACGTGCCTTTTTAGTTTCTTTTGATGGAGATGCCTCTTTTTTAGCGAGTTCCAAATCCTTCAAATAAGCAATCATCAAGGAGGGGTTTGAAAAAGAGAGCGGACCGAGGCGCTTAGCTACCCAGATTATCTGTTCATAGGGAGCGATCACCTCACCACAACATTCACAGAGCAGGAGTTTCTTTTCTACGCTCTGCTTTAACTCCTCTCTCTTTCCTGTGGTCGCCAGGTCAAACTCCTTGGAGAGCGTGATCCCCTTTTCAGTAGGACAATTGGCCTGGCACTGGCCGCAGAATATACAGGTATCCCAACTGAAAGTCAGAGTCCTTTTGGCTCCCTCGCTCCTGACTTCATCCTTAAACTCGATCGCCTTAGCGGGACACACCTGAGCGCAGGCGCCGCAGCCGATACAATCATCATCGTGGAACTCGGGCTTACCCTTGAATCCTTCAAAAGGCTCATGCGCTTCAAAGGGAAACTTTGAGGTATACGGCCCCTTGATCAGTGCTTTGACCGCTTCCTTTAATTCTCTTAATTTCGGGTATCGCATCAGCTTTTACCCTCTAATTCCTTATCCTCGGCGTATTTATCGCAAAGAGAGCCCTTCCACAACTTTACTCCTGCCCTGTGAGCGGCGCGGGAGAGCGCGTGCGCCGAAACCGGTGCTGTAAGGATCAAAAACAAAATACACAAGAGCGCCTTTATGCCTGCGGCACTCACACCCTTAAAGAGGAATAGGCCAAAGAGGATGCTACAGGTCCCCAGGGTAACGCATTTTGTCGAAGCCTGCAGGCGGTTGTATACATCCGGGAGCCTGATCAGCCCCAGGCAGCCAAAAAGGTTGAAGGTAAGGCCGATCACTATAAATATGTAGCCGAGTATCTCACTCATCAAAGTTTCTTCCTTCCAGGTACTTTGCCAGGGCAAGTGTCGAGATAAAGCTCTGCAGGGCCCAGGCGATGCCGATGTCAATATACCAATCCCTGCCGGTTGCAATCCCTAATATCGCGCAGAAACCTAAAATAAGTATGCCTAGAATATCGATAGCTACCGCCCTATCAGCAGGTGTAGGACCGCGTATGATCCGCCAGAGGCAGAAGAGCGCAGAGAAGAAAAGCACGCAAAATGCGCGCCTTAAAAATGGAGACTGCCACTCAATCACAGAAGGAAAAGCGCAATAGATCACTCCTGCCAGGGCTGCGATAAACACTAATAATCCTATCAACCAGCGTAAGCGCCTCATTCAAATACCCTCTTTAATATGCGTTCAAAACGCGACACGATCATCTCTGTTGCCCTCTCTAGGTCCTTACTCTTGACATCTATCCAATGCACGTAAATAAAACCGCTTTCGGCATCGATATCAACGCTCATCGTGCCGGGGGTCAGAGTAATGGAATTTGCAAGGAAAGTCAAGGCAGTATCGGATTTCAAGACAGTCTTTACCTTTACGATGCCGGGATTGATCGGCAGGTCCGGGTGACTGACCCTGTAAGCAACGTCGATATTAGCCTTCAGGCACTCCCAGATAAAAACAGGAATATAATATAAGAACCAGACGTAGCGAGAGAGATGTTTAAATATATGCGGCCTCTTCACAAACATATCTCCGGTCATAAATGCCGCAAAAGCTGCGACCAGGATCCCGACCAATAAATGTTCCAGGTCTATCGGCCAGGAGAGGAACGTCCAGACCAAAAAGGCAAGCGCAAAGAGGATCAACTGGCTTTTTCTCATCTTATCGCTCCGAATACCTGCCCGGCATACCCATTACCGGCCAATAAGACATCAGCTGCCGACTGGAGAAATCCCCTTACCCCGGGGATCAGCATTAAACCGCCGAAAACACAGATCAAAGCCATGATGATCATAGATAATCTCATAAGAAACGGGACTTCTTTTACCGCCTGCAACGCCTTGTCTAATTTACCAAAAAAAGCAAACTTCTGCACCTTCATAAATGATGCCAGTGTCAGGATACTCGCCAATACCGCCAATAAGGCATAACCAATACGGTCAGCCTGAATACAGGCCAGGATGATCAGCAGCTTGCTGAAGAAACCGTTAAAGGGCGGGATACCGGCGATGGACATAGATGCTATGATATTAGTGCCTGCGGTCGCCGGCAACTTCTTGCGCAAACCACCCATCCTGCGTAGATCCCTTGTCCCGGTAGAATACTCTACGGCTCCAGAGTTAAGAAAAAGCAATGATTTAAATATCGAATGGTTAAAGAGGTGGAACAACCCGCCTAATATGCCCAGGGGCGTACCAAGGCCTATCCCGAGAATCACGTAACCGATCTGGCTGATCGAGTGATACGCCAGGAGGCGCTTGAAATCCCACTGCCCTATCGCCAGAAAAACCCCCACTAACATAGAAATAGTCCCCAGAAACATCAGTACCAGAAGCAGCTGAGGGTTAACGCCGAAGATATTAAAAAGCACCCTGATTATCGCATAGATCCCCAACACTTTGATCAAGACACCTGAGAGCATCGCTGATATCGGAGCCGGGGCAGAAGGGTGAGCATCGGGAAGCCAGGCGTGGAAGGGGACTAACGCTCCCTTTAAGCCGAAGCCGGCAAGGAATAGCACCGTTACGAAACTAACTAATACCCCCGAGCCCTTCTCGGCCAAAACCTGTGAGATATCCGCCATATTCAGAGTAGAGGTATAACTATATAGGAGGCCTATCCCCAGAAGTATAAAACAAGATGTTACCGACCCCATGATCCCGTATTTAAATGATGCCTCAAGTTCTTCCGCCTCTGTGCCGAAGGCGACCAGGGCGTAACTTGAGATCGAAGCGATCTCTAAAAAGACAAAGAGATTAAACAGGTCTCCGGTGATGATCACGCCGTTCATCCCTGCAAGCATCAGCATAAATAGTGTATAAAACTTAGACTTATCGGTGAACTTCTCCATATACCTGACCGAGTACAGCGTCACCATTAAGCTGACCAGGCTTACCGTCACCAGCATAAAACTGGAGAGGCCGTCAAGTACCATCGATATACCTATAGGCGGGATCCAGCCTCCGACTTTATAGACCAAGACCTTTTGCGCGCTTACTAAAGGAATAGAATACAGCGAAAGGGCCAATAGCGCCAGCGCTGCCAGGTTACTTAATACATCCCCCAGGCCGCGCAGCCTCTTGCCAAAAAGCGAGACCAGAAAAGCTGCAGCCAAAGGTATGATCACAAAAAACGGTATCAGCTTCACCCTCTTAACCTCCGGATCTTAGTGATATCAAAAGTGCCGTATTTCTCGTAGATCCTTATTGCGATCGCAACCAATAAGGCTGTGGTCGCCAGGCCTATGACGATAGCGGTCAGGATCAACGCCTGCGGCAGGGGATCTACCATATTCGCGACTATCTCACCCTCAGCCAGTATAGGCGCCCTGCCATGGGAGCGGTAGGCGACCAAGATAAAGAAAAGATTTACCGCATACTCGATGATCCCCAGACCGATAATGATCTTGATGATATTCCTCTTTCTTAATACACAGAAGAGGCCGATAGAAAACAGGATAAAACACAATACATATTCGCTCATTCTTCTTTTCCTGACGCCCTGAATAAGATCAGAGCTGCAAAGATAGCAAAGAGTCCCGCCCCGACCTTAAGCGATATAGCAATATTAGCTAGAGGAATAAAACCGGCACTAAAGAGTTTAAATGGTTCACCCTTATCGGCAAAAAAGTTCAGGAAGAAGTAGCCGCCGGCAAAACCCAAGAGTGCTATTGATAAAAACATCACTGCGCCCAGGCTTTCAACAAAAGAAGCGCGCGCCTGACTTAACTTTTTAAGCACTGTCTCCCTGCCAAAAGCCAGCATCAGATGGATAAAAGAGAGCGCGATGATCACCCCTCCGGCAAATCCCCCTCCCGGAGAAATATGCCCGTGCAGGACTATATAAATTCCATAAAGTAGGATTATCCCCACGGTAAGCTTAGTCACCGTCTTTACGATCAGGGTCATTCCTCTTTCAGATCTCTTCATCGCTTGATCCTTCCCACTCTTCTGACCACCGCTAACACTCCCATCACCGCGGTAAATAATATAGTCGCCTCACCCAAGGTATCGTAGGCCCTAAAATCCAGGATCACCGAGCTGACCAGGTTTGTGGCGCCAGTTTTGGCAAGGCCGTTGCGTATGTACTCTCCCGCTACCCTCATGATCGGAGCGCCGAACCTGGGCAACTCCTGCAAGGCAAAGTAGGCGCAGATCAAAAAGAGGCCGATAAAAGCGAAGGTGGAGAAAGTATTAAAATGCCAGCGCCCGTCTTTAAGTAACGGCAGGTCCTTCTTGATCGTGGCCCGGATCAGGATGATCAGGCAGAGGATCTCGACCACCAGCTGTGCAATCGCCAGGTCCGGCGCCTTCAGAACAAGAAAAGCCATCGACAACCCTAATCCGGCAGCGCCTACAGCGATCACGCTTGAGAGCAGGTCTTCGATCGCAACCGCCGCAACCGCCGCAATAATCATGAACAATAAGATGATATTAAGTTCCATTATTTTAATATAATAAAGGTAAAGAATAACCCCAGCATACCTAATAGACACCAGACCATATAAGTAGGAAGCACTCCGTTATGCAGATACTGGAATACTCCGGAAAGAGAAAAAACAAAGCGCTTGCCCTGGGTATAGATATCAAATAGACCCGCCTCTGCCCTGGCATATATCGCACGTAAAACCTTAAGCTCCTTTATGCTGTTGTAAAATTCTGTCCCACTGACCATTTTGTGCTCGACCTCAGTGGTCTCGGCACCGGTAAATGGCGCATCCCTGCGCAGGGTAGGCTTTATTGCTTTTAACCTAAATATCAATACTCCCAGGACCAGCCCGATCACGATCAAGGCCGTAGATAACCCGGCATACCAGGTGCCATTAAAGACTACCCCTTCTACTGCCGGAAGGATAAAATATCTAAGCGGCAACTGCCGCGCAAATACACCGAAGAATACGCATATCGCTGCTAATACAGCTGCCGGCAACCACATCTGCCAGGGGACCTCGCTGATCCGCTTTCTCTCTCTTGAGGCTTCACCCAGGAATGCGGCATGGATCAACTTCATAAAACTTGCCAAAGTAAGGCCTGAACCGAACATCGCCGCTACCAGGCAGATCACCGTAACCGGCCCCATACCGTTAAGCGTTAGCCTGCCGATCAATCCCTGATAGACCATCCACTTTGAAACAAAACCATTAAAAGGCGGAACCCCGGATATCGATAGAGCAGCGATCAAGCAGCAGATATAGGTGATCGGCATCGCCCTGCCTAAACCGCCTAATTCATCGAGCTCCGTTGTCTTTGTACGGTATTCGACATTACCGGCAGTAAAAAATAGACACGACTTATAGATCGCATGGTTGAGCATATGAAACATTCCGCCGGCTATACCGATCGGTATCCCTGTGCCTATACCTAATATCATGTATCCGACCTGTGAGACGGCGTGATACCCTAAGAGCCGCTTCATATTATGCTGCACCAGGGCCATCATCACCGCCGCGATTATGGTAAATGCTCCGATCAGCATGAGAAATATGCGTATCCCCTCGTTCATCGTAAAGATATGTAAGGATACGCGCGCCAAAAGATAGATCCCCAGAAGTTTATCTAGGGAAGCGGGTAGAAAAGCCACTACCGGAACGGGGGCATCTTTTGCGCAATCAGGGATCCAGGAATGAAATGGCATCGCCCCTGCCTTGGCAAAACAGGCCAAAGCGACACAAATATAAGCAAAGAGCGCGAGATTATTATCAAGTGCCAGCTTGACCGCATCCATCTGCAGGCTGCCGGATAAAGAATAGATTATACCTATACCCAAAAGCATCAGCGCGTCGGTTCCCCCGACGATGATAAAGGTCTTCTTTGCAGTAGCCGAAGCCTCATCACCCATATTGATCAACAGATACAGCGTTATACCTAAGAAACCCCAGAGGATCAAGAGCAGAAGCAGGTTATTAGATAGCGCTACCCCGATCGAAGCGATCGCAGTAAGAACTATATAAGAATAATACTGCCAGGGTGAATCCTTATCCCTTATGAACTTAGATGAATAAAGAATGGTTAAGATGCTAAAAAGGCCTATAGCCATGACCACGAAACCGTTCAGTGAATCCAGCTTAAGCCAGGGATATAATGAAGAGATAAAATCAGTCATCTAAGCCCATTTCTTTCTTTAATCGCTCGGTCTTCTCCTGCGATAACTTTATCAGATCCCAACCGTTGAGCACCTTCTCGTCAGTTGCCTTATTGATCACCGCCACCCTCTCGGTACAGCAATAACAGGGATCGACCGCCGCCAGGGTGATCGTGGCATCAGATATCGTCCCGCCCACGGCAGCATCTTTATTGGAAGCCACATTCATATAGCTTGGGGCGCGAATCTTATGCCTGACCGGACGGTTTGTCCCGTCAGACTTAACATAGTGAAAACATTCACCGCGGGGTGCCTCAACATGGCCAATACCCTCTCCGGGAGGGATATCTTTTACATTGGCGTCAATCTCGCCCTTCGGCATCTTATCCAGGCACTGCTTGATTATACTGACCGATTCATAAAGCTCTAAGATCCTTACCACTGCCTTGGCAAATACGTCCCCCTCCTGCTGCACGATCACATTCCACTTCACCCTATCGTATGCTCCGTAGGGATCATCCTTACGCACATCAATATTTAATCCGGAGGCCCTTCCTGTCGGCCCCTCCACACACCAATCGATCGCCTGCTGTTTAGTCAAAATACCGATTCCTTTAAGCCGGGTGTGGATCACCGGGTCATCCAGAACCGCACCCTTAAACATATCCGTTACCGGAACAAGGTCATCGAGGATCTTCTTTAGCGCAGGTATATCCTCATCTCTTATATCACGCCGCACACCACCCGGCTTCATCATCGCGTAGTGATTGCGATTTCCGGTGATCAACTCGAACATATCCAGCACCGGCTCACGGTAACGCCAGGCCCACATCCATACTGTATTATATCCGATAAAGTGGCCTGCTAATCCCAACCATAAAAGGTGGCTGTGGATCCTTTCAAGCTCCGCAATAATAGTACGGATATAAAGCGCCCTCTCCGGGACCTTGATCTTAGCCAGATCCTCGACGGCATTAACATAAGCAAAGGGGTGGCTGGTGGAGCAGATCCCGCAGATACGCTCAACCAAAAAGGCGACCTGATCCCAATGCTTAGATTCAGAAAGCTTCTCTATTCCCCGGTGCATATAACCGATGACTATATCTATATCCTTAACCCGCTCCCCATCTACATAAAGACGGAAGAACTCCGGCTCCTCCTGCAGCGGATGATAAGGACCTATAGGTACTATTACTCTGTGTGACATATCTTAATCCTTGTCCTGGTCATGCCTTAAAGGGTACTTTCCCTTCGGCCAGTCATCGACCAATAAAAGATGAGTTAAGTTCGGATGGCCCTCGAAGTCGATCCCTAAAAGCTCCCACATCTCCCGCTCGATCCATTCCGCTCCTCTGATTATCGGGGTAATCGACGTGATCTGGGGATGCTTTTTGTCTGCGATCAGGGTGCGCAGACTAATCATCTTACCCGTTGCATCATGCGAGAAATGATAGAGTATCTCGATGCCCTGCGGCGTATCAGTTCCTGAGGCAATCACAAAGCGCGCCCCTATATCCCTGAAGATAAATCGCGCCGCTTCCGGTATATCCTTAGGATCAAAGCCGATATAGATCCTAAGAGGATTATGCTCGTAGAACTCAAGGATCCTCTCTGCGAATTTATCCTTTATCCTGCTGATAACATCTTTCATCACTTTTTTCCTTGCAGCTTCTGGATCAATTTCACAACTCCGGCGATCATCGCCTCAGGCTTTGGCGGACAACCCGGGATGTAGGCGCTCACCGGGACTATATCATCGACATTGCAGGGGCTGTTATAGGAATCCTTAAACATCACTCTTCCGCAGGCGCAGCTTCCCACAGCTATCACCAGGCAGGGCTGAGGCGCCTGTTCATAAAGCTTCTTTAGCCTCTCCTTTGTCTTCATGTTGGGGACACCGGTGACTAAAAGCACATCGGCATGCCGCACGCTTCCTACCAGGACTATCCCGAACCTCTCTACGTCAAACCTCGGAGTCAAAAGGTCGAGGATCTCGATATCGCAGTTATTACACGGTGAGCAGGCAGCGTGAAATACCCAGATCGATTTAGTAAGTGCTTTAAGTTTTGTATTCATTTTATAATCCTAATAGGGATAAAATAACCGCTACAACAGCCAAAAAAGTGACCGGTCCCCAGAAAAACTTCAATGCCTGGTCGATCCGCAATCTCGGGTTAGTATTCTTGATCAGAATGATTACCACTAATAATGCTACGTACTTGCCGGCTAATGCCAAGGGGCTTAAATTACCGGCCCAAAATAAACTGATCAAAAATAGCGGCATCGTATAAAGCATCAGCGCCTTAGTCAATTTAAACACAGCTAAGGGCAGGCCGGAATATTCGATTAAAGTCCCTCCCATTATCTCCTGCTCTGCTTCAGCGGCATCAAAGGGAACAAGGCCCAGCTTCGCCTGCATACAGAGTATTGCTACGATAAAAGCGATGATTCCGGAGAGCGAAGCAGCATTGGAACCTGCGCTGATCTGATGAGTTACAATCGAACCTATCCGGATCGCTCCTGCCGACCTTACGATCACAGCGATCATAGCTAATATAAATGGCAGCTCGTATGCAAGCACCATCTTCATCTCGCGCGAGACGCCCACAGAGGCGAGGGGATTACCGGATGATGAGCCGCCGATGATCAGGGCGATCGCCGGCACCACTAAAAGGTAGATCAACACGATCAGATCACCACTGAAACCCTCTAGAGGCGAGATCAATCCTAACCCTAAGATCGTCGCCACCAAAGTAACGCTCAAAAGCCCGAGATATGGCGCAAATAAAAAGGTAAGCCTTGATCCCTGCGGCAGGATCGTCTCCTTACCGGTAAGCTTGACGATATCGATAAAATTCTGATACCAGGGAGGGCCAACGCGCCACTGGACGCGAGCGGTTACCTTTCTATCCACCCAGCCGGATATTAGGCCGATCACCGCGCTAAATAAGAAACCCGGAAATATCAAATAATTGAATAATAACTTCATTTCTTCTTAATCTGAATATCCTCTTTTGACCATTTACGGGAATGCACGGCCAAGCTCTCCCCGACAAAATAAATATTTTCCTGCGGGTTCTCTTCGACATCTTTTATCTCTATCGCCTTTTCAGGACAGCTGCCTATACATTTAGGCTGTTTACGCGTAACTCCAGCGCAATAATCACAGCTTGAATCCAGGTATGGAATAAAATCAGGAAATATCGTACCAAAGGGACAGGCGATCGAACAGGATTTACAACTTGTACAGCGCATCTTATAACGCTTCAGGATCCCGTCTTCCTGTTTTTCCAATGCATCCCTGTAACAGGCATTCACGCAAGGAGCTTCTTCGCAGTGGCGGCAGAAGAGGGCCAATGTCGCGTATTCTCTTAAAGAAGTAATGCCGTTGTTCTGCGGGTGATAGAAGTAATCGCAAGCTGCTTTACATTCGAGGCAGCGATCACACAGGTCTAAGTCGATAAATAGGCGCTTCATCTTAATCCCAGATCTCCGGTATATCCCTTAACTGTTCGTATGTAAAGACCGGACCGTCCTTACAGGCATAGTATTTGCCGACTCGGCAATGGCCGCACTTCCCCAACCCGCAGGACATATTCTTCTCCATAGACAGATAGATATCCTCAGGCTTATATCCTAGTTCCAGCAACTTAAGGGTAGAGAACTTCATCATGATCGGTGGCCCGCAGACTATCGCCACCGACTTCTTCAGGTTCACGGGAAGGTCCTTCAGGATCGTCGTAACTAATCCTACATTGCCCCGCCAGCCCTTCTCACCCAGATCAACGGTAGTGACTAGATCCACCTTCTTCTTCCTCGCCCACCTAGGCAGGGAATCTTTATAAACGATATCCTGCGGGCTGCGCGCTCCGTAGCGCAGCACCACCTTATTGAATCTATCGATCTCACCAAAGAGAGCAAATAATAAAGAACGCAGGGGAGCAAGGCCAACACCTCCGCCGACGATCAAGACATCTTTTCCGGCAAACTTATCTAACGGATACCCCGCACCATACGGCCCCCTGATGCCTACTAAAGCTTTCTTCTTAAGACCGTGCATGATATCTGTGACCCTGCCGGCCTTCATGATCGTGACTTCGATATTATCCTTTATCTTAGGGTCTGATGAAGGCGTAAAGGGTGCCTCGCCTACCCCCGGGACTGTGATCTCGATAAACTGCCCGGTTTTAAAACTAAAGTCTTCCTTAGGCTTAAGTACGAAGGTCTTGATCGTCGGGGTCTCAACCTTCACCTGTTCGATTGTCGCCTCAAATGGTTTATAGATATTCTTCATCCGCTTATGCGCAGCTTATTCTCCAGATCCTTCAACACTTCTCTGATGTCGATCTTCCCCGGGCAGACCTCGATACATCTGCCGCAGCCGCAGCAGGCAGGTAACCCTAGATTATCTATAAAGAAATCGAATTTCTTCAAGAATCTGTTGCGCAGCCTCTGAGTCCGCGACTTTAGGGGATTTGCTCCGCCTGCTACCCGGGCAAAATTTGCGTACTGGCAGGAATCCCAGACCTTAAACCGCCCGTTCTTCTTGTCCTGCGACTCATCCACCAACAAGAAACAATGACAGGTATCGCAGATCATATTGCAGCCGCCGCACTCTACGCAATCCGCCATAAACTTCTCCCAGGTATCCAGAGAATACCCCTGCCTGACCAGTCTCTGGACGGAATTCTTAGAGACCAGTCCCTGCGCATCGATATGCTGCTTGAGGCGTTCAAGGAACTTTTCTCTCTTTTCGCGGCGGGCTGAGATCTGCGCACCCCTGGCAGGCACAAAGTATTCCTCGTGCTTCTTTAAAAGCTCGCTACCTCTTTCTGAGCCGACCTCAACCAGATAACCGTCGTTTAAGGGGGTAAGATTTAAATCAAAATCCTCAACCGGCGATGGCTTGATATCCCAGGCAAGGCAGTGGCAGACTTCCCTGAATCCCGTACAATCGCCTGAGACGAGAATCGTATTCTCCCTCCTTGCGCGGTAGAAGGTATCCTCCTCGACGCCCTCTAAGAACACGAAATCCTGGATCTTGTGAGCCGCGAGGTCGCAATTCTTAAGCCCAAAGATGATCGTCTTATCCAGATCAACGACCCCTTTCTCTTTGACGTCAAAATACTCGGATACCTCTTCCTTAGGCAGCGTGAAGAAATTCTTCAGCGGTTCAGTGGCACGGTAGGGATTAAAGATGATGGAGTCATCCTCAGCCAGTTTCTTGTAAGAATAATCTTTCTCCCCGGCGGGATTCTCTTGGCGCAAGACTGGGGCGAAGACCCGGTAGGACTCTTTGAGCCAGCTGACTAACTCAGCGAACTGTTGTCTGTTAATATAGAAAGTCGTAGGCATCTGGTTTTACTTTTAAAGAAAATCAATCTGGCGGGGAGTTACTTTGTGAAAATAATCACAAAGATGCCATAAAAAAAACAAATCGATAAGATAAATTACTACGGATGCCTCTTATTGTCAAGCAAAATTAATCTAGTCTTCCTCAGGCTCCCCCTTAGGCTCAGCAGCGGGCCTTACCAGGCGCTCTTTAACCAAGGCGCTGACTATTTTTCCATCTGCCTCGCCTGCGACCTTAGCATTTACCTCCTTCATCACCTTGCCCATATCCTTCAAATCTATTGCCCCGAGGGCAGTGATCACCTCTTCGATTATCTCTTTGATCTTTTCAGGCGGCAACTCCGCAGGAAGATATGCCTTTAGAATCTCAAGCTCCCTTGCCTCTTTATCTACCAGGTCCTGCCTGTTGCCCTTCTTAAACTGCTCGATAGAATCCTGGCGCGCCTTGACCTGTTTCCTGATCACCAAAACTACTTCTTTATCGTCAAGGCCCTTCTTTTTCTTGGCAGTGGCCACATTATTAAGTTCTGCGCGCAGAAAACTTAAGGCCGAACTCTTTAAGGCGTCCTTTGACTTCATCGCTTCCTTGTAATCACTAAAGATCTTCTCCTCGAGCATGGCTACCTCCTCCTCAAAATGAAAAACAATTCTTAAATCGGTTAAGCCTCGCCTTTAAATCTTTGATTGTAAGCCGCGCAGTTCTCTCCACTCCGAATCCCTCGATATTAAAGGAGGCGGCGACTGTGCCAAGGGCAAGCGCCCTCTTAATACTTACTGCGGTTATGCTCTTGTCTTGACTTAAAGAACCCATAAATCCTCCGGCAAATGTATCACCTGCTCCGGTGGGATCGATCACCTTAGCGATTGGAAATGCGGGCAGGGAAAGGATAAATCTGTCGCTGTAAAACAGGACCCCGTGCTGGCCCTTCTTGACCAGGACCATCTTCGGCCCCAATGAGCGCAGGCGTTTTGCCGCCCTGACTAAATTGCTCTCTCCGGAGAGATCCCTTGCCTCCTGGTCATTGGCCACATAGATATCCACCTTCTTTAATATGCGCAGTAAAGCTTTTCTTTTGTGTTTTATCCAGTAATTCATGCTGTCCAGCGCAATAAGATCCGGCGAGCGCACCTGAGAGAGCAGATCGCGCTGGATGTCGGGATCGACATTGGCAAGAAACACATAATTTATATTCTTTTGCCTCTGGGTGATCTTCGGCTTAAAGGAGAGTAATACTCCCAGCTGGGTGCGCAAGGTAACAGCAGTATTCAAGTCCCCTGAATATTTACCCTCCCACCTGAAACTCTTATCAGGCAACTGCATCAACGAACTCAAATCTATTCCCCTGCGGCGCAGAAGATCGATATGCCTTCGGGGAAAATCCTCTCCTACGGCGGCAACCAGATTTACCTTGTTAAACAGGCGCGCCGCCATGGCAAAGTGGGCTGCCGAACCGCCCAGCATATCCTTACGCGCTCCCGCAGGTGTCCTTACCGTATCAAGCGCGACTGTACCTAAAACTAATACACTCATCTAATAAATAATAATGTGATTATTGCGATAAAAAAACAATAATATCCAAAGAGATACAGCTTCCCGTTTTTTATGACTGTTTTTAACATCCGAAGCGCGATCAACCCGGTAAGGAAACTAAATACCAGGCCGACGGATAAATCTATATTCCAGATCAGGCTTATCTTTCTAGTCTCAAGCAGGACCGCCCCTAAGACAGCCGGGATCGAGGCCAGGAACGATAACCTGAATGCAGCATCTCTATTTAGTTTTCGAAATAATAGGGCGCAGATCGTGATGCCGGAGCGAGAGATCCCGGGAATAATCGCAACACCCTGGGCGATCCCTAAAATAAAAGAATCCCCGCTCCTGGGAGAATCTTTACGCTGGTCCATGAATCTACGGGATAGTAAAAGGATCGCTCCTGTAAAAACTAATGCGGCGCTGACCAGGATAGGAGAACTGAACAGGCTTTCAAAGAAATCCTTGCCGGCAATTGCGATCGCTCCGGTGATCAAGCTGACGATGAAGATAAACTTAAGCAGCTTTAAACTGCGCATTGCCAGCAATATATCCTTAAAGAAGAATATCACCAGAGCCAAGACCGTACCTAAATGTAGGATAACCACGGTCTCTACCTCCTGTCCATTCATACCAAAAATCCTCTGCAGGATCACCAGGTGTCCGGAGCTGCTTACAGGAAGAAATTCAGTCAGGCCCTGGACTATACCTAATACTGCTGACTTCAACATGAAAGCTTTAAGACCTCCTCCCTGATAGCATTAGCGATCGCCTGGTAATCATCCAATACGCCCCTCTTGCTGCCTGCCTTGATCAGATCCCTGGCGCTCATGGGGCTGCCGAAAGTAACCCTTAAAGGATACGGCCGGGGCAGACGCTCTGTTCTCGGCCAGGAGCAATGTGAGCCTTTGATATATGCTGGGATCACCGGAACATCCAGCTCCTTGACCAAAATACCGATTCCTTTTTTAAATTCTGCTACCTTTTCATCGACTGCACGGCGGCCTTCGGGGAATATGCAGATGATTTTATTATTACGCAGGACCAGGGCAGCTGCCTGCATCGCCTCGCAGAGTTGGGAACTGGAATCTATGGAGATCAACCTTGCAATTTTAGCTGACCAGCTGACTGAGGGGTGCTCAAAGATCTGGCTATAAACCAAAAAGAATGTCTTTTGCGCAACGCCTAAAGGGATCCCGCAAAAGAGCACGAATGGATCAAGATAGCTGGCGTGATTTGCGCAGATGATATAGGGGCCGTCTGCCGGCAGAGGGTTCTTCATCTTTATGCGTAAAAACCAGAAGATCTTAAAAATGATCATAAAGAAAACTTTAAACAGCCCGTTAAAGAGCTTATCCGCAAACCCTATGCGCAGCCTGATCTTCCTTTCCAAGAGCTCATCAGGAAGAGCCTGCCTGATAATCTTCCCCCAATCCTTCTCTCTGCCTGCATAGGGCACGGCAGCTCCGGCCTTGATGATCCCGGAAACGATCAGTAATACCTCTCTTACCGTCGATGCCTCGGATAACGAGCCGTCGGGTATAGTTATCCCCAATTTTCTCTCAAGCCCTAAGAATAACTCGACCTTGCCCAATGAATCTATGCCCAGATCGATCTCCAGATGGCTATCCGGGTTGACCGGTTTCTTTAACTCTTTGCTGATAAAACCGATCAGATTATCGGCGAGCGCCTGGTCTACGCCCGGCAGGTTTCTCTCAGCGGGTGGCTCTTTCGTTACTTCAGGATCAGGCAGGCTCTGGCTAAAGTAAAGTTCACGCACCTGGTACCTCTTGATCTTATTAAGCGCGGTGCGCGGAAGATCCTCCTTTACGACCTTAAAACCCATAATATGATTGTAGGAGGCCAACTCCTTGCCCAGATTCTCCAGCTCCCAGCGGATCTTCTCACCTATGCCTATGCCGGTTTCTTTAGTCTTACGCAAATATTCCAGATCCGGAACCACCACCGCGGCGAGTTTCTCATCTTTAGATAAAACGCAGATCTCTTTGATATAGGGGCTCTGCAGATAATGCTCCTCCAGCTCTTGGGGATAAATATTCTTACCCGAAGCCAGGACGATGACCTCTTTCTCTCTGCCGACGAGAAATAGATAACCCTCCTTGTCAAGATAGCCTGAATCCCCGGAGTAAAACCATCCATCCCTTATCGCCTCGCGCGTTAAGTCCGGCCGCTTGAAATATCCCTGCATTACATTGGGCCCCTTGATCAAGACCTGACCCACGCCCGAGTCATTGGGATTGAGTATCTTTATCTTGACACCCGGTAAAGGCCTCCCTACTGATCCGGGCTTCACTTTTTGATGAGAATTAAGCGTTGCTATCGGGCTGGTCTCGGTCAAGCCGTAACCTTCGATCATTCTGAAACCCAGCCTTGATAATCCCCGCACTACCGCCGGATCGATCCTTGCTCCGCCGCTGACCAAGAGCCTCAAGTCATTGCCCAGGCGCTTGCGCAGGCTTGACTTTACAAATGGTAAAGCAAACGGCCTAAAAAAGAATGGGATCTTGCTTATCTTATCGGCTATTGATTTATAAAGAAGCGAAAAGAGCTGCGGCACGCCCATCAGGACCGAGACCCTCCCCTCTTTTATCGTCTCGATCATATCCTTGGATTTAAGGCTGGGGCAATAGGTGACCTTAGCACCCAACAAAAGCGGGACCAGCAGCGTGCCCATAAAGGCATAAGTATGATGCAGGGGTAAAAGCGAGATCAGGTTGTCTGAAGAAGAACAGACATCTAATTGCGTGATCGCCGCAAAGTTAGAACAGAAGTTCCGGTGCGTCAAGATCACGCCCTTGGGATTTGAGGTCGTGCCTGATGTATAGACAAGCGAAGCAATATCCTGCGGCAGAACCTGGGGCAGGTCGAGCTTTCCCTGGCCAGCGCTCTTGCTCTTTAAAAAGGAGGCATCGACTGCAACGCACTCAAGATGCAACTCATCGGCTATCCCCCTTAACTCTTCAGAGAGGATCTGCCGGGAGGAGAATATCACCTTTGCCGAACTGTCACTAAGTAAGTTCTTTAGGGCCTTGCAGCTTAATTGAATATCCAGCGGCACGCAGGCCAATCCGGCGTAGCTGATCCCCAGGTAGATAACCGCCCACTCAGGAGAATTCTCCAAGAGCAGCGCGACAAAATCACCCTTCTTCAGGCCCTCTGCAAGCAGGAAGCCAGCCACCCTGATAGCGCCAGCCTTAACCTCTTCATAAGTCAAGGCC
The DNA here is from genome assembly GCA_042577285.1 of Candidatus Omnitrophota bacterium. Lineage (GTDB taxonomy): Bacteria > Omnitrophota > Gorgyraeia > Gygaellales > Profunditerraquicolaceae > JBHPDM01. Next base: position 43,565 of record JBHPDM010000004.1, read on the forward strand.
TGCCAAAGACCCTCTCTCTTGATCTGCAGGGCTATCCCTTTAGGATTACCCGAAGAGGCCCGGTCGAACAACTCCGGGATGACTAGTGCGCCTTCTCGCTTAGGCATATTTATTGACTTTGTTATTTTTTGGAATACGTAAAAGAAATATAAGCCCCACGACCACAAATAGTGCTAAACTTCCTAATGCCAGGCGGTACCCCAGGACCCCTAAAGGAGAAAGAAACAAAAGAACTATCCCCCAAAACATAGATCCGATTATAGCTGCAAGATAACCCACAAGGCTGAATAAACCAAAGACCTTTGCGATCTCTGCTTCAGGAACAAGCTTTATTGCCAGCGCCCTTGTCACCACCCAGGTGGAACCCAGGGAGAATCCTGCTAATGCCCCCACGGCCCAATAGAGCCGGGGATCCCTGACCAGGGCGCCCCCCAGAAGACAGATTATCCAGAGGATGTAAACCGCAGCCAGGCTCTGCTTGTGCCCGACGTAGTCGCTGATGAAGCCGGATGAGATACTGCCGATTATGGCAAAGAGGGTCGAGAATGCGATCAGGTTGATCACCTCTGATTCACCCATCCCGAATGCGCGGGTTGCATATATAGACATAAAGAGTATGATCACATTTACCGCACAAAGGCCGAAGAAGGCCGCCCTTAAGAAGTCGGCAAGGCCGGGGAAGCGCCGCGCATCCAGGGCCATCGCCCTTAGATCAGCAAAGACCTGACGCACCTTAGCCCTGCTTAAGAAAGACCTCAAAGATACATTCGCCTTGACAAACCTGTCCTTGACAAAAATCAGGCAGGGCAGGGAGAAGAGTAGGAAAAGGATCCCGGTTGGCAGGAACGTCGCCTTATAGCCGCTCCTTAAGACCACTGGTTTGATAAAATACAGCGCCAGGACCGCTCCGATATAACCGAACATCTTTCCTAACCCCGATACAAGGCCGATCCTGGCCCTTGGCGCTATTCCGGTCATCAGCGCATTGTAAAATACGATCGCTGTCTGGCAGCCGAAGTTAGCGATCACAAAAAATATCAATCCCAATAAAATGCTGTTTCCAAGCCCTAAGAGCATAGTAAAGAACACCGCGATCAGCGTAAGGTAGATCAGGAAGGGGCGGCGCCTGCCGTTAATATCCGAAAGAGCACCTAAAACCGGGGAAGAGGCAGCAATCAGAAAAGTGGAGATACCGTATGCGACGCTATAGAGGATCTCCGGCTGACCCATCTCCAGCGTCAACCAGCGGACAAAATATAAAGAGACGACGTTTAAAGCAAAAAACTGGTTAGCCAGATCATACAGCGACCAGGAGAGTATCAGGGAAGGCTTTCTTAAACTCTCCTTATTCAGTCTCACTTTGGACCTTTCTTAAAAATATGATCAAGCGCAAGATCCGCCAGATCGACATCCCAGTTGTGCGCCAGAAGCTGGCCCCTGATCTCCTCAGGACTCAAGCCCTCTGAACTTTTGACAGATATAAAGGCCTCGAGAACACCCAGATTGTACTTCTGTATCGGATCCAGCAGCTTCCCCACTTCCCTCTCCCGCTCATCTTTATTGGCAAAATAAGCGAAGAGAGCGTAAACAAGGGGTATGGCTAAAACCACGACCGAGCCGATAAATAGATGCGGCTGGCTGCGCCCCAGGATATAGGCTGCAGTCCCCCAGAATACGTCAAAGAGGTAGTGCGCCACAAGTACCGCGATCAGGCCGTAGCGCAAAAATAAGAAACTGAATATTATCCCCAGAATACTCACCTCCAGCGCCCTGAACCAGACGGGAAAGATTGCGTATTCAGAATGCCCCAGCCCCCAGACTACAGAGATCAATACCACTGCGATCAGCGTATTCTTTAAATATCTCTTGGCAAGGCTCAGGCCAAAGAGCCTAAACATCACCTCTTCGCTTAAAGCAGCCCTTGAGCCGATGATGAATGCGCCCAAAAAGGGAAGATATGCTGAAGAGTACCTGGTAAGTTTGATCCATTCCGTCCAGACGCCCAGGTGCTTCTGTCCGAGATGAAACATCACCGCCTGTACACCTAAGAGTATAATGAAGATCAGGTATCCTAAGGCTATAGAGTGCGCCAGGCTGCGGCCAAGGAAAGTCGATTTAATATAACTTAAAAATGAAGCGCTCCTCTTGCTGTCAAAGACCTCATTGTGCAGTGATTCACCGGCGATACCGGGCAACATGAAGGTCACGCTTAAAAATATGATATTGATCAAGAGCTTTGTAAAGTAAACGCCGATGAAGGAGGCCCGGGTGGCGCTGGTGGGATAACTGATGATCAGTTCCTGGAAGTTGTTGAAGATATACACTAAGGCCATCGCCGCCAAAAAACTGCCAAAATAAATATAGTATTTCTTGGAGAGCCTCACTGCCAGGGCATATCTTCTCTTGACCACTATAGTTATGGCGCACATCAACAGGAATATAAAGGAGAGGAATGAGAAACTTGAGAGATACTCCCCGAAGATCAACTGTCTTTCTATATAACGGTGAAACTTCTCCGGAATATCTAAATTTCCCTGATAGAACTCTCTGACCTCATCCCCTGATACGGTCGCACCGACCAAAAGCTTGGCTCCCCCCTGATCCTCGCCCCAGGGGATGTATACGCCGTTCTTCTCCCAGGAGAAAGCATAGTCGACCCTCTTCTCAAAACGCTTCTCCTTTTCTTCGTGCAGGGTGTAATCCGCCATATCCAGGCCAAACTTGAGTTTTAAAAACTCTGCTCCCCTGGCTCTGGCCGCAGCCTTACCGGGAGATCTTCTTGGTTCAATATCCTCGATAAAATGCCTGAATCCGATCACCCTGCCGGATTTGGAGCTTACATCTACGAAATATTCCTCCTTCTGAAGCTCCTTAAAGAACCTGATCCGCCAGGCAAAGAGTTCGTAATCATGCTTCCTGACGAACTCTTCTTCGGCATCTGAGCCGAGTGTCTTTTGCAGATACCTGTCAGCCCAATTATCACTGACAAAGACCATCGCTTTAGAATACCCCGCGGCATCAACGCCCAGAGAATCAAGATACCCCCCTGCGATACTTTGTGCCTCAGCCCTATTTACGCTTAAGTCTACAAAGGCAAAGCGCGAATAACCCAACCTTAACCAAAGGGCAAAGCAAAAGAGCGCGATCAGGAAAAATACTACCCATTCTTTTAAAGAAAGTCTCATCTTACCTTCTGTTTTTCTTCAAAAAACTCTCCATATCACTTGGTAATTTAGAATCTATCTTCAGGTGCTCGCCGGTAACTGGGTGCGGAAACTCAAGAACCTTTGCGTGTAGGCAGGTCCTTTTGGCTTTAAGCCTGAAGTCCCTGCGGAAGGCAAACCTCGACTCTCCTACCAGCGGGTGTCCGATCCCCTTAAAGTGTATCCTGATCTGATTCTTGCGCCCGCTAAGGCAAGAAACCTCTACTACGTCAAAATCATTCGCCTTCTCGATCACCCTGTAATCGGTAATAGCGTTTTTTCCGTTAACCGGGCGCTTGATAGATCCCCGGGGATGACGCAGATTCTTCTGCACAAAGGCCAAATAGGTCTTCTTTACCTGCCTCTCCCTAAAAAGGTCCATGACCTTCTTCTGAAGAGACTTTCCTTTAGCATAAATGATCAACCCGGAGGTCTCTCTATCCAGGCGGTGGCACGGATGAAAATTGTAAGCAAGGCCCGCCTGCTTCACGTAGGCATTCAGGATCCCGGTCAAGGTGCGCGACTTATCATCCGGAGCCGGTATTGTCAATAGGCCCGGCGGTTTATCCACAACCGCCAGCCATCGGTCCTCAAAAGCCACAGGGATATTACTTATTTTATCTGTGAGGTCTCTGTCCATTTGCAGAAACTGCAATCCTTTTGCAGCGAAGGCAGGCCCCCCTTTAAGACCTCCAGCGCTTTATAAAAAACGGTCCTGGCGCGTTCCGGATCGGTACTAATCTCCTTGATCAAGACCTCAAAATTAAAATCAGACCCTGAAATTATCTTCTTCGGGATATAGTATGCCAGATAAGCGCTCCTGCGGGTAGGATATTTGTTTTTTTCTAATAAAAGGGTATAGGCGTCCATCTGAAACTGGTAGGCCGGATGTACGCTATCCGGAGCCCTCCCCCGGGTCTTATGGTCTAATACGGCGTAATTGCCGTCGTCGAGCTTAATGCACTCATCAAGATATCCCCCCAGCTTTGCGCCTGGCAACGGATCTATATATTCCAACCAGCCCTTCTTGGGAAAATCCTTCATCAATTTACCGGGAATCTTACCCTCCAGGAATGAGGGTAAGATATTTTTGCTGCGGAATTCATCCAGGTATTCTTTGACCACCCTGTCTAAACCACTGGTGATCGTCGCCACCGGCATCCCCGGCCGCTTTAACTCCTTATTTATCTGCAGCCAGAAACAGCGCGGGCAATCTAAAAAACGGTTTAACGATGAAGGGGAGAGTTTGACCATACTAGATTATCTCAAGCATCTTGTCTATCGCGCGTTTGGCGCGGCGGCGGATGGCATCAGGTACCCTGACCTCCTCCTTAAGTCCCTCCAGGCTCATGAGGATCTTCTCCTGGGTGATCAGCTTCATGTTAGGGCATACTGCCCGCTCCGAAGCAGGATAAAACTCTTTTGTAGGGTTATCCTCCTTCAAGCGATAGACCAGGCCTACCTCTGTGCCGATGATCATTTCTTCTGCATCTGTCTCCTTGGCGAACTTACACATCTTACTCGTTGAACAAACAACATCTGCCATAGCCACTACCTCAGGCAGACATTCCGGATGCACCAGGACTTTTGCCTTAGGATGAAACCTCTTCTCCCTCTTGATATCCTCCGGCAATATCCTGATATGCGTGGGGCAGAATCCGTGCCAGGCGATCAACTTCCTCTTGGTTTGTTTAGAGACATAATCAGCCAGGTACTTATCCGGAACAAAGATCACCTCTTCCCTGTCATTAAAGGCATTTACTACTGCTACCGCATTAGTCGAGGTACAGCAGACATCCAGTTCTGCCTTGACCTCTGCGGAGGTGTTCACGTAGCCAACTACTACCGCCTGCGGATGCTCCTTCTTTAGCTTCCTCAGGTCATCGGCGTTCATCATATCAGCCATTGGACACCCTGAATTCACATCCGGCATAATCACCTTCTTATCCGGACAGAGGATCGAAGCGGTCTCGGCCATAAAATGCACCCCGCAGAATACGATTACCTCGGCCTCGGTCTTTGCCGCGATGCGGCTTAATTCTAGTGAATCCCCGCCGAAATCAGCCACCTCCTGGACCTCAGACAGCTGGTAATTATGCGCCAGGATCACGGCATTGCGCTTCTTCTTAAGCTGCGCTATCCGCGCTTCTAAATCATCACTAGTCTTTCTTGCCATCGTATTATTCCTTTCAAACTATCACTCTATCGATGATCCCTCCGCCGACCACCGTCTCCCCGTCGTAGAAAACGGCGGACTGACCCGGAGTGATCGCAAACTGTGGCTGCTTAAACTCGACCCTGATCTTACCGCTTAAAGGCACGAGCGTTGCCGCAACTTGCTTTTGATTATATCTGATTCTCGCAGAAAGCACAACCTTCTTCTTTAAGGGTTCTGCTATGAAATGCTTATCCCTGATCAGGAAAACCCTCCCAGAGGCATCTTCCCGCCTGCCCACGACTATCCGGTTTCCTTTAGGCTCGATCTTTGTCACATACAAAGGATACCCCCTGGCAATACCTAAACCGCTGCGCTGGCCGATCGTATAGAGCGCAATTCCTCGGTGCCTGGCTAAGATATCTCCCCCCTTACCGACAATCGGCCCGGACTTGAGCTTGCCCTTTAGCCTCTGACGTAGAAATCCGCGGTAATCATCCTGCGGCAGGAAGCAGATCTCCTGACTTGCCTTTTTATCCGCGACCGAAAGGGAGAATCTCTTGGCCAATCTTCTGACCTGAAGCTTGCTGTAGCCTGCTAAAGGAAAGATTATGTGCCGCATCTGTCTTTGACTCAGACGGTAGAGGAAATACGATTGGTCTTTCCTGCGGTCTTTACCTTTTTTCAGCCGAAAACCATCTCTTGTCTTTACGATCCCGGCGTAATGCCCGGTAGCCAGTGATCCTATCCCCAGGGCCAGGACTTTCTTCAGCAACATATCAAATTTTATGAACTGATTGCATCTTATGCATGGGTTTGGTGTACGGCCAAGAGAATATTCGCTTAGGAAATCATTGATCACCAACCTCTCAAGCTCCTTGCCAAAATTCAAAACGAAGTGCCTGATCTTCAATTTCCGGGCCACCCGCCTGGCATCATTTATACCCTGCGCTCCGCAACAGGCAGGCTTCCTGCGCTTTGAAGCAGGGATGCCAAAGCACATGGTGATCCCGGTCACATCATACCCCTGTCGTTTAAGCAGAAGAGCCGCCACAGAAGAATCCACCCCTCCGCTCATAGCAACAGCGACCCGCTTCTTCATTCCTTAAGCCCCCTGATCTTGACCTGGGTCAATCCACGCACAGAATTACAGAGGAATATCTTATCCGCTCGCAAGAGGTCCTCCGGATAGATCACCTGCTCCTTTGCCCGGTACTTCTTGATCAGGAAATCCCGGAAGATCCCCGGAAGCAACCCGCAGGAGACAGGAGGTGTGAAAAATTTCCTACCCTTCTTTATCACTAAGTTAGAAACAGCGCCCTCGGTGACCTCACCCCTGGTATTAAGGAAGATCACGTCAAGATACCCCTCCTTGAGATGGCTGCGGTATTCCCGGTCATACAACTGGCGGTTGGTCGTCTTGTGATAGCAAAAGACGTCCTGCGGGTTCCTGCGGTAGCGCGAGAAAGCGATATACTTCTCTTGAGGCTTCGGACCCTGCCTGGCGATCGGAAAACATTCTACGCGCAGATCCCCATGCTGATCAAGCAAGAGACGGACTCTATATCCCCTCCATCTCTGGAATCCCTTTTCTGAAGAGCGCAACACACCTGTTATCCTCTTACGGTCAAAGGAAAAACCAAAGTATTTTGCTGAATCTTCCATCCTCTTTAAGTGTTCTTTGAGAAATCTATACCTGCCATTCCAGGCGATCGTCTCCAAGAGATAGAAAGAACTGTACTTTTCGGTGAGAAAGCGGGCCTTTAAAATACACTCCCGGAATTCACTTTGCGCCTTAGAATCATAGACTATGCCGCTTCCCGTGCCCATTTCACCCTTGCCCCCGGCCAGAGTGATCGTCCTGATCGGCATATTAAACACAGCTTTCTTGCCAGGCGAGATCAATCCTAAAGCCCCGCAGTATACCTTTCTCGGAGAATCCTCTAATTCCCTGATTATCTGCATCGTCCTGATCTTAGGTGCACCGGTGACCGAACCCCCGGGAAAGATATTCCTGAAGATCTCAAAATAGGTAGTATCCTTCTTCAGCCTGCTCTTAACGGTAGAGGTCATCTGAAATAAGGTATTGTATTTTTCAATATCGAACATCCCGGCTACGGCGACACTCCCGGTCTTAGAAATCCTGCCCAGGTCGTTACGGATAAGATCGACGATCATCAGGTTCTCCGCCCGGTCTTTAAGGCTGCTGCTTAAACTATCTGAACGTTCTTTATCCTCCCGGGCGCTCTTGCCCCTGTTGATCGTGCCCTTCATCGGTTTAGAGTAGATATCTAAACCGTTTCTTTTAAAAAAGAGCTCAGGAGAAAGAGAGATCACATGCTCACTTTTAAGTTTGCAGAAGGAGGCATATGGGACGCTCTGCCTGTTCTTCAAATACTGATAAAGAGAGAATGCGCTACCCTGGAAATCAAAAAGATACTTTCCGGTGAAGTTGACCTGATAGGCATCTCCGCATCTGATATACTCCTTTAGGCGCCGGATCTTCTTGGCGTACCGGGTTCCATCAAAGCTCAGCCGCAGATGCCTGATACTGAAATCATCCTGCTTTCTCCCCCGGTCAAAAAGCCCGGGAACCTCCTTGCTTATCCTGCCCGTCTTGTGGTTGAAGACCGTAGGCTGCTTGAAAGCGCAGAGATAGATCAGCGGGTAGCTGAAATCCTGGTTGTGCCGAAAGAGGGTGTTCTCGAAATAATAACCTAATTCATAAGAGAAATAACCGGCAAGATAGTGGTCGCGGGATAACTCCTCGATCCTGGCAAAGGCAGGCTTTACATCTTGATAGCGCATAACCCTGATCACCTTCACCGGATCGGTAAAGATATAGCTTTGGAAATCCTCCCGGCTAAAAAGGCCGGTCTCAAAGAGCAGGAAATGCTCCTTGGAATCGATGAACTCCGGATTTAAGGCAGGAAGCCTGTGGTATTTGGTTTGCATGATAATATATTATAACGCATATTTCCGTTTAATAAAAGGGCTGGCTTACCAGGCAAACCTACAGCCGGCTTCGATCCATCTTCCCGGCGCAGGGATCCCTTCGATCTCCTGGTATTCTACGTTGAAGAGGTTTGAGACCTGCAGAAAGACCTGCGATGTCCTATTCAGATCGTAAGAGCTGCGTAACCCAAAAAGAAACCAACCATCGCGGCGGGGTTTCTTTTTATAGGTAAGAGTGATGCTTTGTGTCCCAAAGGGCAGATCCAGCCTGAGGATCGCGCTGGCCAGATGCCGGATATAATTAGGTCCGTATTTATAGAGATAGCCTATGTCATTTAGACGTTTATCAATATAGGTATAATTAGATTCTAAATTCAGGAATCCGTTGACCTTAGCTTTTAGGTAATTTTCTACACCAAATACAGCTGCCTCCCCGATATTCTCTGCCTGCCACTTTGCCTGTGACGCGCTGCGCTTTACCCAATCGATCATATCCTCCTCTTCCCTGAAGAAGAGAGCCATCCCTAAAGAGAGGCCGTCCTTCTTAAAATCATAACCGCCCTGATAATTGACCGTCTCACCTTCGCTGAGGTTGGCATTACCAATTGTCGTCGGATCATTGTAATAAAGTTCAGTAAAAGAAGGGATGCGGATGTTTTTGGCTATGCCCAGATTCAATGAATCTCTGGCAGAAACTTTGAATCTTAAGTTCGCTGCCCCGGTAAAAACTTCGCTAAACCCGTCGAAATCATCCATCCTTGCCGATGCCCCCACGGAGAGTCTGGAGTTAAGCTTCTTGCTGGAGTCGGTAAATATGCTCTTGTGGCCGCGGTTATATTGCCCCAGATTAGTAGAGGTGATCCGCTCCTCGCCGTATTCTATCCCTAATCCGGTCCTGCCAAAAATATCAGTCGTTTTTTGAAGATAGAGGTTAGAGGTATAAATATCAGTGCGGTTATGATTTTAAGAAGGACGGCCTCTCTTTAGGGATGGCTCTCTTCTTC
>JBHPDM010000005.1:0-47952 GCA_042577285.1 Candidatus Omnitrophota bacterium
AGGTAGGAGATAGGGAAACGGATATGACCGGGCAGGTCATCGGAGAAATAATCGAATTAGGTAAGCCGGAACCCTTTACTTACGAGTTAAACGTAGGCCAAGGAGAAATATTAATTAAAGAAGACCAGAATCTAAAAAAGATGTTTGTTACCTTGAAATTGAATGCAGAACTCAGGGGGAATATGCTGTATTATAAGAATAAACCAATCCTGTTCAGGACGCCGATCAATTTTAATACTGTTAAATACCATGTGGAGGCCGAATATGTTTCCATAGAAAATGACCCTACGTTGAGTTTAATGAAAATAACTGTGCCCGAAGAAAAAGGAGTCAAATTAATCAAGAAGAAGCAAGATATCATCATGAAGAAGCAAGATATCATCATGAAGAAGCAAGATATCATCATAGAATATTCTTCCCGTAAGGTGAAAAGATTGATAGAAAAGTTAAACAATGATTAATCAGTTAAATAATCCGGTAGTAATTTTTGAAAATGCCATAAAGAGCAGTATTATTGTAAAATCGCTGCGGCGCGTATCTATATCCTGGAGGGCAAGGACAGCAAGTTGCCTAAGGGCAAGCATAACAGTAAGACTGATAATGAGGGCTGTAAAAGCAACATATCATAATCCTTTAAATCTCGTCGGTATCTTCCTTCTTTTTTTTACCGCAGAGAATATATTATTTTCATTGATGTTTAATGAGCCGATTGGAGTGCGGGGATGGACGATCAGGTCATTATTTTTATTCAGCGGCATGGGGTGTTTGATCTCTAAGCAGAGCTGGAGCGAGATCAAGGACGCGAGCAGGCTTTTAAAGCTGTTCAGGCGTTTCAGGCCTGATCGCGATAACTAGTTATTGTCAAATAAAGAGCATTGGTATAAAATGATACAAAAAAGTAAAGGAGAGAGGAAACTATGAAGGCATTAATTACCGGAGGGGCGGGGTTTATCGGTTCGCATCTGGCTGATCAGTTGATCAATAGCGGCACTCAGGTGGTTGTTCTGGATGATCTTTCTACGGGTAGGCTTGATAATATCAAGCACCTGGAAGGTAAACCGGGTTTTGAGCTGGTAGTCGATACGATATTAAACGAGAGCTTGATGGATAAGCTTGTAGAGAAATGTGACGTTATCTTTCACCTCGCTGCGGCCGTAGGGGTAGAGCTGATAGTAAAGAAACCCCTGGAATCCCTGACAACAAATATCAAGGGTAGTGAGATCGCCCTGGAGATGGCGCACAGGTATCATAAGAAGATATTGATCACTTCCACTTCCGAGATCTACGGCAAGAACGTAAACGGGCCGTTAAAGGAAGATGACGACAGGATATTGGGCTCTCCCTTAAAGAGCAGGTGGGGTTATTCTACCGCTAAGGCAGTCGATGAGATGCTTGCCTATATCTACTGGAAGGAGAAGGATGTCCCTTCGATAATAGTGAGGTTGTTTAATACTGTCGGCCCGAGGCAGACCGGTAATTACGGGATGGTCATGCCGCGTTTTATCGAGCAGGCCCTGGCTGGCCAGACGATCACTGTTTATGGCACCGGTAAGCAGTCAAGGTGCTTTGTGCACGTCAGGGATGCCGTAAAGGCATTAGTCAAGTTGACGCAGGAGCCTAAGGCAGTCGGCCAAGTTTTTAATATCGGCAGTCAGGAGGAGGTAACTATAGAACAGTTGGCAAAGGAGATCATCAGGATCACTAATAGTAAGTCAAAGATAAAGAATATCCCCTATGAAGAGGCATACGAAGAAGGTTTTGAGGATATGCAGCGCAGGGTCCCCGATATCACCAAGGTCAGCAAATTGATCGGTTTTGAGCTTACCCATAGTTTATCCGAGATAATCAAGGATATCGTAAAAGATATTAAAGCAAGAAGGCCTTCCTAGCTGAATTCAAATGAAAAAGATAAAGGTCTTAAGGATAATCGCCCGGCTTAACATCGGAGGGCCGGCGATCCATACAATTTTGCTCACCGAAGGCTTAGACCTCTCAAGGTTTGAGTCAATACTCGTCTCAGGCAGTATAAGCAAGGCTGAAGGCGACATGAGCTATTATGCTGATAAGAAGCAAGTAAAACCTTTGGTTGTACCCCGATTAAGGAGGGAGCTAAGCCTTTTCAATGATATCGCTGCTCTTAGGAGTATCTATAGGATCATTAAAGCGCAGGAGCCTGATATAGTCCATACCCATACTGCCAAGGCAGGTGCACTCGGCCGTTTGGCTGCAATAATCTACAACTTTTTAAACCGGAAGAAGCGGGTGAAGATCGTCCATACTTTTCACGGCCACGTATTAAGGGGTTATTTTGGCAGATTTAAATCCCGGATTTTTATTTTTATCGAGCGATTCTTGGGTATGTTTACAGATATTATCGTTACGGTAAGCGCTTCAGTCGCCAGGGAACTTCTTGACTTAGAGATATGCAAAAAAGCTAAGATCAAAGTCATTCCTCTGGGTTTTGAGCTGGATGAACTGCTTGCCATACCTCCAGAAACAAATGGGGGAAGCATTGTAAATATCGGAATCATCGGAAGGCTCGTTCCGGTGAAGAACCACCGCTTATTTTTGGAGGCGGCAGCAAAACTCCTTAAGGATAAACAATATTTAAATCTAAGATTTAAGATCGTTGGCGACGGAGAACTTAGGGATGAACTGGAAGGCTGTGCCTGCAGACTCGGTATAGCTTCACGGGTCGAATTCCTGGGGTGGAAGATGGAGTTGGCGAAGGTTTATTCCGTGTTAGAGGTAGTAGTTTTGACTTCAATAAACGAGGGAACACCCGTATCGCTGATCGAGGCGATGGCTTCTGCCCGGCCAGTAGTATCTACCGAGGCAGGAGGGGTCAGGGATCTATTAGGTGAGAACCTGGATTCTGCTCAGGGCAAAGATTTGAAATTCAGGATCATGGAGAGAGGAATAATCGTTGATTCCAAGGACCCGGCTGATTTTGCCGCTGCCTTAGCTGTCATTTTAAGAGATAACCGACTGCGCAGGGATATCGGGCTAAGGGGCCGTGAATTTGCCGCTAAGATTTACTCAAAGGATAGATTGATCGGGGATATACAAAATCTCTATTGTACTCTCCTAAGCGCAAAATACCCCACGTAACTCACCTTCCAGCCTAAACTTAGAAGAAAAAATAGTATATTTTTGCTTGTTTTGTGATATAATAATCAACTCTGGTATTTTCCAAGGAGGAAACCCATTGATATCAAACGAGATATAAGAATATGCAATATATCCTGTTTTTCTTGATTCCTCTTGCATTAAGTCTTGTGCTTACTCCTTTTGTGCACCGGTTTGCGCTTAAGTACGGCTTTGTCGCTGCCCCCAGGCCAGACCGTTGGCATAAGCGTCCTACAGCCCTTCTGGGCGGGATCAGCATATATATAGCGGCGGTAGTCTCAACGATTTATTTTGGCCTGGCTAACAGGCAGATCCTGGGTCTGTTTTTGGGCGGCACACTGTTGTTCGTCGTCGGTTTAGCGGATGAGAAATTTAACTTTGCTCCGCAGGTCAAGTTACTCGCTCAGATCATCGCCGGCTGCATCGCTATCTTCTTCGGGTTCGTCTTTGGCCTGCCCTTGAATATTTTTTTAGCTGTTCCTTTGACTCTCTTCTGGATCATCGTGATCACAAACGCCTTCAATATCCTGGATAATATCGACGGGTTGGCGGTGGGGATCGCGGTGGTATCCGGCTTGATGCTATTCTTTTCCTCGCAGCTTTTCTCCAATAACCCGATGGGGGTATTGGGGCTTATTTTAGCCGGTGCTACATTGGGGTTTCTCCCCTATAATTTCAATCCGGCCAGGATCTTTATGGGTGATTCCGGGAGCATGTTTTTAGGATTCTGCCTTGCGCTTATCTCTATCAGTGGAACAGTCCGCCATGTCTCAAACCTCTTGATCACGATGTTCGTTCCGGTTTTAATCTTAAGCGTGCCAATATTTGATACCATATTCGTGATGCTCGTAAGACGAATACAGGGCAGGAGGATCTTTGAGGGAGGAAAAGACCATACATCCCACCGCTTGATCACCTTGGGCCTCTCTCCGAGAAAGACGGTTTTGTTGTTATACGCTATAAGCGCATCTTTCGGGATGATCGCGATCCTTTATTCCAGGGTCAATGCTCCGATCATCTCCATAGTTGCTTTCTTAGCTATCGTAGTGATGCTCTTCCTGGGGATTTTTATCTTTGAGTTTACTGCCGCTAAACGTAAGACAAGCAACAAACATGAACTAGTAGGGCAGAGGCATAATCATACGGCCTTAAATAGTATCTTACTGTATAAACGCAGGATTATAGAGGTGTTGTTGGATTTTGTGCTGATCTGTATCGCTTACTACTGCGCCTACTTCTTGCGCTTTGAGGGCTTCCAATTGAGTAGCAACCTGCAATTGATGCAGGAGTCATTAGTATGGATAATCCTGATAAAGATGTCGGTCTTTTTTGTCTTCGGGCTCTACCGCGGCGTCTGGAAGTATATCGGTATATCGGATTTCTTTACCATGTTTAAAGTAGTAAGTATCAGCTCCGTTGCTTCGATTATATTTCTTACCTTTGTCTTTCGATTCCGCGAATACTCCCGGGCGGTATTATTCATCGATTGGCTCTTACTTTTGTTTTTAGTCATGGGTTCCCGGTTCATATTCAGGATCATCGGCGAGTTCTTCAGCCGGGTGAAGAGTAAGGAAAAGAAGATACTTATCTTCGGCGCCGGGGATACCGGTGAGATGGTGATGCGCGAGATCAAGCGTAATAAAAAGCTGCTTTATGACCCGGTCGGATTCATAGATGACGACCCCTATAAGGCGGGTCATAAAATACACGGCATATCCGTGCTTGGCGACCGGGATAAGATCGAAGACCTGGTGCGCGGCCATAATATCAAAGAGGTGATCATCGCAATGCCTTCGATCGATAAGGATGATTTTTCCGAGATCGTCCATATCTGCCAACATTGCGGCATTCCCTACAGGAGTGTGAGAGGGATTTTAGATGGGGAAGGACAAGATGAGTTCAAACAGAATTAGGCTGGCGCAAGCTTGCGACCAATTGATACTCTTCTCGATATATGCCATAGCCTTTTTTCTTCCCATCTCCAAAGCAATAATCGAGGCCCTGAGTATATTCGCGATCTTTGTCTACGTACTCAAAAAATCATCTACGCGGCAGGGCGTCGGCAAGTCTAACCTGAATACTGCCGTTTTTGTTTACCTGATCATCTGTTTCTTTTCGATCTTCGTAAGCCCGAGCTTCAGGATCAGCGCGCGGACCTTCTTTGCTAAGACCCTGCAGAATATCTTATTCTTTTTCGCAGCGGCCGAAACCTTAAACAGTAAGCGAAGGTTTCGAAACTTCATCTTTATCCTTTTCTTTTCTTCATTAGTCTTAGGGGTAGACGGGATATATCAGTATTTTTCGCATAAGGATTTTTTGCGCAATCGGATACATCTCTTTGAGAAGAATATCCATGCCAGTTTCCATACCCCGAATGATCTAGCCTGCTATCTGATCACCGTGTTGCCTTTATTTATCGTGTCTTTCTTTGCCTCCTTGCGCTATCGTCTTTCTCGGCTACTGCACGCAGGGCTTTTTATACTCTTGACCGTCTGTCTTATATTGACATTTTCTCGAGGCGCATGGTTCGGCTTTTTAGCTTCGGTAGTGTTTTTAAGCTTTTGGCTGCACTCAGTCGGCGCAGCCTTTTTAATACTTGTTCTTTTGATCCTGGCGCTAAAGCCGTTTCTGCCGGATATGATAAATATTCGACTGGATAATCTCTTCGCTTTTTTGGATGCCGATAACTTGAGAGACGTCGGTATGATAGAGAGAAGGGTGATTTGGCGGGCAGGTTGGAAGATGTTTGCTTTCCGGCCGCTGATCGGCCTGGGCCTGGGGACCTTTATGCTCAACTTCAAGAAATTTGCCGCCCCGGCCTATCCCTACGGCCCATTTTACGCGCATAATTGCTATTTGCAGATGCTCTCTGAGATCGGAATATTAGGCTTAGGCTCTTTTCTGGCGGTATTGTTTATATTTTTCTTCAGGGGCGTAAGAACGGTAAACAGCAGCCGCAATAAGGGTCTTTCCTGGTATGTCCTTCTGGGTAGTCTGGCAGCTATATTAGGCTATTCCGTACAGATGGGGGTGGATACGAATCTTTATTCTTTAGATCTGGGGCTGCTCTTTTGGTTGATACTTGCTCTCGGTGTGGGGGCGGTAAAAGAAATAAGGGAGGGGTAAGAAGATATGAAGGGAATAATCTTAGCAGGTGGCAGCGGGACAAGGCTTTTTCCCTTAACCCGCGCGGTATCAAAACAGCTCCTACCCGTATACGATAAGCCGATGATCTACTATCCTCTCTCTACATTGCTGCTGGCCAAGATCCGGGATATATTGATTATCTCCAAGCCCCAGGCAATCCCTTTATTTAAAACTCTACTGGGAGATGGCTCCGGGATCGGGGTAAATATCTCTTATGCCCAGCAGCCACAGGCAAGGGGGATAGCCGAATCATTTATTATCGCAGAGGAGTTTATCGCAGATCAGAACGTCTGTTTGATCCTGGGAGATAATATATTCTATGGTCAGGGATTGCCGGATCTGCTTCAGGAGGCGACCAGCTCCGCAAGCGGCGCGACGATCTTCGGCCATTACGTAAAGGATCCCTGCCGCTACGGCGTAATAGAGTTCAATAAGGATCGCAGGGTGATTTCTATCGTTGAAAAACCCAAGGACCCCAGGTCCAACTTTGCCGTTACCGGTATATATTTTTATGATAACGATGTAGTTAAGATCGCCAAGGGCCTGAAACCATCGCGCAGGGGTGAATTGGAGATCACCGATATCAATACTAAATATTTGAAAGCAAAAAAGCTTAAAGTCAAATTATTAAGCCGGGGTTATGCCTGGCTGGATATGGGTACTTACGATTCCCTGATCGAGGCCTCGAATTTCATCAAGACTATGGAGGAGCGGCAGGGCTTAAAGATCGGCTGTATCGAAGAGATCGCCTACAGGATGGGGTATATCGGTAAGGAGCAGGTGTTGAGCTTAGCAGAGAAGATCAATACGGATTACGGCGCATATCTAAGGGGGATCTACGAGGATGAATGATAAGGTCTTGATCGTCGGGGCGGGTTACATCGGCAGGAGGCTGCAGGAGGGGCTGGACTGCGAGTTATCAGAGAGGATGATAAATTCTTTCAAGGATGCCAAGGAGCTGCTCTCTGAAGCCAAACCGCAGATCCTGATCAATTGTATCGGTAACCTGGGCAGGAACGTCGATGAATGCGATAAGGATCCGGATAAAACCCTCTTCTCAAATACATTTGTACCGGTAATCCTGGCTGAGGCGGCGCTGCGCAGTAATGTCAGGTTTATTAATATCAGTACAGGATGTATTTACCACTATGATTACGAGAAAGATAATCCGGTGACAGAAGATAAGGAGCCTGATTTCTTTGAGCTTTTTTACAGCCGCAGCAAGATCTACGCAGATAAAGTGCTGCAGTCTTTATCTCAGAGGTACCCCATACTGATAGTCAGGATCCGCGTGCCGCTGGATGACCGCCCGCACCCTAAGAACCTGCTTACTAAACTGATCAATTACAAGAAGGCGATCGATATCCCTAACTCAGTTACTTATATGCCTGATTTCGTAGATGCCATAAAACACCTGATCAAGGTCAGGGCTGAAGGGACCTATAACGTCGCCTGTAAAGGCGCCCTCTCTTATCCTAAGCTCCTTGAGGTCTATAAGCATTATGTTTCTGATGTCAAGTACGAAGTGATTGAATTTAAGAAGTTAAATATTGTCAGGACGAATTTGATCCTTTCAACGGAAAAATTAGAAGCAACCGGGTTTAAAGTCAGAAAGATCGAGGAGATCATGGAAGAATGCGTTCAAAATTATCTAAAATACTAGTCACTGGCGGGGCAGGTTTCATCGGCAGCGCCTTTGTCAGGCTCGCGGTAAAGAAGGGGCATAAGGTCTCGGTAGTGGATAAACTTACCTATGCCGCAGACCCGGCCAGGTTAAAGGATTTAAAGTCAAAGATCAGATTCTATAAGGCTGATATCGGCAACGCCAAGAGGATAGCCATGATCTTAGGCACAAATCGCTTTGATGCGATTGTCAATTTCGCTGCCGAGACCCATGTGGACAGGAGCATCAAGGATGCTTCCCCTTTTTTTGATACTAATCTTAAAGGCGTCCAGGTATTGCTGGATGCGGCAAGAAAGCGCAGGATAAAAAGATTCCTCCAGATTTCGACCGATGAGGTGTACGGCGAGATAGAGAAGGGCGCCTTTGGCGAGGGTGCACCGCTTTTACCTAACAGCCCCTATGCAGCATCCAAGGCCGCAGCAGACCTGTTGATCAGGTCCTATATCCGCACCTATAATCTCCCGGCGGTGATCATCCGACCAAGCAATAATTACGGTCCCTGGCAGTATCCGGAGAAGTTTATGCCCCTGGCAATCCTCAGGGTCTTAAAAGGGGAAAAGATCCCGGTTTACGGAAAGGGTGAGAATGTCAGGGAGTGGCTTTACGTGGATGATTGCGCCAGGGGGGTCTATCAGATCATGCAGAAGGGCAGGAGTGGAGAGATTTATAATCTGGGGAGTCACTCCGAGTTGCCTAATATCAGGGTCGCCAAGGCGATCTCAAAGATCATCAGCGGCGATGATGGAAAGATCATTTTTGTCAGGGATAGGCCCGGCCATGACATAAGATACAGGTTAAATTCAGCTAAGGCCTTTAAGGAGACCGGCTGGAGGCCGAAGGTTGATTTTCGGAATGGCCTAAAAGCAACCCTGCGCTGGTACATTAAACATCAGGCCTGGGCCTTAAGTAAATGGGAGGATGTGGCAAGATTCTATGGCTTCTAGTTATAGAAATAAGAGGGTGCTGATTACTGGGGGATTGGGTTTTATAGGCAGTAACCTGGCGATTGCCCTCATAGATCAGGGCGCGCAAGTTACAATCGCTGATAATATGTTAACCGGCCAGGGGGCTAACCTTTTTAATATCAAGCCGGTACGCAGGAAAGTTAAGCTTAGTTTTGCCGATATCAGGGATCCCCGTCCGGTAAATCAATTAATAAGAGGCAAAGACTATATATTTCATCTTGCCGGCCAGGTCAGCCACGTGGATAGTATAAAAAATCCCCTGCAGGATTTAAGTATCAATGTGGAGGGTACGCTGGTTGTGCTTGAGGCATGCCGCAAGCTTAACCCCGAGGCCAGGGTGATCTTCACCGGCACCCGCGGTCAGTACGGCAGTAGCGTAAGGCTTCCCGTTGATGAGGACCATCCGATGAACCCTAAGGGGGTCTATGCGATCACCAATCTCTGCGCTGAGCAGCTGGTGATGGTCTATGATACTCTACATAATATCAGGGCGGTGGCCTTAAGGATCACCAATACCTACGGGCCAAGACACCAGATGCTGCATGATAAATACGGCGTCCTTAACTGGTTTATCCGCAGGGCGATAGATAACCAAGAGGTCCCGGTATTCGGCAAGGGGATGATCTTAAGGGATTTTCTTTACGTTGACGACCTGATAGAGGCGCTTCTTGCTTGCGGGTCGTCTCGTAAGGCCTACGGCAATATTTTTAACGTGGGAAGTGGTAAGGGGGTAAATTTTATTGAGCTGGCCCAGGAGATAGTCAAGCTGGCAAAGAGCGGAAGGGTCAAGTTTACCGCCTTCTCCAAAGAGAGAAGTCAGATCGAGCCGGGGGACTATTACGCGGATATCTCTAAGATTAAGAGTGTCACCGGCTGGAGCCCTGAGGTGGACTTGGAGACCGGGATAAAAAAGACCTTGGATTATTACAGGAAGCATAAGAATGAGTACTGGTAAGAGGTTAAATGTCTTGGTTACCGGCGCAGGGACGGTCACCGCAGGCAATGTGATAAAGGCCTTAAATGACGCGGGTGGATTCAGAGTGATTTCGACTGATATTAATAAGAGGGAGTTTGTAGCCTACGCTTATTTTAGCGATAAGTTTTACCGGGTCCCCCGCGGCGATGATAAGAGATACATCGCGCGTTTAATCTGGATCGTAAAGAAAGAGAAGGTCGATGTGCTCATCCCGATCGTAGATGAGGAGCTGATGCCAGTCTCAAAGAGCAAAAAGAGGTTCAAGGGGTTGGGGGCGGCGGTGGTCATCTCCGGGCCGAAGGCTATCGAACTGTGCGCAGATAAATATAAGACTTACAGATTCCTCAATAAGCATGGTTTTTTTACCGCGCCCACATACCTGCCCGCCCAGAGGCATAGGCTTAGAAGATCTGATTTCCCGATGATGCTCAAGCCAAGAAGCGGTAAGGGTAGCGTCGGCCTTTACAAGGTATTTGACAGCGGGGGACTAACTTCGCTTTTACGGCGCGAAAAAAATGTGGTGATTCAGAAATTTATCAGCGGTCCGGAATACACCGTTGATACCTTCAGCGATAAGAGGGGTAATCTCAGGGTGGCGGTGCCGAGGCTGCGCATAGAGACAAAGGCCGGCGTCTCCTACAAGGGTGAGACGGTCAGTGACAGATGCCTGATAAAGGCAGCGGCCAGGATAGTCAAGCTTTTTGGAATAATCGGGCCGGCCAATATCCAGTGCATAAAGACTAAGGGAAGATTCTGCTTTATTGAAGTCAATCCTAGGTTCTCTGGAGGGCTGGCCCTGACGGTGAAAGCGGGGGTGAACACACCGCTGATGGCGGTCGACCTGGCCTTGGGCAGGCAGATAAGAGGCGCTGCGGATTTTAAGGCAGGCCTGAAGATGGTACGTTATGTCAGGGAGATATTCTTCTAAACCTAAAGCCAAAAAGGATCTGACGATATATCTGGACCTGGACGGTCCGCTGATCGATTTCTCTGAACGCTCTTATCGTGCCTATAGGGACTCATTGGAGCCGAAGCAGGATGAAAGGCCGTTAAAGAGGGCCGCCTATTGGCGCAGGAAGAGGAGTAGGTATGCCCTGGAGGAGATCTATAAGGCATCAGGAGGCAGGGGATACTTTGGGCGCTTCAAGAGGGGGTACCTCAGGCGCATAGAGGCACCGGTCTATCTGAAATTCGACAGGCTGAATAAGAACGCCTTAGAGTTTTTGAAGAGACAAAGGGGCAGTAAGGTCGTACTGGTCACCTTAAGAAGAAACAGACGCAATCTGATCCAGGAGTTAAACAGGTTTAAGATAAAGGATTATTTCGACGCGATTTTAAGCCGGCCAAACAGAAAAGAGGCCTATAAGGAAAAGATCAGGCTGATATCTGCAGGAGGCTTTTTTAATAAGCGTAATTCAGTGATCATCGGTGATACTGAGGCCGATATCCTGGCAGGTAGATATCTGCGAATCAAGGCTATCGCCGTCCTCTCCGGTATTAGATCTTTAGCGTTATTAAAAAGGCTTAAGCCACTGAGGATAGTCAGGGATCTAGGAGCGTTAAAGACAATTGATGGAGAGATATCCTAAGTTTACGGTCTCGATCCCGGTATATAATTCTTCAAGATACCTGGCCGGATGTTTAAAAAGTATCAGGGGACAGGACTATCCTAAGGATAAGATAGAGGTGGTCGTAGCTGATGGCGGTTCGACTGACAATACGGTTGAGATAGCCAGGGATTCAGGTGCCAGGGTGTACAATAACTTGAAACGCCTGGGTGATTATGGGGCAAAGGTCGTCGCTGAGCATGCGACAGGGGAGCTGTTGGTAGTCTTCGCCGCAGATAATGAACTTGTGGGTAAAGACTGGTTAAGAAGGGTTGCGGAGGTTTTTGCCGCATACCCCCGCGTAGCCGCCCTTTGGGGCAGGATTGTCTCTGGCAGAAATGATGCGCGTATAAATAAATACTACGCCCTGATCCAAAGCGACCCGATGTCGCATTTTATTAACAAAAATCTTGATTATTACTTCAAAAGGAATCCTGTAAGCCGGTCGCCTTCGGTAGGAGATCATTTTCTCTTCGATGTCATGCCGGATAGGCAGCTTTGTTGGGGGGCCAACGGGCTGGTCTACAGGCTGGATCTGGTCAAGGACATTATCCTACGCAGTGAGTATGTGGGTGATAATGAAGTATTTCAATACATGACAGAAAGCGGCAATAATAGGGTAGCCTACCTGCCGGACCTCAAGACCGCCCACCATCATATAGACAGTATCAGGGGCTGGGCAGGAAAGTGGAAGAGGAATCTTACTACGCTTTTCTTTGCGCACGCCCAAGAAAGGCGCGTAGACTGGGCATTCAGGCAGAGGTTTAAACTGAAACTTGTTTTCTGGCTAATCTATAGCCTTTTCTTTCCGATATCTTTGCTGCATTCCGTATTCTTAGCGCTAAGGGAGCGCACGGCCTATTGGCTGTATCATCCGTTGATGTGTTTTATCCAGACCTTTGTCTATGTAGTTTATACGCTCAAGCAAAGAAACGGATTAAAGATACTCTTTAACTACGGAAGCCCGCGATGAAAAGGATATTTATCACAGGCGGAGCCGGATTCATCGGTTCGCATATTGCCGAAAGCCTGATAAGCAAGGGACATAAGGTCACTATCTATGATAATTTTGATTCCGGTTCGCCTGAAAACATCAGGAGCTTTAAGGACAAGGTTAAGGTGATCAGAGGCGATATTATGGATTATTCAAAGCTCTTAAGGGCGATGAAAGGGCATGATGTCATATCTCATCAGGCAGCGCAGCTTGAGATCCTCAGGTGCATCGATGATCCGCTTGTTGATTTAAGGAGTAACACCGTAGGCACGCTGAACGTTCTGAAGGCTGCCGCAAAGAATAAGATCAAGAGGCTGATCAATGCTTCTTCAGCCTGTGTCTACGGCCAGGCAGAATCCCTCCCGCAGGGGGAAGGACATCCTAAGAACCCGAACTGGCCTTATGGGGTAAGTAAATTGGCGGCTGAAAAATACTGCCGGATCTTTCAGGATTATTACGGTATCTGCGTGACCAGTTTACGGTACGGGATAGTCTATGGGCCACGTGAGTGGTTCGGGAGGGTGTTGACCTATTTCATCAAGAGGGCGCTTGAAAAGAAGCCCTTGATAGTATTTGACAGGAAGGTGACACGCGATTTTATCTTTGTAGATGACGTGGTCAGATTCCATAACCTCTGCCTGACAAAGAGCAGTACAGGGGGACAGGTCTTCAATGTCGCCACGGGTAAAGGGACCGATTTATACGGGCTGGCAAAGAAGGTTAAGGAGGTAACCGGACTGAAGGATAGGATCATCTTTGATTCCCCGCAGGAGGGCAGACCATCAAAATATATGCCGGAACGCAAACGTCTTCCTGCTGAACTTAAGAAAATGGTTCTGGACACAGGAAAGGCAAAGAAGCTTACCGGATGGAATCCGCAGGTGGACCTGGCCGAGGGGATCCGCAGAGAGTTCCTCTGGCTGAAAGCAAACCGCAGGCGCTGGTCGAGCAAGGGGAGGATCCGTGTCTAAGATCATGCTGATCAATCCGCCCTTTAACACCTACGACGAGAAGCGGGGCGTTGAGCTGACCTTCCCCTTAGGGTTAGGGTATCTGGCGGCGATATTAAGAGATGCAGGTTATACAGATATCGATATTCTGGATATCGTTGCCGAAGGAAGCGGCCATTGCCGCAAATACAAGGATACAAGATTTTTTTGTTTTGGTCTAAGCCCAAGCGATATCGAGAGGCAGGTCAGGGCGAGTTCTCCTGACATCGTCGGCATAACCTGTTCTTTTACGAAAAGATTCGCAAATGTAATCGACGTAGCCGCAATCGTCAAGCAGGTCAATTCGAAAATAAAGGTCATAATCGGCGGGTCGCATCCTTCGGCAATGCCGGAAGACGCCGTAAGGCAAAGGGATGTCGATTTCGTCGTGATCGGTGAAGGGGAAAAGTCATTCCTGAAATTGATCGATCACCTGGCTGCAGGAAAAGGGAGGCTTGAGAAAATAGACGGCCTGGCGTATAAAGATAATGGCGGTATCCGTATCAACGAAAAACGAGAATATATAGAAGACCTGGATTCTATTCCCTTTCCGCTGCGCGAGATATTCCCAATGGATACTTATATCAGGGCTAAGCGTAACAGCGTGATCACTAGTAGGGGGTGTCCTTTCCGGTGCAGCTTTTGCAGCATTCATTGCGTCTGGGGAAGGCGTTGGCGCGCGCGCAGCGCCAGGAACGTCGTTGACGAAATCGAGCACCTGGTAAACAGGTACAAGGTCGATTTTATATCCTTCGATGACGATAACTTTGCATTTGATAAGCAGAGGGCTAGGGATATCTGCCAGGAGATGATCGACCGTAGATTGGACGTCCTCTGGAATACCCCTAATGGCATTTCGATAGTAGGCTTGGATAAGCGGCTGCTTGAGAAGATGAAGGAATCCGGCTGTTACGCCTTGAATCTGGCCATAGAGTCGGGCGATCCCTTTATTTTAAATAAGGTGATGAAAAAAACTACTTCGTTAGACCAGATCCGCAGGGTGGTAAGATGGTGCAGGGAGCTGGGGATCCTGACTCTCGGGTATTTTGTGATCGGCATGCCCAAAGAGACCAAAGAATCAATGAGGTGTTCTTTTGAATTTGCCAAGGAATTGATGCTGGATGTCGTAAATGTCTTTATAGCTACACCGTATCCGGGAAGCCAGCTTTACGAGGAATGCATAAAGAAGGATTATTTAGCAAACAGGGACTTGGTAAGTTTTACGGCTTTCGATGCTGTGATCGAGACCCCGGACTTGAAAGCCAGAGATGTGCAGGAATTTCTGCATTATTTTGTCGATCAGTATAATAGGTTCCATGATTCCCGAAGCGGGATACCTTCTTCGGTATTTAAGGAGGCGATCCGACGGCCGACAAGGGAATTATTAAAGAGTCTTGGATCCGGCGTTTATGCAAAGAATCATGGGGTATGCAGGTGAAAAAGATTAGAAATCTCAGCTTGGGTAAAAAAATGGAAGAGGGATTATACCGAGATTTTCTTAAAGACTAGGCATGGGCGCCGGATCGAATGGCTCTAACATGGAAATTCCCGGTTAAAGATGTCTTTTTGGCTGATCTATAGTCTAGTCCTTCTGTTTTCTGGCCTGCATGCTCTGTACCTTGCGCTGCGCGATAAGAATATCTACTGGCTCTATCATCCTCTGATGTGCTTTTTGCAGACCGCTACATATTTATTTTGGACCTTAGCCTTACCTGAAGGAAGGGCGGCGCTCGTTGAGCATATAAAATCAGGAGTTCCCCGGCAGGCTCATTTTTTTTAAAAATATGGCTGAATCCTATAATATGATTGTAACGCATAGGTTATATACCGGCGCCGGACAGGACTTATACAGGTATCTTAAAAACAATAATTCTTCTGTTTTGTTAGTTGAACATAGTTTTGCTTCTTATCCTGACCGGAGAACGGTCTTTTCTTTTTTCGACGGAAAGAACGAATCAAAAAAAAGCGGGATTAATTTTAGATTTTTACCGGATATCCTTTGCTATATCAAAGATTTTTGTTATTCATTTTATGCGGCTGCGCGCTTCCCCTATAGATACAAAAGATATTTTGGCTGCGGAGGGTTCAACGTGATCCCGGCGCTGATCTTGAGGGCGCTGGGCAGAGTAGACAAAGTCATTTTTTATACGATAGATTTTGCTCCAAGGCGATTTAAAAATAGTATTTTAAATTTACTTTATCGTTTTATAGACCAAATAGCAGTCACTTTCGCAGACGAGATATGGAATGTCAGTGAACGGATATCTCAGGCAAGGGAAAATTTCTCTAAGATCCCCAAAAGAATATCCCGTAAGCAGAAGTGCGTGCCGATCGGCATCTGGATAGAGAATTTACCCCGCGAGAGGACGCAGGCAAGGAGCTTAAAGAACCTTGTTTTTTGCGGAGACCTCACAGAAGGCCAGGGGGTGCAGTTAGTCCTTCAGGCGATCCCGGAGATCGTCCGTCATCTAAATGACTTTAAATTCACAGTCATTGGCGACGGAGATTATCTTTGTATTTTAAAAGAAATGTCTAGAGAGCTGGGAATCGAGAAGTTTGTTGATTTCACCGGCCCGATCTACGATAGCGCTAGCCTCCTGAAGAGGTTATGTTTATTCCGTATCGCCGTTGCCCCATATCTTGGCGATGAGTTATCTACTGCGTATTTTGCCGATCAGACTAAACCAAAGACATATTTTTCCTGCAGCCTGCCGGTAGTCATAACTAAGCTGCCCTGGATACATGAGTTGGTCGAGCAAAGGAATTTGGGCCTGGTCATAGATTATAATAAAAGCCAGATGGCTTCTGCTGTAGTAAGATTGATGAACGACGATAAGCTCTATCAGGAATGTAGGAAGAATATCGAAAGCTTTATTTCTGAGTTAGACTGGAGTAAAATTTTTGAAAATGCCTTAACCGGTAAGATATGAGTATTCTATCCGAAAATTATAACCGTTGGCATAATAATGCAAAATCCGCTAGTGCCTTGAAACATGAATCGGTATTCAATGACCGGGTATTAAATATGCTCAAGGCAAAGAGGGGGCAGACCATTTTAGACGTAGGCTGCGGTACGGGTAGTTTTTGTTTAGCCGCATTCAAAAATGGGCTAGAAATTACAGGCTTAGATTTCTCTTCAGTCGCATTGAAAAAAGCAAGGTCTTTGAACCAGAAGCTTAAGTTAATTTTATCAGATGTACACTCGCTTCCCTTTGAAGATGGTTTTTTTGACCATGCTGTTTGTCTAGGCAGCCTGGAGCATTTTTCTGATAAAAAAAAGGCTTTAAGAGAAATATCCAGGATATTAAAGCCATCGGGAAAGGCTTTTATTCTTTTGCCGAATAGTTATTTTATAGGTCATATTTACCTGGTTATGAAGACGGGTATGCCGCCTGATGAGGGTGGGCAACAATTTAACGAAGATTTTAATACAAAAATCGGTTGGAAGGATATTCTTGAAAAAGAACATTTTAAGGTTATTTCTATCAAAAAATTTAACACCATTGCGGCATCCCAAAAGGTTTCTCCAATTACCAGGTATATCTATAACCTTGCAGTTAAACATTTTATTCCATCCAATTTATCATACGCTTTTGGCTATTTATGCGTGAAAAAAAGAATTTAGTCTCAATAATTCTTACGAACTATAATAGGAAGAAGTATCTTTTTGATTGCCTGAATTCTTTATTGCAGCAGACATATAGCGATATAGAAATTATTTATAGCGACGATGCCTCATCAGACGGAAGTCCTGATTTTGTAAGGGCGAATTTTCCAGAGACAAAAATAACCGTCAATAAGAAGAATAGTGGGCTTTCAGTCACCAGCAATAACGGGGCACGGTTAGCTCGCGGAGAATATCTTTTCTTTTTTAATAATGACACCATTGCCTTTCCGGATTTGGTCGCTAATCTGGTAAGGGTAATAGAAGATAAACCCGATGCGGCAGTCGCCAGCCCGGTTCAGCTGCCTTATGACAGCCGCCTGGATGAGGAATGGGCTAAATCCAGAGCGCA
Source organism: Candidatus Omnitrophota bacterium (assembly GCA_042577285.1). GTDB lineage: Bacteria > Omnitrophota > Gorgyraeia > Gygaellales > Profunditerraquicolaceae > JBHPDM01. Next base: position 17,508 of record JBHPDM010000005.1, read on the forward strand.
GGGATTTTCTGCTTGCGGCACAGATATTTACGGTAATCCTTGCCCGGCTCTTAGCGAAGAAAAAATGTTTTATCCTGATGCAGCTATATTTATAAAGCGTAAGGTCTTTGAGGAAATCGGCGGTTTTGATCCAGATCTTTTCCTCTTTGGCAATGATATTGATATATGTTGGAGGGTCCATTTGCTTGGATACAAAATTATCTGCGCTGATCGAGCCAGGTTTCGACACGATTCCCATAGCAGCCAAATCGAGGATGGCAAAGTCCTGACCAGCATAAGAAGGAGGGCGTTGGTCGAATGTTCGGTGATTAGTATGATACTTAAGTATTACCGCATTAAAACACTACTGTTTATTTTGCCTACTTTTTCTGTTCTGTTTGCTGTAGAGGCTTTGTTCTTTTTGTTGTTTAAGTTTAATCATAGATTATTCATTCAGGTGTATATTTATGCCGTCGTCTGGAATATGAAGAATCTTAGCCGGACGCTTAAAAAGCGTTCAGCGATACAGAAAATTAGAAAAGTCGATGATCGTGAGATTATGAAAAAAATGTATTTCGGTTACGCTAAGCTTGATGGCGTTAAGAGGATGGGAATACCAGTTATAAGATAGAGAAATAGGCTAATAAATTATGTTGAAAGAGAAAATATTGTTATCAGGCCAAATAAATAATGTGACCGAAATGCTGGAGGGCTACCTAAAGGATGAAGCAGCGGTTTTAGGGTTAATCGGAATCTCCAATCCCTATACGACTCCCGGATCTGCCCGTGCGTCTTATTATGAAAAAGGAGCCTTAAAATCAAATAGAAGTATATTCAATATTTATTTCCGGCATAAAAAAGGCTATCCGCTTTATTTATTTATATTTGTATACATTGCCTATTTTTGTTCGATCGTAAGATCCGCCCTGCGCTTTAAAACAAAATTCGATATTTTTATAGGAGTTTCTACTTTTTCAGCTTTTTTAGGTATAATTTTGAAGAAGCTAGGCAGGGTCAGGAAGGTGGTTTACTACAGCATAGATTATTTTCCTTTAAACCATCGGAGTAAATTCGAAGATTTCATGGGAAGATCGTTTTTTTTACTAGACAGTTTTTGTGCAAAATACAGCGATATGACCTGGCATATTAACCCTGACATTGCTAAGGCCAGAGCAACATTCGCAAGACTAAAACCGGAGAAATATACCTCTATTAATGTTCCATTGGGCTTCGGAGAAGGTATGTTGAGCCCAAGCACTTTTTCAGAAATTGAGAAATTTACTTTAGTATTTGCCGGCGCCCTGCATCCGGAGCAAGGATTGCAGATGGTGATTAAGGCATTCCCGGAAATACTTGATCGGTTTCCACAGGCAAAACTTGTGATCATCGGAAGTGGTTTTTTTGCTCCGGAAGTAAAAAAGATGGTTGATCATTCGCTTGCCCGCAATAGAATTATACTAAAGGGGTTTATCAGCGATCTCAAAGAACTCTCTGGGATTTTGTCGCATTGCGCCGTAGGCCTTGCAACATGGGATATGAGCGCAGAAAACTGTATTAGATATGCCGATCCTAGTAAGCCTAAGCATTATGCTTTTTGCGGCCTGCCGGTTATCATCACGCGGACTAATGCGATTGCCGATGAAATAGATGATTTAAGGGCTGGTATTGCTATTAATTATGATGAAAAGGAGTTTGTAGATGCGGTGAGCAGGCTTCTGGGAGACGAGAAACTTTTGCAGGATTACCGGGAGAACGCGCTTAAATTTGCGCATCGTTATATTTCCGCGAATATCTATAAAAAGGCATTAGAACAGACATTTAAGAGGATAAATCAAATTTAAAAGCTGGCTCTCAAAGAGATCCTGTAATTTTTTAAACCAGGTTAGAACGGAGGGAAAAATGAAGGTTTTAGTAACCGGGGGATGTGGGTTTATCGGCTCGTGGGTTTGTGAATATTATGCAAAAAAAGGAAATCAGGTTATTTCTTACGATAATATGACCAAACATGAACTGATGCGTACCGGTTATAGCGTCGAGGCCACAAGAAATTATAACTGGGATTATTTAAAGGGTCTGGGGGTAAAATTAATCATTGCAGATGTGCGTAATAGAGCAGAGCTTTTTGAATACGCTCAGGGATGCGATTTTATTGTGCATACTGCGGCGCAGCCTGCAATGACCATAGGAATAGAGAATCCCCAACTAGATTTTGATACTAATGTCAACGGAACGCTCAATGTCCTGGAAGCGGCAAGAAAATTTAAGTTGCCCGTTGTTTCTTGCGCCACGATCCATGTTTACGGAAATAAGATCAATGATGAACTTAAGGCTGAAAAGGAGAGATTTTTAAGAAAACCTATCGCAATCGATGAGAAGTATCCCACTCTTACAGGAAGAATAACTCCTTTGCATGCGTCTAAAGCATCAGCAGATATTTACGTAAGGGCCTATATCGATACCTATAAATTAAAAGCTGCGAGCTTTAGGTTGACCGGCCTGTATGGCCCTAGGCAATTCGGCGGTGAGGATCACGGTTGGGTAGCAAATTTTTGCATCAGAGCGATTATGGATCTACCCATAACTATATACGGGACAGGAAAGCAAGTGAGGGATATTTTATATGCCCAAGATCTTATATCTGCTTTCGATGCCTTTTACCTTAATCAGAGACCAGGCATATATAATATCGGGGGAAGCAAGGGAAATATGATTTCCCTCCTTGAGTGCATCAGGGGAATTTCCGAAATTCTAAATAAAAAAATTAAAATTAAATTTGCTCCGGAAAGAATAGGAGACCTTAAATATTTTGTATGCGATATTAAAAAGGCTGAAGAGGATTTAAACTGGCGGCCTAAGATAAGGCCTAAGGAAGGCATATCGAGATTGATCGAATGGATAGAAGCCAACCGGCATCTGTTTAAGGGCTAGATAAAAAGATGTATAACCAAATGAAAGTTCTTATTCTGGCTGCAGGCAGGGGAAAACGCTTAGAACGTACATCAGATAATCTTAACAAATGTTTGATTAAAGTTAATGGAAAACCTTTGATAGAGTATAGCTTAGACTGCGTTAGTAAATTAAGCCAGATAGAGGAGATCGTTATTGTTGTTGGCTACAGAGCGGAAGATATCAAGAGAAAATACAAAGATGAATATAATGGTAAGAGTATAGCGTATGTTTATCAGAAGGAACAGAGGGGTCTGGTTCATGCGATGGGGTGTGCAAAGACCGCGATTGGCTCCAGCGATTTCATGTTGATGCTCGGGGATGAACTGATGCTAAAGCCTCACTATGAAGATTTTATCGAGCAATTTAGAAAAGAAGATTTGTTCGCTTTATGCGGAATTGTCCTGGTGAAGGATGCTAAGATCATAAAAAAGACTTATGCGGTAATTCAGTTGGAAGACGGAAGGATAATCCGTGTTATAGAGAAGCCAAGCTATTTTTTTAATAATATGATGGGTACCGGCAATTGTATTTTTAAGAATAAAATATTTGAGTATATCCCATACGTTCCTATAAATCAAAAAAGGGGAGAGAAGGAATTTCCTGATTTAATCCAATATGCTGTTGATGAGGGACATATTGTCAAACCATTTATAATTTGCAAAAACTATATAAATGTGAATTCTCGCGAAGAGTTAAAAGAAGGAATAAGTTCTTTTTCGCATCTATAAAATAATCAATCTTTTCGGTAGAGGGTATTATGCTGGTTAATCGGGATAACTTAGTGTTTAAACGCGCGAAATTAATTGTTCTTCTCTTGTTTATTTTTCTCACAGCAGCAATGACCTATCCGTTGATCTTTAGGTCTAATTCCCATATCCCCGGTTTTTTTAGCACAGATGAACCTTATGCGATGCTTTGGGATCATTGGAGGATAAAGAATTCCATTGCCAATAACTCAGCTTTGGATTTTACTGATTTTATTGCTTATCCGTATGGAGTCGAATTGAGTTCTGCTGAAACAGGATCAGTCAATAACTTATGGAAATTGGTTAACTTTTCTCTTGCGGCCGTTTTCAATCCGCCGCTAGGATATAATCTCCAGGTATTAATAAATATGTTGCTTTGCGGATTCTTAACTTATTTATTGGTATATTTTTTGACTCAAAGCAACCTCTGTGGAGTGATATCCGGGATTGCTTTTGCTTTTTGCCCTTATCAATTTGTAAGGAGCTGGCAGCATTTAGGATCGACCTATAACCAATGGCTTGCTCTTACCATGCTTTCATTATTTTTGTTGAAGAATAAGGACCTAAAATCTAAAGCCCTATTTCTCATAAGTATAATCGTGCTCTTCTCTTTTGACTATTATCTGGCACTTTTTACCTTGATTGCTTTAGGCGTTTTTTTAGTTTACCTTTTAATTTATAATTGCAGAGAAAAGACTAAACGCGAAAACAGATATTTAATAAAAGAAGATCTTGCTTATTTCAAGCGGATTTTTCTTATCCTGTTAATAGCTTTTATTATACTTTTGCCGCAGCATTATCCTTTGATTAAACAGTGGATAGTATCGCCTCGGGGGGATCCCGGCGCTTTTAATCCTTATTATCGTCCGTTTGAAGATTTATTTTCTCAGTCCGCAAGGCCGTTAAGTTATTTCTTGCCGGCATCGGTGCATCCGGTATTCGGTAAGTTCACCGAATTTTTTGTCGGCTCGTTTCTCTACGGAGATAGTTTTACTGAGCATTCGCTTTATTTAGGATGGACGGTGTTGATCCTCGCGTTTGTTGCGTTTCGCAAGCGGAAGAAATCTAAAAAATATCATTTTTATATCGGTTTCTTTTTATGGTTGGCAATTGCTTCATGGTTATTTTCGCAGCCCCCTTGGTGGAAAATTGGGCCGATAAAAATATTTATGCCTTCCTTCTTTCTCTATAAAGTAATTCCGACCTTCAGGGCTTATTGCCGTTTCGGAATCGTCCTGATGTTGGCGGTAGCAGTTCTGGCCGGTTTTGGGCTAAAGTTTATCTTGGGAAAATTTAAGACAAAGAGATCCAGGTTCGCAATAACTGCATTATTCTGCGGTTTGGTATTATTTGAATTCTGGAATTACCCTCCATTTAAAGTTATAGATGTTTCAAAAACGCCTGAGGTTTACCGCTGGCTTAAGCAGCTTCCGCAGGATATTGTAATCGCCGAATATCCCCTAGATGCCGATTCGCCGAATGAGGTGTATAAGTTCTATCAGACCGAGCATGAGAAGAAAATGATTAATGGTACGATTCCGGGAACGCATGCTAACAAAATTTCTCAAACCATCACTAAGCTATCCGATCCCGATACAGGGGGAATACTAAAGTCGATCGGCGTTAAGTACGTAGTCGTGCATAGGAATGATTACCTAGAATCAGGATTAGTAGACGATAAAAATGAACTGACCAAGATCTCTTTAAATCCGGGACTTAAGTTAGTGAAGAGTTTTTCAGCGCAACAATGCCAGCGTAAGGATATAGCTTGCACAGAGGAGACAGGCCAGATCGATGTCTATGAAGTGGTCGCGGCATCAAAAAATCCGGAGGCGATAAGATAAGATGGAGAAAAAAACTTTTCCGGTAGTGATATTGTGCGGGGGTAAGGGTACCCGCATGGGGCCAGAGAGTATCCCTAAACCGATGTTTAAGATCGGGGGAAGGCCGATATTGTGGCATATCATGAAGTATTACGAGGGGTTTGGATTCCGTGATTTTATCATTCTCTTGGGCTACAAAAAAGAGAAGATCATCAGGTACTTTGATCGGCACAAGGCCTGGAATATCCGTTTTGTCGATACCGGACTTAATACAAATACAGGAGGTAGGATCAAGAGGATAGAGTATTTGATCAAGTCTGAGAATTTCTTTGTCACCTACGGTGACGGACTTTCAGATGTAGATCCAAAGAAGTTACTCAAGTTTCATCTGCGCAGTAAGAAGGTTGTCACCTTGACCTGTGTGCGGCCCTATTCGCCGTTCGGTATCCTGGATATCGATTTGCGCACGCAGAGAGTCTTAAGTTTCAAGGAGAAGCCGGTTTTAGACCACTGGGTAAACGGCGGATTCTTTGTTTTTAACCGCAGAGCATTTCGCTATATCAAAAGAAACGATATCCTGGAGCAGGGAAGTTTCTCCAGGATAATAAAGGCCAGGGAATTAGCAGCTTACCGCCATCGGGGTTTTTGGGAGTGTATGGATACCTACAAAGATAACCTGCGCCTAAACCAACTATGGGATTCAGGGAGAGCGCCCTGGGCGATCTGGAGGAGAAGGGATAAATGAAGAATAAATTCTGGAGAAATAAGTCGGTGGTGATCACCGGCGCCAATGGTTTTCTGGCATCTCATCTGACTCTTGCATTATTGAATCAGGGGACAAGGGTCACAGGGATAATCAAGGAGAGACTCCCAGCCTCCTTCCTGGAGCGCGAGCTTAAAGAGAGAAAATTCAAACATTTACGTTTGATCAAAGGGGATATCGCGGATGATTCTTTCGTCAAGAGGGCGTTCTTGATCTCTAAACCTGATTTCTGTTTTCATCTTGCAGCACAGGCGATAGTAGGGCGAGCCAATAAGTCACCCATTTCTACCTTTGAGACTAACATCACCGGCACATGGAATATATTAGAGGCGATCAGGCGGTTTTGCCCCAAGACGAAGATCGTCGTCGCTTCAAGCGATAAGGCCTACGGAGAGCACAAAAAGCTTCCCTATAAGGAGAACGCCGCACTTTTGGCCTTACACCCTTATGATGCCTCTAAGGCCTGCACCGATATTCTGACCAGGACTTACGCGCATACTTATAATCTTGCTGCCGCAGTTACACGCTGCGCCAATATATACGGTCCGGGGGATCTTAATTTCTCAAGGATAATACCGGATACTATAAAGTCTGCAGTTTTTAACCGAAACCCGGTTATCCGCAGCGACGGCACTCCGCTGAGGGATTACATTTATATCGAAGATGTCCTGCGTGCCTATCTTCGCCTGGGAAAAGCCTTAAATTCTAAAGCTAGGAGTGTAAGCGGCGAGGCCTTTAATTTCGGAAGCGGCAGCCCGGTCAGCGTTATCAAGTTAGTAGGTCTGATCCTTAAGCTCAGCCGGAAGAAGAGACTTAAACCCGTGATCCTGAGCAGGCGCAAGATCAAGGGGGAGATCGACAGGCAGTACCTCTCAAGCAGAAAAGCGCAGAGGATATTAGGCTGGAGATGCCGCTACAGTTTAACCCGGGGGCTGAAGAGGACCCTTGTCTGGTATAGGAGTTACTTAGAAAAGTGAATATCTTAGGGATATCCTGCTTTTATCATGATAGCGCGGCCTGCCTGGTAAGAGACGGCGCAATACTTGCCGCTGTCCAGGAGGAGAGGTTCACGCGCAGGAAGCATGATTTCAGCTTTCCGGTAAATTCCATAAACTGGTGCCTTAAGGAGGCAAGGATTAAGGTCGCAGACCTGGACTACGTGGTATTCTACGATAAACCGTTTATTAAATTCGAGAGGATCTTAGAGACTGCGCTTGCCTATGCACCCACAGGCATCCGGCAGTTCATACAGGCGATGCCACTCTGGCTGAAACAAAAGCTCTGGATCCCGGATCTGATCAGTAGGGAATTAGATTATAAGGGTAAGGTCCTATTTAGCGGCCACCACGAGTCACATGCAGCCAGCGCATTTTATCCTTCTCCATTTAAAGAGGCAGCTTTTCTTACCATAGATGGCGTAGGGGAGTGGGATACGGCGAGCTTCGGGACAGGCAAAGATAACGAGATAAAGATCCTTCATAATCTAAGATTTCCTCATTCACTGGGACTTTTGTACTCTACCTTTACTTATTATGCGGGTTTCCGGGTAAATTCCGGCGAATATAAACTGATGGGGCTGGCGCCTTATGGCGAAGCAAAATACACAGCTCTGATTTTGGATAAATTGATCGACTTAAAAGATGACGGTTCCTTCAAGATGGATATGCGCTATTTCGGTTTTGGGAACGGCCTAAAAATGACCAATAAGCGCTTTGAGAGATTATTCGGCGGCCCTGCGCGCAGACCTGAGAGTAAGATCACAGAGAAGGATATGGATATTGCTGCCTCGATCCAGAATGTGACCGAAGAGATCATGCTGCGGATGAGCAGGCACGTACACAGGGTGACAGGTAAAGATAAACTCTGCCTTGCCGGAGGCGTATCCTTAAATTGCGTTGGTAACGGCAGGATCCTGCGTAAAGGCCCCTTTAAGGAGATCTGGATCCAGCCGGCCAGCGGAGATGCCGGTGGGGCATTAGGGGCAGCGCTTTTGGTCTGGTACAGATATCTGGGTAATAATCGTACTGCCGGCGGCAAGAGTGATTTGCAGAAAGCTTCTTTGCTCGGCCCTGCTTACAACGACCAAGAGGTCAGGGATTTTCTGATCAAAGAAGGTTTGCCTTTTAAGGAGTTATCTGATTCAGATATACCTGAGGTGATCTCTGATCTGATCATCAAGGGCAATGTGGTCGGATGGTTCCAGGGGCGTTTAGAGTTCGGCCCCAGGGCATTAGGTTCAAGGAGTATTATCGGCGATGCCCGCAGCCAAGAGATGCAGTCAAAGATGAACTTAAAGATAAAATACCGCGAATCCTTTAGGCCATTTGCACCTTCAGTTTTAGAGGAGGAGACTGGGAATTGGTTTGACCTGGAGAGGAAAAGTCCCTATATGCTTTTAGTGGCTCCGCTAAAAAAGAAGCACCGGTTAAATTTAAAGAGTGAAGAGGCCCAGAAGCAGGGGTTTGATAAATTGAAGGTCCAGCGTTCGGTGATTCCCGCGGTTACGCACGTCGACTATTCCGCCCGCATCCAGAGCGTAAACAGGCAAGACAATCCGCTTTATTATGAGATGATCAGTGCATTTAATAGAAAGACCGGGTGTCCGGTGATCATCAATACTTCGTTTAATGTAAGGGGGGAGCCGTTAGTATGTACTCCGGATGATGCCTTCAAATGCTTTATGCGTACAGAGATGGATCATTTGATCATCGGGAGATTCCTCTTGGATAAAAAAGATCAGGAAGAGGTTAAAAAGGACAAACGCTGGCAGGAGGTTTTTGAGTTAGATTAGGGGTAAATCAAGAGAGCGTGCTTTATGATTAAAGAAGGTAAGAATACCTTAGAGAGATTTGCATTGGTTTTGTTTATCGGGTTTTCTCTTTTTGGCCTTATCTTGTTTTTAAGGGGGAAGACAGTTTTCTATATCCCCTGGCTGATGGCTATTGTTGTTATCTTGGCCGGTTTCCTTTGCCCGCTGCGCCTAAATCATCTCTATAAGTTCTGGATGCAGATTGCATCCAGGATCGGCTGGTTAAACACCCGGCTGATATTGTTTATGATCTATTATTTAATGTTTACTCCCGTCGGCCTGATGATGAGGATATTTGGAATGGATTTTTTGGATACGAAGATCGATAGGAGTAAAGCTTCGTATTGGAGGAAGAGCGAGGAGAAAGAGTTCCGGAAGCAAAACTACGAAAGGCAGTTTTAAATATGAGCAAATTATCGATCATAGGAGAGTTTTGGCAGTTTTTATGTGAACGAAAGAAATGGTGGTTAGCCCCGATAGTGGCAGTACTTTTATTGCTGGGCCTATTGTTGATTTTCACTCAGTCCTCGGCGGTAGCACCATTTATCTACACCTTATTTTAAACGGAGTGATGATGAAAAAAATATCAATTATCGTTTTATTATCGGCCGTAACAATAATCACGCTCAGCTATTATAAACACAGCGAATACAAAAGCGTAGCCTATAGTCTGGCTATCCAGCCCAAGCTGCAGTCGGGGGACCTAAAGTACAGGATCTACCTTTTTGGTATATTCCCTGTTGGAGAGGCGGTATTCAGCGATCAGGGGATCAAGGAGCTTAATGGTGTACGAGTCCGTCATCTAACTGCCAGCGCTAGCAGTTCTACGATTTTTTCCAGTTTCTTTAGCGCCCAGGCGCTATTAGATTCATTTCTTGACTTGCAGGATGAAAATCCCTTATTGTTCAGGCAGAGGCTTTCAGTCACCGGAAAAGAGGATTCCTTAAAGGAGATAACATATGATCAAAAGCAGCAGGTGATGACCCTTGAGGGGGTGCGCAGGGAGATCCTTCCCGGGACACAAGATCCGCTTTCGGCGATGTTCAGATTGCGCGGGATGGATTTTGATAAGTCAAATAAGATCAAGATGAATATCAATACTAACCAGAAGAATTACCTTTTGGAGGGTACTGCAGAAGAGAGGACTCTGTCGCTGGTAGGAGAGAGATGTAAATTGATCACGGCAAAAGCGCAGATCCGAAGAAGGGACAAGAATCCTTACCATAAATCGATGGTCTCCTTCGTATTATTTAAGGGTGGAGAGAACGTCCCTGTTTTGATCAAGGTCTTTGCCAGCGGAGTAATGATCACCGCAAAACTCAGCGATCCATATTTAGAATGATTGCCTTTTTGTTCTTAAATCTATCGGCAGCATTATCCTCGTTTTTGATTGTAAGGAGGATTTTTCGGATCAAGGGGATCATAGATTTTTTGATCTCTTGCTTTTTGATCTATCTTGCCCAGATAATAATCAGTGAGCTTGCCTTGGGTATTCTGGGGAGGCTTTATCTTAAGAATATAATCCTTGTGCAGGTCTTTATCCTTGCGGGGGTATGGTTAAGCGTACGCAGGGACAATGCCTTGCCCGGCACGGTTAGCCCCGGCGTTTCCCTGAGCGGCCTTTTAAGGAATAAACTGATCCTCGCCGGGGCATCATTGATATTAGGCTTTGCCCTGGTTAAGATCTCTATAAACCTGGTCAATCCGCCCTTTGGCTGGGATTCTTTAAATTATCACTTTAGTTTTCCTGTCGAATGGATCAAGAATGTAAACCTTAATACTCCGATTACCGTCTTTGACGATCCGGCACCGTCATATTATCCGATAAACGGCAGCCTCTTCTTTTTATGGTTGATCTTTCCCTTAAGAAGCGTATTTCTGGCTGATCTTGGACAGGTTCCCTTCTTTATATTGGGTTTTTTATCTATCTATTCCTTGGGGAGAAAACTGGAACTTTCCAGGGAGTATGCACTGCTTGCTGCCTGTTTATTCACCCTGATCCCCAATTATTTTAAACAGTTGGAGATCGCCTATGTCGATGTAATGGTCAGTGGGTTGTTCTTCGCTGCTATCAATTTCCTTTTTGCGCTAAAAAAAGATTTTTCCCTAAAGGATTCTTTATTATTTGGTTTAAGTCTGGGATTGCTTATCGGTACTAAGACCGTGGCCCTGCCGTTTGCGCTGCTTCTGGTGCCGGTATTTCTTTATCTGGCCTTAGCCAAGCTTAAGAAGTTTTATCTTCTGCTGATCGTTTTCGCCTGCGTAGTTTTCTTCGGCGGTTTTAGCTATATTAGAAATCTACTTGATACCGGAAACCCTCTTTACCCGATAGATATCAGGTTGATGGGTTTTCGGATCTTAAAAGGAGTAGTCGCTCCTGCCTCATACGGGGCGCATTTTCGCCCGGAGGATTACCGTTTGAGTAAATTGTTGTTCCACGAGGGGTTGGGGGTTCAGACTATTATATTTATATTGCCTTCGATGTTTTTGGCGCTGCCGTCTGTGCTACGCAGGAAGAGAAAGTCTCTTGACTTCTCTTTGGGGTATTTTCTTATTCTGCCCTTATTATTGTATCTGGTGTACAGGTTTGTGATCCCCCTTGCCAATGCAAGGTATCTTTATTCTTTGCTTGGGGTCGGTATGATCTGTGCTTTTTATACATTTGAAACACTCAAAGTTCCTAAGCGGGTAATCAGAGTTTTGGTAGCCGTATGTTTACTTGCTTCGATCTCGGAGTTAGCTTCTCACTGGGAGCTGGTATCGTCTCTGATAATAAGTGCGCTGGTTGCCGCATTCTTGTGGTTTTCCTTTAAGCAGAGGCTCGTCCTCTCTTTATTTGTGGCTGCGGCTCTTGTTATTTTACCGCTCTTGGAGGGGGATTACATAAGAAATGAATTCCCCAGGTATATCAGCTCCCAGGAGTACTCGGGGTTCTGGCCGGATGCGACCAGCGCCTGGAAGTGGCTTAATCAGAATACGCAAGGCAATAATATCGCCTATGCCGGCAGGCCGGTTCCTTTTCCGCTATACGGGACGAATTTCAAAAACAACGTCTATTACGCTTCAGTTAATAGGACAGATCCGGCAAAACTGCACTATTTCCCCGAAGGCTATTACCGCTGGGGGCATGATTTCATAAGCCAGCATCAGAGCTTCCGTGAAGATGGCAATTATCGCGGCGGAGCTGATTATCGCGTTTGGTTAGAGAATCTCGACAGGCGCGGCACCGATTATGTATTCATTTATTCTCTCCATCAGACTGAAGAGATCGATTTCCCGATTGAGGAAGACTGGGCGAGAGAAGACCGCAAGAGATTTACCCGGGTATTCACCAATGCTACGGTGCGGATATACAAGTTGAAGAAAGGTTAAAACTGCCATGTCTTTACTTTCTGTAGTAGTACCGGTTTACAATGAGGCAGGGACGATCCGAGAGATCCTGCGAAAGATTGCTCGGGTAGATATCGATAAAGAGATAATCGTCGTCGATAATTGTTCGACCGACGGCACACAAGGCATATTGCAGGAGATCTTAAAAGGGGGGGAGTTCTCCCGGATCAGAGCAATATATCATTCTTATAATAAGGGAAAGGGTGAGTCAGTCAGGGAGGGGATCAATGAATCCCGGGGAGATTTTGTGGTGATCCAGGATGCTGACCTTGAATATGACCCAAAGGAATATCTTAACTTGATAAAGCCGCTTTTAGGGGTCCGGGCGGATATAGTATTAGGCGCGCGCTTTACCTCAGGACATAGAGGGCTTGCCCTACACAGGTTGGGTAACAAATTCTTAACCGGATTCTTGAATTTCCTTTTCGCCAGCCGGCTTAATGATTATGCCACCTGCTATAAGATGAGCCGCCGCAATACGCTTCTTGAGCTGGGGCTAAGCTCATCTGGGTTCGACATAGAGGTTGAAATCGTCTGTAAGGCGCTCAAAAAAGGATTACGCATCCAAGAGGTGCCGATATCCTATTATCCGCGCAGTTACAGCCAGGGTAAGAAGATCAGGTGGCTTGACGGGCTCAAGGCGATAATCAGTATTATAAAGTACCGCATTATATAGGAGGGAGGCGAGGTTTGAAAAGAAGATCGATCCTGATCATCGACTTTGTCATTTATTGGTCGATTATTATCGTTCCTTTCTCAATGGCTATATCGATTGCCGCGATGAATGTGTTCGCCGGGTTCCTGCTCGTAGGCTTCCTGATCAAGAAGGCGATCAAGAAAGAGGCTTTATTTAACAAGACGGCGCTAAATAAGCCGTTATTGATCCTCTTTGCGATCACCGTATTATCGCTGTTTAATACGATAGATCTTACTGATTCACTTAAAGGGGGAGTCTTTAAGCTCCTGCGTTATATCCTGGTATTCTTTATTATTCTTCAGGAGTTAAAGGATGCTAAGCATGCAAGGAGGGCCGTTTTCTCGATGGTCTTTGGTGTTGTTTTTGCTTCACTTGACGGGATCTGGCAGGTCGCAACCGGACATGATTTTGTAAGGGGTTACGAGCCGATCATCAACCTTGGCTTAGTCCGGGCCACAGCCTCATTTAAGGATGCAAATACATTCGGCATTTATCTCAGCGCTATCGCCCCGTTATTATTAGGGATGACGCTTTTTTATTTTAAGCGCCGGGCGCGGGCGTTATTCATTGCTTTAAGCCTGTTAGTCCTGCTTGCTGCGCTATTGACTTATTCGCGACCTACGCTTTTAGCTCTGTATGTTGCCTTATTTTTTCTGGCTATTGCCAGAAAAAATAAGGGGATGATCATTTTTTTGGTCATTCTTACGTTACTTTCACCGTTTCTGCTTCCTGCTTCGATCAAGGAGTGGGCGGGCAAAGTAGAATATAATCCGATCAGATTCATGTGTAATGATGACCGGATCGCGATCTACCAGCATTCATTCAATATGATAAAAGCGCATCCTCTGCTCGGGGTGGGGGCAAACACCTATATGAAAAACTATAGATTTTACAAAAATTCCCCGGAGTACCGCAATATCGTGACCTCGGATTATATATATGCCCACAATAACTTTCTGCACATGGCCGCAGAGATCGGATTAGCGGGGTTAGCGGTTTTCTTTTGGCTGCTTTATCAGCTTTTTAGGCAGGGGGTAAATATTTACCGCAAGCTTCAGGATGATTATTTACGGGTGCTTTCTCTTTCCCTGTCAGCCTGCCTGATCGCATTTTTGATCAATGGATTGACCGAGAGCAGCCTATATTACTCAAGGGTATCCTTATTATTCTGGTACCTGGCAGGTTTTTCAATCGCGCTAAAGAAGTTTAGTGATGCAGACAGAGCAAAAAACAGTTAAAAATATACTGGTAGTACGAAATGACCGCTTCGGGGAGTTTCTTTTAAATATCCCTGCCCTGAGGGCGTTAAGAGAGAACTTTCCTAAGGCTAGAATCATCGCGGCAGTCGATCCTTATGTTATGGGTCTTGCTGAACGAGTGCCTTTTATAGATCAGGTAATCGGATGGGGTACAAGAGGCAATGGCTTCTTTGCTAAGATAGGTTTGATCAGGGTCCTGCAAAAGATACGTCCGGATATCGCAGTGATCTTAAACCCCTCAAAAGAGCTTAATCTAGCTACATTTTCAGCCGGTATCCCGGTAAGGGTAGGCTATGACAGGAAGTGGGGTTTTTTACTCAACCGCAAGATTAAAGACCGCAAGCATCTCGGTGAAAAGCATGAAGTAGAATATAATCTTGAACTGGTATCGCTTTTGGGCGCAGCCACAGAGGACAGTTCTTTGCTCATTTCTATAGAGGATACACTGATCGATGACCTGCTTAAGAGTTTTAATATCTCAGGCCAGGCTGGCCTGGTTGCCCTGCACCCCTGGACAAGTGATCCGGCAAAGCAGTGGCCGCAGGAGAGATTCCGCGAATTAGCCGGCAGGCTTTCCGGGGTGGATGATCTAAAGCTTCTGATCATCGGCGGAAGAGAGGCAAAGAGTGAGAGCCTTCAAGTTTACTCTAGCTTAGCGCCAGGGGTAGTTGATCTTACAGGCAGGACTTCGCTTGTGCAATCAGCGGCGCTGCTGAAGAGATGCAGATTATTGATCTCCGGAGACAGCGGCCCGGTGCATCTTGCCTGTGCCGTAAATACACCGGTTATTGCACTCTTTGGCGGTGATATCCCGGCAAAGGCCTCAAAGAGATGGGGGCCATGGGGGGAAGGTAATTGCGTGATCGAGAAGGACAGATTATCCAACATAACTGTAGAAGAGGTCTTTTACAGAGTCAAGGAGGTGTTAAAGAGAGTATGAATTATGCCATTATCTTAGCAGGAGGTAGGGGTACCCGCTTTTGGCCTTTAAGCAGAAAAAGACTGCCTAAACAGTTCTTGCGGATCAATGAAGGAAAGAGCCTTCTTTCGGCTACTCTCGGGCGTCTGAGCGGGGTGATCGCAGATAAGAACATATTTATCGTCACTAACCGCGCATACCTAAAAGAGGCAAAAAAACATCTAAGGGGTGCAGGGATACCTGCGCAAAATTTCATACTCGAACCGTACCCCTTGAATACTCTGCCTGCGATCTCTGCCTGTGCCAAATTAATAATGCTTAAGGACGCCGGGGCAAAGCTTTTAGTCCTGCCTTCTGATCATTATATCAAGGGCAGGAATGAGTTTAAGAAGACGATGCTAGAAGCATTGAAGATCTCATCTGAAGGAGGTCTGTGTTTGATCGGTATCAAGCCGGGCAAATTACACCTGGGCTACGGATATATACAGACTGCGCGAAAGAAGAGCAGGGGCGTTTATTATGTCGGATCTTTCATTGAGAAACCCACGGTCAATAGGGCGAGGCGCCTTTTACGCGGGAAAGATATTTTTTGGAATTCGGGAATTTTTTGTTTTCAGGCAAAAGCGATATTAAGGGAGATAAGTAAATACCAGCCCCGCCTTAGCGCGCAGATCAGCAGGGTAAGATCTAAGGCCGATGTAGCGAGAGTCTGGGACAAGATCAGGCCAGTCTCCATTGACTACGGGGTCCTTGAGAGGTCTGACAACTTGATGATCATAGCGGCAAAATTCAGTTGGTGCGACTTAGGCAGTTGGGAGACGCTTTCAGAAGTGCTGCAGAGCGATTCCCGGGGTAATATAGTCATGTCAGATAGCCTTAGCTTAGACTGCAGTAATAACTTGTTATATTCGCAGGGTAACAGGCGCCTGATCGCTACCGTGGGAATAAGCGATACGGTGATTATCGATACCCCGGATGCGCTTTTAGTCTGCAGGAAGGAAAGATCCCAGGATGTAAAGCGGCTGGTAGAGCTTTTGAAGAAGAAGAGAAGAGATTGTGTCTAAGAGGATTTTAATCGTCAATCCTTTCGGGATCGGGGATGTTTTGTTTACCACGCCGTTGGTCAGGGCGCTGAAGGATAACCTTCCCGGTGTTTCGATCGGCTACTGGTGTAATGAACGGGTAAGCGGCCTTTTGGGGTGTAATACAAGGATCGATAGGATATTTGCCCTATCAAGGGGGGACCTTAAAAAGAAGCCTGCCCTCTCGGCGGCTAAAAGCTTTCTTGCTTTAGTCAGCGCGCTCAAAAAAGAAAAGTTTGACACCGCCTTTGATTTCTCTCTGGATCACCGCTACGGGCTCTTGACAAAGCTGATCGGGGTAAAGAGGCGCATAGGTTACAATTACAGGAACCGCGGGAGGTTCCTTACTGAGAAGATCGATCTTGAAGGATACGCTGATAAGCACATAATAGAATATTATCTGGATTTATTAAAGATTACCGATATAATAGCACAAGACCGGCGGATGGAATTATCTGTGCCGCAGGACTTTAAATCGAAAGCAAAAGACCTGCTTCTACCTGCAAGATCAAAGAGCGGCAGACTCGTGGGTATACTTCCGGGAGCCGGAGCAAGCTGGGGTAGGGATGCGCATTTTAAGCACTGGCCGGCCGCAAAGTTTGGCCAGCTGGCAGATTGCCTGATCAAAGAATCTGGGGCGCAAGTTGTCCTGCTTGGCGATCAGTCCGAGAAGCAGATCGGTGAAGTCCTGATCAAGAGCTCACAGAGCGAAGTGTTGAATTTGATCGGCAGGACAAGTATCGGTGAACTAACCGCGGTTATTAACGAATTAGATCTTTTGATCACAAATGACGGAGGCCCGCTGCATATCGCAGTCGCCCTGGGCAAGAAGACGATTTCTTTCTTCGGGCCTGTCGATGCAAAGGTTTACGGTCCCTACCCTGCGGATACCGGGCGGCATATCGTATTGAAGAAGGGCCTTGATTGCAGTCCCTGCTATACTAAATTCCGCTTAAGGGAATGTCTTAGGGATAGGGAGTGTCTGGAGGGTATTACAGTGGGCGAAGCATCAGAGGCGGCGAGGCGCTTATCATGAAAAAGAATATGAAGAAGATACCGATCTTAGACCTTAAGAAACAGATCAAACCCCTGCGCAGCCAGATCGACCGGGCGATCGGTAGGGTGATCGATAACGTGGATTTCATCTTCAGTAAACAGACAGAGAAGTTGGAAGAGGAGATCTGTGCCTATTCTAAGGCAAGGTTTGCTGTTGCGGTATCTAACGGAACCGATGCGATCAGGCTATCACTGCTTTCTTTAGGCGTCAAAGAGGGCGATGCGGTGATCTGCCCTGCTTTTACTTATTATGCTACCGCAGGTGCAATCGCAGGGATCGGAGCTATCCCGGTGTTTGCCGATATAGACCCGGATACATATAATCTTTCTCTAGCGCATCTAAAGCGGGCGATCAAAAGATATAAGAGGCCTGGTCTTAAAGCAGTGCTTCCGGTGCATCTCTACGGGCAGTGCGCGGATATGGATCCGATAACAAGGATCGCTAAAAAGTACAGATTAAAAGTTGTCGAGGATGCTGCGCAGGCATTCGGAGCCGGATATAAAGGGAAGAAAGCAGGCACAATCGGCGACTGCGGGGCTTTAAGCTTCTTCCCGGGCAAGAACCTGGGGGCTTTCGGAGACGCCGGGATGGTTTTGACCAACAATAAGACTCTTTACAAGAGGCTGAAGATCCTGCGTAATCAGGGGGACAGAAAGAAGTACGACCATTCGATGATCGGCTATAACAATAGGATGGATACTATTCAATCGGTAGTATTGAGGCTCAAACTTAAATATCTTGATCAATGGAATAGAAAGAGGCGCAGGAATGCCGGTTACTATGACCGATCTCTTAAGGATCTGGCGATCAGGACTCCCTCTGTGCCGCAATATAATTTGCATATCTACCATCAGTATGTGTTGCGCCTTCCGGGTTCAAGCAGCGGCCTGATCAGGCACCTGCAGAAGAAAGGAATAGATGCGCGCAGCTATTATCCTAAACCGCTACACCTGCAGGAGTGTTTTAAGTACCTCGGATATAAGAGGGGAGATTTTCCGGAATCAGAAAAGGCTTCTGCCTCGACCCTGGCGATACCGGTATATCCGGATCTGACCAAGGGAGAATTAGGTTATATCGCAAAAACAATAAAGGAATTCTTAAGATGAGCAACCTG
The DNA here is from genome assembly GCA_042577285.1 of Candidatus Omnitrophota bacterium. GTDB lineage: Bacteria > Omnitrophota > Gorgyraeia > Gygaellales > Profunditerraquicolaceae > JBHPDM01. The sequence goes on from JBHPDM010000005.1 coordinate 36,095, forward strand.
TCGGTAGTTGTTTTAACGAAGAATGAGGAGTCACGCATCGCTAAATGCCTGGAATCAGTGAAGTGGGCGGATGAGATCATCGTAGTAGACGACGAGAGCCAGGATAAGACTGCGGAGATCTGCCGCCGTTATACGGATAAGGTATTCATAAGGAAGATGGATATCGAGGGCAGGCACAGGAATTGGGCTTATGCTAAGGCAAAGAATCCCTGGGTCTTAAGCCTGGACGCCGATGAGTCAGTCACACCGGAACTGAAGTCAGAGATCGAAGAGACCATCAGGAGCCAGGTCCCGGAGAATGGATTTACCATACCGCGCAGGAATTATATCGGAGATTACTGGGTCAGATACGGAGGCTGGTATCCCAGTCCTCAGCTTAAACTCTTTAAGAGGGATAAATTCCGCTATGAGGAGGTCGGGGTGCACCCGCGCGCCTTTATGGACGATCCCTGCGGCCATTTAAAGTCGGATATCATCCATTATTCTTACAGGGATATCTCTGATTTTGTGAGTAAGCTTAATAATCAGACTACCCGCGAGGCAGAAAAATGGTACGGGCAGAATAAACCGATGCGGCTGGGTAGATTCCTCTGGCGGAGCTTCGATAGATTTATGCGCACCTACGTCAGGAGAAAGGGTTACCGCGACGGCTTTTTAGGATTTGTAATCGCCTATTTTGCCGCACTCTACCAGTTCTTAAGCTATCTTAAATACCGCGAGATAGTCAAGTGCGGAAAAAAATAACGATGAAGAGAGCCTCAAGGGTCATTTTAGCAGTATTTATAATAGCTGCCGGCGGCTTAGCGTTGTCTCCGCTGATTTCACTGGCGCTTCCTGAGAGGCTCACCAAGCATACCTATTATAGATTAGCCTATAATCTTATAGCAGATCAGGAGACCAGTGGCTGCGAGGGCGAGGAAGCAAAGGCAAGGAAGCTTTTTCAGTATGTGATCGACCATGAGTTTGTGCGCGGCCAACCACTTAAGGCTAAGCCCTTCGAGTCTTTGATCTATGCTCAAGGGTATTGTGATTTTCAGGCGCGCACCCTGAATGCGTTATTAGCTTCAGCCGGTATCAAGAGCCGTTATGCGATGCTTTTAGATGAAGACGGCATCTCGCCCCATACGCTTAACGAAGTCTTCCTGGATGGCAGATGGTGTGTTTTTGATCTGCTGATGAATATTGTTTTTGAAGACGGGCAGGGAAATAAGCTTAGCCTAAAGCAGCTTTCCGATCACCCTGGCCTGATCCCTGCTCAGGCAAAGTTAGTTGCTCTAGAAAGTTATGACCGGGGGCAGTTTGAAAGATTCAAGAATTGGTATTTCTCGATGCTTCCTATGCCTGCTCTTCCCAGAAGGTCAACTCCGCTTCTTCTGCAGTCGCATATCCTTGACCGCATAAGCGATGCCTATTTCAGGATATTGAAACGCAGATTCTTTGATTTCTATCAAGATCTCTACTTGAGATTAAAAAATAATTTTCCGCAGGAAGACTTGCGCTTTTTCATTAAAGCCAGGAATTACCACCTTGCTTATAGATATGATCTGGCTTTAAGTTCTTACAATGCCTTGATCAAGGGGTTCCCGGAGAGTAAATATGCCGTAGATGCTCGTTTTTTTCTTGGAGTGCTTTATTTTGATACCGGCCTTTTTAGTAAATCAGCTGTTTTTTTCAGGGATTTGATCAAAGGATATCCGCAGCAATGGGGTTCGGCCGGTTACTATTACCTCGCCAAGGTCTATGCGGCGATGGGTAAAGAAGAGGAAAGCCTTAAGGCATATTCTAACGCAGATATATATGAGCTCTCGGCTCAAACGATCGGTCAACTGACAAACAAAGGAGACTAAGATGAGGATTTTGATCACCGGAGGCGCAGGGATGGTAGGAAGCCACAGCGCTGAATTTTTCGCCAAAAAAGACCCGAAGAATAAAATCATCGTCCTGGATAACCTGATGCGTTCGAAGATCTTCGGCTACGACAAGGATTCGGTGGAGTTTAACTGGAACTACCTAAAAGGATTCAGGAATATCGAGCGGATCAAGGGGGATGTGCGCAATGAAAAGGACGTAAAGAAGGCTATCGGTAAAGGTGTGGATGTAGTGATCCACACCGCCGGCCAACCGGGAGTCCCATCAAGTGTGCGCATGCCGGTCGAAGACTTCAGCATAAACGCCCTCGGCACTTTAAATGTGCTTGAGGCAGCGCGGAAAAGATCAAAGAATACGGTGTTCATCTATTGCTCGACGAATAAGGTCTACGGAGAGAACGTCGATAGGATACCATTAGCGGAAAAGGATAAGAGGTATACCTTCAGGGATATAGCAGGAGTCTCAGAATCCATGTCTACGGACCTCACCGGTCACACCCCATACGGGGTCTCAAAGCTCGTCGGCGATCTATATGTACAGGAGTACAGCTATATATACAAGATGAAGACCGGGGTATTCAGGATGTCTTGTACCTATGGAACGCGGCAGTTTGGTTTTGAGGACCAGGGGTGGGTGGCCTGGTTTATTATCGCCGCACTCTTTAATAAGCCGGTGACGATCTACGGCAATGGTAAGCAGGTACGCGACATGCTTTATGCCGGTGACCTGGTGGAGGCCTTTAATAGTTTTATCGGCAGTGACCTGGACCGTGGGCTCTTTAATATCGGCGGCGGCCCGAGGAATACGATTTCTCTACTTGAATTCCTGGATGAATTAGAGGAGCTGACCGGAAAGAGGCTGAAAGTGAATTTTAGCGACTGGCGGCCATCCGACCAGAAGGTCTATATAACCGACACCTCTAAGGTAGAGAAGGCTTTAGGCTGGAAGATAAAGATCCCGGTCAAGGAGGGGATCAGGAAGTTGACGGAGTGGATAAAGAATAATGAAAGCTGTTTTACTTGATCGCGACGGCGTAATTAATAAGTATCCCGGGGATACCAAATATGTCACCTCTTGGGAAGAATTTGTATTCTTGCCCGGCGCCAAAGATGCGATCGCCGAAATGCACAGGAATAAGATAAAGGTGATTGTAGCCTCTAATCAGGCCGGAGTAAGCAAAGGGCTTTACACTCAAGAGACGCTTGATACTATAACCAGGAAGATGTCAGCCGAGGTCGAATCGGCAGGAGGCGCGATTGATGCGGTTTACTACTGCACCCACCGTAACGAGGATCACTGCTCATGCAGAAAGCCTAAGCCCGGCCTTTTAATTACTGCCGCAAAAGAGCACGCATTCGATTTGGCTGAGACTTTTTTTGTGGGTGACACTATCCGCGACGTAAAGACCGCTAGAGCTGCCGGCTGTAAGTCGGTCCTCGTGCTCTCAGGCAAGGAGAAGGAAGAGAACAAAAAAGACTGGCAGGAGAAGCCGGACCTGGTCTTTAACAATCTTGACCAAGCAGTAAAGCATATCCTCAAGCAATAATCTATCGGCCAATGAAGATATTTATTCTTTATGCCTCAGCCGGCGCCGGGCACCGCAGGGCGGCTGAGGCTATATACGATTATTTCGGGTCCCAGGATCCGGACCTCCAACTGAAGCTGGTGGATTCCCTTGAATTCGCGCATCCGATATTCCGCATAGGGTATGCTAGCGGTTATTCGTTTCTGGTGAGTCACCTTCCGCACCTATGGTCGCTCTTTTTCAAGTTTACCTGCCTGCATCTTCCCCGCAGCTTCGTCGAGTCGGTCCGCTCTATCGTAAACAGGATGAGCGCTCAATGCCTGATCAGGCTCTTGATCCGGGAGAATCCCGACTGCATAATCTCGACGCATTTTCTTCCCTCTAAAGTAGCGGCCTATCTTAAAAGAAAGTCCCTGATCAGATCTAAGCTTTTCACGGTGATCACCGATTACATATTGCATCCCTTTTGGCTGGCTGAAGGCACTGATACCTATATCGTGCCCTGCAGCTTGACAAAAGATGAGCTGCGGCTTGCCGGAGTAAAGAACGAAATGGTCAAGGATATCGGTATCCCGATCGACATCAAGTTCTCTAAGCAATACCAGAAGGATGAGGTACGCGCAAGGCTGGGATTAAAAAAGAAGAAGTTCAGCGTATTGATCTCTACTAGTGCCTTTGGTATCGGACCGATAGAGAAGTTAGTCGAAGCCCTGCACAGGGATGTTCAGCTAATGGTTGTCTGCGGGAGAAATACCCAGCTGTTCTCCAGGCTCGATGAGTTGGAGTACAGCAATGTCAGGCTGTTCACCTTTGTAGATAATATTGAGGAATTGATGGCAGCATCAGATCTCGTCATTACCAAGCCCGGAGGATTGACGATCTCGGAACTTCTCGCCATGGAGTTACCCCCTATATTTGTTTCAGTGATCCCCGGCCAGGAGGAGGATAATCTAAGGGCGTTGAAGAATTACGGAGTAGGCATAAAAGAGAAGGATCCGCAGAGGGTAAGTAATATCGTCTTAGAATACAGGTCCAGCCTTGAAAAATTAAACCGGGCAAAAGAGGATTTAAGCAGGATCAAGAAGCCCTTTGCCGTAAGAGAGCTGTATAATGTTGTATGCCAAAGTAGTCCTAGGGCTTCCGGTTGATGGCCCCTTTGACTATATAGTCCCAAAAGAGCTTGTCAGCAAGATCAAGGCCGGCTCGCGGGTGAGGGTAAGTTTTGGCACCCGCAAGATCACAGGCTACGTTGTAGGCCTCTCCCCCAGAAGCAATATCAAAAAGTTAAAGCCAATATTAGATTTGATCGATGATTCAGCGCTCCTTAATCAGCATTCGTTGGCGCTTGCCGGAGAGCTGTCGGATTATTATTGTTGCTCCTGGGGCGAGGCGATCGAGACTTCCCTGCCGGAAAGTTTACGCAGCGGTAGAAGGCCGGCCGCTCTTATGCCGAAAGAGGTTAAGGCTGTCCGTAAGGTAAACAAGCCCGATATTACTTTAGTGCATGACTCTGAAGGAAGCGCCAGGTGGGATATTTATCTGGCTGAGGCAGCCAGGACGCTGGGTAAAGGCAAGTCGGTCATAATCTTATTGCCGGATATCCCCTCAGCCAAAAGAGCCCAGGATCAGGTGAGCCGCTTTTTAGATGTTTCTGCTTCGATTCTTTACAGAAAACAACCCCGGGAATTGGATCAGTGGCTCAAGCTCAAAAACGGCAAAAGGCAGGTAGTCGTCGGGACGCGTTCAGCAGTATTTGCTCCGGTCGATGACTTAGGCCTGATCATCGTCGACGAAGAAGAAGATAGCGTTTACAAGCAGGAGCAGGTACCGCATTATCACGCCCGCGAGGTCTCATTTATGCGCGCGCGCATGGAAAATGCCAGGGTGATCTTAGGCAGCGGCTCTCCTTCGCTTGAGGCCTTTCAGTTATCTGATTCCGGAAAGATAAAATATCTAAAGCTGCCAAGGCATAAGAGTTTTCCTGAAGTCAAGACCTTTGATCAAAGAGCCGCAGGCTCTTCATTTAGGAAGAATCAAATCCTGCCCCGCTATCTCGAGGATGCGATCATCGCGACACTCGAGGCTAAGGGTAAAACGCTGCTTTTTGTAAACCGTAGAGGTTTTGCCACTTTCAGCCATTGCCGTAACTGCGGTAGAGTGCTGGGCTGTCCGCGCTGTAATCTCAATCTAGTCTATCACTTTAAAGAGGGACTGCTTCGCTGCCGTCGTTGTAATTATAAGGCTGAGCCTCCGGCGATCTGCCCGGATTGCAACTCCAGCTATATACGCTATAGCGGGGCGGGTGCGGAGAAGGTAGAGAGTGAATTAGTCAGGATCTTTCCGCAGGCGAGAGTCAGGAGACTGGAGAAAGCCAAAGATATCGGGTTTGAAGAAGGCGATATCTTTGTTTCAACGCAGGCGATCTTTAAGCAAAAGGTCTGCGATTTCGACTTGATCGGCGTACTCTTTATCGATAATTCGCTGAACCGCCCGGATCTGCGGGCCTCAGAGAAGGTATTCCGCCTCTTAAGCGGACTTGTGAGGTTGACAGAGAAGAAACTACTGATCAATACTGGCCTTGCCGACCACCGCTGTTTCAGGGCGCTTAAGGATAATGATCCAGAACTCTTCTACCGCGATGAACTTAAGGAGAGGAAAGATCTGGGATTTCCTCCCTACAGGCATATGGGGATGGTGAGATTACGCGGGAAGAACCAGGTGAGGGTAAAGCAGACATCAGGGGACCTCTATAAGAAGTTGCGCAAGGCCAGCCTCGGTAAGGAGGTGGAGGTTGTCTCCTGTAACCGGCAAGAGCCGGCAAAGCTGCGTTCAAATTACTACTGGCAGATACTTGTTTCCTCAGCCTCGGCTAAGGGGATGAGCAGATTCCTGAAAAATAACTTAAAAGATTTTCCTCATTCAGGTATAATAGTAACCGTTGATATAGACCCGGTTTAAAGAGATATGGATATAGTATTTTTCGGCAGTTCAGACTTTAGCATACCCTCCCTAAGGGCGCTTGCCTCATCAGGCAACAGATTGCTTTATCTTGTTACTCAGCCTGACCGCAAGAAAGGCCGCGGCCTGCAACTGGGCGCTACTATAGCCAAGCAGGCAGCCAATGATCTCGGGATCAAGGTCTACCAGGAGCAGGATATCAATGCCGGAAGATCGTTAGAATTCTTAAAAGGTCTGGGAGCAGACCTTTTTGTGGTGGTGGCCTTTGGACAGATATTATCAAAGGAGCTTTTGAATATCCCTAAGAAGCTCTGTGTGAATGCCCATGCCTCGCTGCTTCCTAAGTATCGTGGGGCAGCACCTGTAAACTGGGCGATTATCAAGGGAGAAGCCGAGAGCGGGGTTACGCTGATAAAGATGAGCCAGAAGATGGATGCAGGTCCGGTGATCATGCAGGAGAAAGTAAATATCAGCCTAGATGAAACCTCTCTTTGCCTGGAACAAAGATTAGCCGAGCTTTCAGCGAAGTTACTCTTGAAGTGTATCGATGCCATCAAGCAAGATGACCTTACTTTCACTGCGCAGGATCAGGCGGAAGTGAGTTTTGCCTCAAAACTCAAAAAGCAGGATGGCTTGATCGATTGGAAGAGCTCTGCGCACAAGCTGCATGATCTTGTACGGGGGAGTCTCCCCTGGCCGGGCGCCTTTACCTATTATAACGGTAAACTCTTAAAGATATATAAGAGCAGCGTATCTTTATCATCTAGTGCCGGCAATAACGCCGGAGCGGGTATGGTTCTTGAGGTTTCAGTTAATGGTATCACCGTGGCGACATCTAAAGGTGCCCTGCTGATCAAAGAGGTGCAGCTAGCGGGCAAAAAGAGGATGGCAGCGCAGGAGTTTATTTCAGGGAGCAGGATCGCTGCCGGAGATCTGCTTGGCAAAAAATAGTTGCACAGCAGGGACTCTATGATATAATTTAGCGACAAAAAACTAACAACTCTAAAAGGAGGAAGGAAAGATGTCAGTAAAAGTCGGGATTAATGGTTTTGGAAGGATCGGTAGACTGGTGTACCGGGCGGCGTTTAAAAAGGGGGCCAAGGATCTTGAATTTGTAGCGGTAAACGATCTTCCCGTTCCTACTGCGACCCTGGCTTACCTTCTAAAGCATGATTCCAACTTCGGGACGCTGGATGCGGATATCCAGGCAAAGGAAGATGCCTTAGTCGTCAACGGCAAGACGATCAAGATCTTAAGCGCGAAGTCTCCTGACCAGATCCCCTGGAAGGATCTCGGTGTCGATATCGTAATCGAGTCGACCGGCGTCTTTCGGGAGAGGGACAAATGCATCGGCCATATCGCCAAGGGCGGGGCAAAGAAGGTGGTGATTTCAGCCCCGGCTAAGGGGGAGGATATAACTATCGTATTAGGGGTAAATGAAGCAAAGTATGACCCTAAAAAACACAACATAATCTCCAATGCCTCCTGCACTACAAATTGCCTCGCTCCGATGGTAAAGGTATTGGTTGATAATTTCGGTTTAAAGAGCGGGTTGATGACCACGATCCACTCCTATACTAATGACCAGAAGATCCTGGATCTGCCGCATAAAGACTTGCGCCGGGCGCGCGCTGCGGCGGTTTCAATGATCCCTACCTCCACTGGGGCGGCTAAGGCGATCGGCGTGGTGATGCCGGAGCTGAAGGGGAAACTCGACGGCCTGGCGATCCGCGTACCTACGCCTGATGTCTCGATGACGGATCTAAGCTGTATCGTTGAGAAGGATGTTACTGCGGAATCGATCAATGATGCGATGAAGAAGGCATCAGAGAGCGGCCTTAAGGGGATCATGCAGTATCTTAGCGAACCTTTAGTCTCCAGGGATTTCATCGGATCAGACTACTCCTGTATATTTGACTCTGAATTGACCAAGGCCATCGATAAGCGCCTGGTAAAGGTGATGGGTTGGTATGATAATGAGTGGGCCTACTCCTGCAGGGTGGTTGACTTATGCGAATACATCGTCAAAAAGGGGTTATAGTAAAGGGGAATATTTTTGGCTAAACTTACGGTAAAAGGGCTTGATCTTAAGGGGAAGAGCGTCCTGATGCGGGCGGATTTTAACGTGCCGCAGGATGAAAGCCTCAGGATCACTGATGATCAGCGGATCAGGGCGACCCTGCCTACGATCAAGTATATACTTGATCAGGGTGCTGCCAGGTTGATACTGATCAGCCACCTGGGCAGGCCTAAGGGAAAGCGGGTTGATAAGTTCAGCCTTAAGCCGGTGGCAGAGCGTTTAGAGGAGCTTACAGGAGAAAGGGTAAGGTTTCTCGATGATTGCCTGGGGGATATGGTCAAGGGTGAGGCTCAGAGCGCCAAGGAACGGTTGATCTTATTGGAGAACTTAAGGTTCCACGCCGAAGAAGAGGCAAATGATGCCGTGTTTGCTAAGGAGCTGGCTTCATTAGCAGATCTCTTTGTCAATGATGCCTTTGGCACTGCCCACCGCGCACATGCTTCCTGCGCAGGAGTGACAAAGCATCTTAGATCCGCAGCCGGTTTTCTTCTAGAGAAAGAGATCCAGTATCTGGGCAGCGCCATTAGTAACCCCCGGGCTCCGTTTATGATCATCTTAGGCGGAGCAAAGGTCTCGGATAAGATCGGAGTGATCAAAAATCTGCTTCCCAAGTGCGACGCGATCCTGATCGGCGGAGGGATGAGTTATACTTTTTTGAAAGCTCAAGGGAAACAGATCGGTAATTCCAAATTAGAGGCGGATAAAGTCGAACTGGCTAAGGGGTTGTTGGATAAGGCCAGAGAGCTTAAGAAAGAGATCCTCCTGCCGATCGACCACCTGGTGGTAGATAAAATCGATGCCGATGCCAAGACTGAAGTCGTAGGCGAGGCGATTCCTGCGGGAAAGATCGCGGTTGATATCGGGCCGCAGACTTTAGAGTCGTTTAAAGATAAGCTAAAGACTGCCAAGACGATCGTCTGGAACGGGCCGCTGGGGATATTTGAGATCGAGCCTTTTAGTAAAGGAACGCAAGAGCTGGCTAAGTTCTTGGCAGGGCTTGATGCTGTCAAGATCATCGGGGGAGGGGATACAGCAGCTGCGGTCGCGAAATTTAAACTAGAGGATAAGATGACGCATATTTCAACCGGAGGAGGGGCAAGCCTGGAGTTTCTGGAGGGGAAGATCCTTCCGGGGATCGCCGCGCTTAGCGATAAATAACATGAGAAGGATAATCATCGCCGGAAACTGGAAGATGAATAAGAATATAGGAGAGGCGCTGGAGCTTGCCAACGGCCTTAAGAGGCAGCTTTATGATTTTAAAAGCGTCGATATCGTGATCTTCCCGGTATTCACTGCCTTAAGCGAGGTAGCTGAGGCGGTCACTGATTCAAATATCCAGCTGGGAGCGCAGGACGTTTATTGGAAGGATCAGGGTGCCTTTACCGGAGAGATCGCGCCTCTGATGCTCAAGGATGCCGGATGCAGGTTTGTGATCATCGGCCACTCAGAGCGCAGGCAGTTCTTCGGCGAGAGCAATGAAACAGTAAATATTAAGTTGAAGGCATCATTAAAAGCCGGACTTAAACCGATAGTCTGCGTCGGGGAGATGCTTGCCGACAGGGAGAGCGGCAATACCTTTGCGGTTCTAGACGATCATATAAAGGGCGGCCTAAAGGACGTAAGTGCAGAGGATCTACAGGAGGTGACTATCGCCTATGAGCCGGTCTGGGCGATTGGTACCGGCAAGACCGCCACAGCGGCGCAGGCCCAGGAGGCGCAAAAATACATTCGCGATCTGCTGATAAAGCTGTATAATAAGGAGTTAGCAACTCAAGTGAGGATCCAATACGGCGGGAGCGTCAAGCCTGAGAATACAAAGCAATTGATGGAGCAGCCGGATATTGACGGGGCCCTGGTGGGCGGAGCAAGCTTGAAAGTTGATTCATTTTCAGAGATAGTCAAGATAGCAAACGAGGTAAAAAAATGTTAGCAGTTATCCTTACGATACATGCGATCGTCTGCGCGTTACTGATCGTGTTTATCCTTATCCAGCGGGGCAGGGGAGGGGGTCTAGTTGAGAGCTTCTCCGGAGTCGAGTCGATGTTCGGTACCAAGACCAGCGCCCTGCTGACGCGCATGACTACGATCCTCTCAATAGTCTTCTTTTCTACCTGCCTTATCTTGGCGTTGATGGCGGCAAAACAGAGCAAGTCTTTGATGCGCAGCGTCACCCAGGAGCAAGAGACGACGGATGCAGTCCAGCAGGAAGCCATACCGGAAGCCGATATGCCATTGCCCGAAGCTCAGGAGGATCCCGGGGAGAGCGCGCCTGCGCCTTCGGAAGTACCAGAAACAGAATAGTTGATGCTGAGGGTGTCACTTCAGGAGGGAGGACTATCGCGAGAAGGCGGTAGTCCTTTTTGTTAGATGAACAAAATAAATAAGAAACTTTTTTGGATATTTACCTTAAGCGGGGTGGTTTATTTTACCCAGGGTATAGAAGCATTGCCCTCCCAGGCGCTCTTTTATTATATGAAGGAGACGTTGAAGTTTTCTCCCGAGAAGATCATGTTCTTGAGCAGCATCACGATCAGCGCGTGGCTAGTAAAGCCCTTCATCGGCTATGTCATAGATAATTTCTTCAGTAAAAAGATCTGGATCTTCTTTTCAGTTGCCGCCGATATCATCACCTGTTTATTCTTAGGCTCTTTCAGTTTCCCGATCTTTACGATCATCGCGCTGCTCTTGTTTAATTCGGCAAATTCAGCCTTCAGGGATGTGAGTGTTGACGGGATCATGTGCGTGGAGGGCAAGATTCTCCACGCCACCGGAAAGATCCAGAGCGTACAGTGGATATCTATTTCTATCGCGGGGCTTTTTACCGGCATCGGAGGCGGAGTTATCGCCGAGAAGTGGGGCTACAAGGCCGGTTTCTTATTGTTGATACCGGTTTATCTAACAGTCGCCCTGGTCGCTCATCTTTACCGGGAGAAGAGCCCTCAAGGGCCTCAAAAGAGATCTTCCTTAAAAAGCGACATGAAGAGGTTGTTCTCCGATAAAAAACTGCTCTATGTGGGTGTTTTTATTTTTCTCTATAAATTTTCCCCCTCTTTTGGCACGCCGCTTTTGTTTATCCAGAGGGATGCCTTTAAGTGGGGCAAGATCTGGATCGGCACCCTTTCGACGATAAGTACACTTTTTGGGGTGGCCGGAGCGCTTCTATATTATCGCTTCAGCACAAAGATAAACATCAAAAAATGGCTTTATTACTCGGTATTCTTAGGGGCGGTGGTTACTTTAAGCTACCTTTATTATACACCGGCAACCGCAGTGGCGTATCACATCATCTACAGCTTTATCGGCATGTTCGTCTTTTTAATGGTGATGGATTTTATGGCGCGCAATACCGCGACCGGCCTTGAGGCTACATCCTTTGCCCTGCTTTGCAGTTTCAGTAATCTTGCGCTGGTTTCAAGCAGCCTCTCC